>BJGJ01000050.1 GCA_014190435.1 Methylocystaceae bacterium | reverse complement strand
ATAACTCATTTTCAGCCCGATTATTAAATCTTGTGCCTAAATCAAGTGTTATTCCACATATTCTATTTGGTTGTTCAAGACCATAAACTCAAGCGACTTTTTCATTAATTCCAATTATGCGCCGCTTTATCTGTAGAGCCGATTAAGTCGCAGGATAGGCAAAGCTGCCGCGAGATGAAACATTGGCAGCGGCGGCAGTGTTTAATTAGAATTGACGGCGCGAAAACATCGCTTAAATCCCAAAGTAAGCTGCAAAAAAAATTATTTTTAAAACTAATATAATTTACAATAATATGTATTGTCTACATTAAAGAAAAAAGAAATAGATAGTTCAATTTATTAGTATTTTATCATTAGGAGTCGGTATATAATTATTTATCATTCATCTTCGTCGGAGAATAAAATGTTTAGTAAAAGAATTGTTTCAAAATTTATTAGCGATGTTCTGTTTATGAGATCTGTAGTTTTTGTCTTATTGTCAATTTTTTTGTCCACCATCACGACTTCTTATGCGCAGGAAGAGCTCAAAGAACCGCCAAAGGAAGCGCCTTCAGGGCACGTAACAATTGAGCAAATTCAGGTTGCCTTTATTGGGTCAGGAGCTGTGGGTGGTGGTACGCTCACTTTTGAGGGCAAAGAATATAAATTCAAGGTTGCTGGATTGGGCGTAGGTGGATTTGGCGCCTCGCGATTGAGCGCCAAGGGTGATGTATACGGACTTAAAAAACTAGCAGACTTTAGCGGCCCTTATGGTGAACTTCGTATGGGTTGGGCTGCAGGTGATATGGGTAGCGGTCATTTCTGGCTGCGTAGTGCAAAGGGCATATACCTTAAGTTAGAGGGTACGCGCCAGGGACTACAACTCGCAGCTGGCGCTGAAGGCGTTATCATATCGCTCGAGTAGTGGTTTACTTCTTGATAGGCATCTCTTACGAAAGAGGTATTGAGGTCGGCGTTTATATCTGCAGACCTCAATATTTTATATGCAATACAGATTTATATTTAAGAAAAATCCGTGAGTATATTGTTCAATTATTCCATATAATATTTTTTCTAGAAATAAAAAAGATCATTACGCACGGTACGACTTAACTAGAATTATCTAGGTAACTAATAAAGGGTAAGGAATTAAAAAGGATAGTATTTTGTCGTCACAATCTGACTATGTCGCCCTCGATAGAAAAATTAGTCGGCTTATTGACCGTAATCAGCTATTGTCTATGTTGCCTTCACAGCGCTCACTCTTGACGTTAATGTTAAGTGATCTTTTGGAGCAGCGCAAATCGATAACCTTAATTAAATCCGAAGATATTATTAATCAGTTTGAAATAGTGACAGGTAAATCGCCTATAATAAACATTGAGCCAAATAAAGAGGATTAATCATCATTAGATAAATCTTTTTAAGCTAATATGCGAATCAATAGTTTTTCTGATCATAGTGCTTTAATTATAAAAACTTGATGATCATTAACTTTTTTCTAGTTTATTAGATCAATTCTCATACCTATTTATCGAAAAATCAGTAAAAATATTTATGTCCGAATATCTCACAGAGTGGTCGAGATTTATTTTTTTAGATATAGTATTCTTCACTTTCACTAGGACAAGAGGTCCCTAAAGTTATGAATAGATGCCTAATATCCTTATCTCTAAAGGCTCTCTTTCTCTTGATCGTAATGAGTGGTGTCAGTGAGGCCGGCGACTATGATTTCTTTGATTTTGGAGAATTTTCGGGTTATGGGCATGCTGCAAAAATAATTATAAATGCAAGAAGCCGCCGGCTTACTTATATCTCTGGTAGCGGCAAGAGAGTTACATATCATATAGCTGTTCCTAAGCATGGCAAAGAGTGGAGCGGAACGACTCATGTTATTGGTAAATATATAAGACCTGACTGGTCGCCCCCTGCTGACGTAGCTGCGGATCACCCAAGACTTCCAAATATCATTCCTGGCGGGTCGCCACGTAATCCAATGGGTGCTCGGGCAATTACTCTTGGGGTGGGCAATGTTGCAATCCATGGAACAACAGCAAAGATGCGTGGTTCTATTGGAACTGCAGCATCCTACGGGTGCATTCGTATGAGAAATGAGGATGTCATAGATTTATTCAATCGTGTTGATGTCGGTACGCCTGTAGAAATGATCAACTAAACAACTATAGTAATAATTATAACGCTGGACCGAAGCAAATCGTAAGTGATTACTTTGGTTAGTTAATTTTTGAGGTAAACCTTACTAAATGTCAGCTGCGCGGATAGTGATGCTAAATTTAAAAATATTTTTATTCTTTTTATTGAGAGGGTCCGCAGAGCTTTTTATTAGTGCATGTGCCATCAGCAATGCTCAGTATTGCTTTTTTAATGATATTAAAATCTGACACCGTAGATCCGGAATAATTTTTTACTAAACTACTTAAAAGATCTTGTTCAGCTAAAGCTGGATTTGGTTTCAATAACATTACAATGAAATTCAACCATAGACCCGCCGCTAAAACGACTAAAAGGGTTTTTGAGATTTTATCCATATCCATGATCCCAGCTTTTTTAGGTAGATGATTTGCGCTGAATTATTAATCTTCGGTCTGAGGTGGTTCCGGGACGGGCTACTGGTGGGGGCTTCTTCTTAGGACCATGAACGTAAACAAAGCAACTGCTTCGTCTTGTGTTAGTGGTAATGAAAAGATAAATATTTAATCGGTGTCGTGGCTGGGGCGGGAGGATTCGAACCTCCGTATGGCGGAATCAAAATCCGCTGCCTTACCACTTGGCGACGCCCCAATATTGTCCCTTGCATAATGCCAGGATGCCTGTTGTGCAACCTGTTTGAGAATATCGTCAGTTTTGCCAAACACTTTGCTATTTGGCAATCGAACTTGCCGCTAACGCGCCATAGCGCGTAAAGCTTGTATATTTTCCCTGTAAAGTTGAGGGCCGCCTTTAAAAGCTGCCGAGCCGGCAACAACTGTATCGGCCCCGGCCTCAACAATGGCTCCAATGGTTTTTGGAGTTATCCCACCATCAACTTGCAGTCTGATTGGACGTTTCCCGATCATTTCTTTGATCACACTAATTTTAGCCAGCTGAGAATCAATAAAAGATTGTCCTCCAAATCCAGGATTTACGCTCATTACTAATACGAGATCAATATCATCTAATATGTATTTTAAAATGTGTTCAGGTGTTGCGGGATTGAGTGATACGCCAGATTTTTTCCCTAAGTTGCGAATTGTTTGTAAGGAGCGATGTAGATGAGGGCCCGCTTCAGCGTGCACAGTTATGACATCAGCGCCAGCGTAAGCAAAGCTTGCTAGGTAAGGGTCTGCTGGCGCTATCATCAAATGAACGTCTAGTGGCAATACGGTATATGGCCTAAGCGCAGAAACTACATTGGGTCCAAAGGTTATGTTTGGGACAAAATGTCCATCCATAACATCTAGATGTATCCAATCTGCGCCAGCCTCGGCCATAGCACTGATCTCCTCGCCTAAGCGTGAAAAATCAGCTGAAAGTATTGATGGAGCAATAATGAGATCTTTACTCAAGAATTACTCCGCTGCCTGTTTGTTGGAGAATTTTGGGTCTAATTCACCGCTGACATAACGTCTCGCCATGTCTGACATTGGGATAGTCTTAATTTTTTTTGCTTGTCCAGCAGCGTTGAATTCTTCATATCTTTGCTTGCAAACTGTTCGCATAGCATCCATTGCGGGTTTAAGATATTTTCGGGGATCAAATTCAGCTTTGTTCTTGGTTAATATCTCCCGTATAGCTGCCGTCATTGCAATGCGGTTGTCTGTGTCAATGTTAATCTTTCTGACTCCAAATTTAATGCCACGTTGGATCTCAGAAACTGGGACGCCCCATGTTTGAGGCATCTGACCGCCTGCTGCATTAAAGGCCTCTTGAAGATCTTGTGGAACGGATGAGGATCCATGCATAACAAGATGCGTGTTAGGCAGACGGCGATGTATTTCTTCTACAACCTTCATAGCCAGTATTGCACCATCAGGTTTGCGCGTAAATTTATAAGCTCCATGAGATGTGCCCATAGCAATCGCTAAAGCATCAACTTTAGTTTGAGCAACAAAATTTTCTGCCTGATCTGGATCTGTTAGGAGCTGGTCATGACTCAGTTTACCTTCAGCGCCATGGCCATCTTCTTTTTCGCCTTCGCCCGTTTCGAGTGAACCCAGAACGCCGAGCTCTCCTTCAACAGAGGCACCAACCCAATGCGCGAGATTAACAACGCTTCGAGTAGTGCTAACATTATACGCAAAATCAGCTGGAGTTTTACCATCAGCTCTTAAGGATCCGTCCATCATAACAGAGGAAAATCCATATTTTATCGCGCTAGCGCAAGTTGACTCGGCGTTGCCATGATCAAGGTGCATAACAACGGGAATTTCTGGCCAAATTGCAACTAGAGCCTCAATCATTTTAGCAAGCATAATATCATTTGCGTAGGCGCGCGCGCCTCGTGACGCTTGTATAATTACGGGGGCATCAACAGCAGCTGCAGCCTCCATTACTGCTAGTCCTTGCTCCATATTATTAATGTTAAAAGCAGGGACGCCGTATTCATATTCAGCGGCATGATCAAGCAACTGTCTCAGGGTGATAAGAGCCATTATTATCTCCGCTATTTCTTTATTCTATTTAATCAAGGCTAATGCTTCAGTTACAACTGAATCAGAAGTAATTCCAAAATGCCGGTAAAGTTCATTAGCCGGAGCGCTTGCGCCGAACCCGTGCATTCCAATAAATGTTCCATTCTCACCGATCCATCGATCCCAACCTAAGCGTATGGCGGCTTCAATCCCAATGCGCGGTGCAGAACCAAGAATTTTTTTTCTGTAGGTTTCTGGTTGCATCTCGAAGAGTTCCCAGCAAGGCATAGAGACAACAGCTGCGTGTTTGCCATGAAGAGCAAGTTGCTGTGCAGCCTCTAGCGCAATCTCTACTTCTGATCCTGTTGCTAACAAAGTGATGTCACGTGGACGATCAGGTTCACGTAGAATATAAGCACCCTTTGAACTTAGATTTTCATCAATAGGGCGATCTAATGTCGCAAGGTTCTGACGGGATAGGCTGAGTGCTGAGGGAGTTTGTTTAGTGTTTATGGCTATTTCCCAGCATTCGACTGTTTCAATGGCATCTGCTGGTCGAAATACGTATAGGTTTGGTAACGCCCTAAGAGACGCGAGGTGCTCGACGGGCTGATGTGTGGGTCCGTCTTCTCCCAAACCGATCGAGTCATGAGTGAGAACATAGATGACACGCAAACCCATTAAGGCAGAAAGACGTATGGCTCCGCGTGCGTAGTCAGAGAAAACAAGAAATGTACCGCCATAGGGCACGAAGCCTCCATGTAACGCAATCCCATTCATCGCTGCAGCCATTTGAAATTCACGTACGCCATAGTGGATATAACGGCCTGTAAAGTTGTCAGGACGAACTGAGCTCATATCTTTAGTGATCGTGAAATTAGAATGTGTAAGGTCAGCAGAGCCGCCAATGGTCGCCTCTGTTACTTCATTAATTACTGCCAGAGTCATTTCTGAAGATTTACGTGTGGCGATTTTAGGTTTTTCTAGAGAAAAATTGCTACGTAGTGCTGTTAAAGGCCCTGACACATCAAGAGATACGTCTCCATTTAAGAAGTTTTTAAATTCAGCTCCTTTTTTTGTCGTTTCGAGGCGTTTTTCCCAAGCTTGTCTTATTGACGCGCCGCGGTGGCCAGTATGACGCCAAGACTGGAGAATATCGTCAGGAATCTCAAATGGCTCATGAGTCCAATTCAGTTTTTTACGAGCAGCCTCAATCTCATTAGCGCCAAGCGGCGAGCCATGGCAGGTCTCTTTTCCTTGTTTGCCAGGAGAGCCAAATCCAATGATAGTACGGCAAGCAATCAGTGAAGGTTTTTCATCTCTTTTGGCGGCTTCAAGGGCATTAAACACTGCCTCGGGATCGTGTCCATCAACCCGGCAAACATGCCAGCCTGAAGCAGTAAAGCGACTCAATTGATCTGTTGAGGTTGCAAGACTAGTTGGTCCATCGATCGATATTGAATTGTCATCCCACAAGACGATCAGTCGAGAAAGTTTTAAGTGTCCAGCAAGATCGATAGCCTCATGGCTTAAACCTTCCATAAGACACCCATCGCCTGCAATCACATAGGTGTGATGATCGACTAACTCAGCGCCAAAACGTGCTGCAGACAAGCGTTCAGCAATCGCCATTCCTACAGCTGTGGCAAGGCCTTGTCCGAGCGGTCCGGTAGTAGTTTCGATCCCGTGTATATGTCCATATTCAGGGTGTCCTGCAGTTGGAGAACCCATTTGACGAAAGTTCTCTAAATCCTTTCGAGTGACGCCTGGATAGCCGAGTAAGTAAAACAAGGCATAAAGCAGCATTGAGCCATGACCGGCAGAGAGTACGAAGCGATCGCGATCTGGCCAATTTGGATGAGAAGCGTCAAATTTCATGATCCTTTGAAATAAGACTGTAGCAACATCGGCCATACCCATCGGCATGCCTGGATGACCAGATTTTGCTTTTTCTACTGCATCCATTGCCAGTGCGCGTATTGCATTAGCAAGAAGACTCTGGCGTGCGATGTTATTCTCGTTAATTGCAGTCATTATAATCTTCTATTCTCCATTAAGGCGCGTTTTTCTTTCGCTTAACAATTTCAAGAATTCTTGGTGTGAGGATAAGTTGCATGGCTAAGTCAAGCCGATTGCCAGGGATGACTATGGAATTTGCTCGCGACATCCAGCTTCCTGCAATCATGTTTACTAAATAAGGAAAATCAACATCCCGCGGATCGCGGAACCTGATAACTACGATTGACTCATCAGGGGTAGGAATAGAACGAGCAACAAAAGGATTTGATGTATCAACAGTCGGGGCACGTTGAAAATTGATATCTGTTTCCGAGAATTGCGGGCAAATATAATAAACATAGTCATGCATGCGTCGCAAAATAGTTTCAGTTACTGCTTCTGTTGTATATCCGCGAGAATGTCGATCGCGATGAAGCTTCTGGGTCCATTCGAGATTTATTACTGGCACTACGCCAATCTTTAAATCAGCATAGCGAGCAACGTTAACGTCATCAGTGACAACGGCTCCATGGAGGCCTTCATAGAATAAGATATCTGTATTAGGCGGAAGCTCTTCCCATTTTGTGAAGGTGCCTGGGGGCACCCCAAGTTTAGCCGCTTCGTTTTCATCGTGAGCATAATGTCTATAGCTACCCGATCCTGTTTCGCCATATTCTCGAAAAAGTTTCTCTAGTTCGAAGAGTAAATTAGCTGCTGGGCCAAAATGGCTAAAATTATGATGGCCTTTGGCTTGTGCTTCTCCCATTTGAGCTTTCATTTCCTCTCGATTGTATCGATGAAAGCTATCGCCTTCGACATAAGCAACTGAAATACGCTCACGACGAAAAATCTGCTTAAAAGTAGCTTTGACGGAACTCGTTCCAGCTCCTGAAGAGCCTGTAATCGAAATGATTGGGTGTTTTACCGACATGGGCGCTTTACCCGATGATTTTAGTATTGAATTAGGCCGATATATCAACATCCAGGCCCATTCCCGGCTTGTCGCACGGCTTTTACTCAAAGGGAAGGCGTTGCAGATAATAATAAACGTAACTACGAGCCATGTATGAATGTAAAGTTTTCAGTAGGGTTTTTAAAAGCGATTGCTTCGGTGATCGCTTGACGAAATAGTAATCGTCAACCTATACGCAAGTCGTTTGTTGAGTTCGCTAAAACCGCGACTCTCAGGGCGGAGTAGCTCAGTCGGCTAGAGCAGAGGAATCATAATCCTTGTGTCGGGGGTTCAAGTCCCTCCTCCGCTACCACTTTTCATAATAAGATCAGTGTATTAGCAACCAAAGTCTTTTCCTAAAGTACCCTAAAATCCCTTACACACTCATTACACACTTTTAGTTCTGCGCCGGCATACCTTTTGTGATATTTTGACGGCTGCTCGTAGCGTGCTGTTTTTACTTGCTTATCTCCCTTTTAGACGCACAATCCATACTGCTTTGTCTGTGAGACGCTCATGCCAAAATTGGCTCATACTGAAAATAGGCTGTTGGATGGGGCTGTGGTGCTGTCTCAACGCAGTCGCAGTTCTGCGTGGCAAGCAAGGTTTAAGGTAGGGGATAAGTGGGTAAGAGCGACAACCAAGCAGAAAGATAAAAAAGCCGCCGCTGAGGTCGCTAAAGAACTCTATTTAGAAGCCCAATTTAAAGAAAAGCATAACCTCCCCGTCATCACACGCAGATTTAGCGATATTGCCAAATTAGCCATCTCTTCAATGAAGGCGGCAATAGAGGGTGGACAAGGTAAAAGCGTCTACAATGACTATATCATTGCGATAAATCGCTATCTCATTCCCTTCTTTGGCAAACATCACATACATCGCATTGATTACCCCTTGCTGCGTCAGTTTGAAGTTTGGCGTGAAGAGAAGATGGGTAAGAAGCCAAAAGCCTCAAGCATAGGCACCCATAACTCTGCTTTGAATAAGGTGTTTGATGAAGCATTAAGACGCGGCTTTATCAATGAAACGCAGCGACCCCAATTCTACAACAAGGGGGAGGGTAGTGATAGGCGACCTGATTTTACTTTAGATGAGTATCGCCAAGTAGCCAGAAACTTACGCGAATTTATTAAAGCAAGCAGAGATGGCAAAACACGCCAAATGCGTGAGTTATTACGCGACTATGTACTGATATTAGTGAATAGTGGCATAAGGCATGGAACAGAAGCACAAAACCTGTGTTGGAAGCATATACGCATAGAAAAGGATAAGAGAACGCAACAAAACATGCTGCTCTTTTATGTAAAGGGTAAGACAAATGGGCGTGAACTTGTCGCACGACATAATTGCCTAACTTACCTCAAACGCATTCATTCTCGCACAGAAGCAATCAAGCATCTTTTATTTAGCGAACTCCTAAAAAGCAAAAGTGATTTACCCGTCTTTGTATTAGCGGATGGGACGAAAACAGAGAATTTAAGAGCAACATTTAGAAAGTTTCTGACAGAATATAATTTACTCAAAGACCCGCGAACAAATCAAAATAGAACTCTTTATAGCCTTCGCCATTCCTATGCGACCTTTATGCTGACGCTAAACAAGGGAACAGACATTCATCTACTCGCCAAGCAGATGGGAACAAGCACAGAGATGATAGAACGGCATTACAGCCATCTCATCGCACGAATGCGCAGTGTGGATTTGGCGGGAAAAGAGCATGGAGTTTATGAGGGGGTAATATAAAACTTTAGATATGAGTATAAATACATATTACATGTGTTATAAATTTAATATAGACATTATCCGTGTAGTAGAAAAAACTTTTCAGTAAAACGAATCTTTGTATATTGCCGCTGGCAATTCTCTATCTCTTTTTTATAATCAGTATTAGGTAGCCTGTGACGAAAATGAAGAAGAAAGCAATGAACAGCAGATTGCGTGAATCTCGTATCGCCGCTGGTTTTGCTTCGGCTACAGAAGCAATTGAATATTATGGATGGAAAAACAGCACCTATAGAGCCCATGAAAATGGACAGAATAATTTTAATGTAGAATACGCTACGCTTTATGCGAAGGCATATGGCGTCAGTGCTTCTTGGCTTCTAATGGGCGAAGATAGTGAAGGTGAGGTAATTGCTAAAAGACAGCCGTCTAAAAGTAGTATGAAAGGCTGTTCGTTAAAAACTTGCCCAGATCGTATTCGAGCATATGCTGTATTGCTTAAAGATGAGCCGCAGAATATTTCTTATGTTGGAAAATTACTTGATTGTGTTCAAAATTATTATGAACTGCTTCAGAGAAGCAAATAGCCTTTTTATCTAAAGGCAATATTGTGGGTTTTAATGCTGATGTTTTCCCTCTCGTAGTGATTCCAATAATTCATCTAATGCTGCTATTTCGTTTGCCATCTCTAAATTAGTTTTTCTTAATCTTTTTATACAAACGGCAGCACTATCAAGCGCAGCATTCTCAACGCGTGGTACTGGTCGTCTATACTCTGCTTCAAAGCTTGGCTCCTTTGTAATTGGGCATATTGGATTCATTTTGGACTTCCCCATAGTCCTATTATTTTTTAACGACATACATCTAATATTGAGAATGTAAATGGGGGGGGGGGGGTAAAGTGTAGGCATTATAAAATCTACCAATGAAATAGTTTTACTTTACTAAAAGAAATCCATAGCGAAAAGGGCTTTGGTGACGTGCGATACAGATTAAATAGGGCGTCAGAAATGATGATTGTCTGAATAAGAATAGAGCGAAGAAAAGGATTGCTTAAATAAGGAATAAAGTAGCATATGAATAAGCACATATAGGCGATGTAAAGTTTCTTATGTCCACTACAAATGATGTGGCCATCTACAATAGTGAAGATAAACTGCAAGAACGAAAATCTAAAAATACAAAAAAAAAGATGAAGGCTGCGAAGATAAAGTCTTTTTAAGTGTAAGCAGCATAAGTGCTGCTTTTAATTTTATGCTAATTTATTGATTTGATAGTAGACATTGCTTTGATGTGTGATTTATTTTAAATTTGGGACTATTAAAGAGTTGCTCATTACCTTACTAAAGCACTATAGGTTATCTGATTTAGACAGTATTATCGCATGAGACAAGAATAAATCTCATTTACTACGTGTGATTAGATAAAGTGGAGAAAGTGCTAATGAATAGATTGTTTGTCAGCGTAATCGTCTTGGTTGGTTTATCATTGCCAGCATACGCACAAGGAACAGCAGAACAACATGCCGCTTGCCAAGAAGATGCTTATAAGTGGTGCCCACATGAAGTGCCTGATGCTGACGAAGTTGCTGCGTGTTTACGCAAGAACATGAAATGGATCACGCCAGAATGTCAGGCTCAGTTCCCAGAAAATCAGAAAAAGAGATAAGACTGCTTTACTAATAGAGTGGAGAGAAAATTATTCCCTCCATTTATTTTATTTAGAATATTTAATCTGTTAGTGCCAGTGTGGTCCATTAAATCGCGGACCAGAGTGGCGGACATAATTACTATTGCTGTTAGAGCCGCTATGATGATTTCTGTTGGTATGAGGATTGTGCCAGGGTTGAGCAATATGGTGCGAATTATTATTATTTTTATTATTTGAATAGGGAATGGTTTGAGCAAGTGATGAAGAAGTAGCCAGTAATGAAAAGGCTATTGCTAAAGATAAGCGTTTCAAATTGATCACCCCCAAAAATTTGTTGCTACTTGTTCCATACCGGATGATTGCATAGATCCTCGACGTATGCCACTCTTTATTAGCCGGGGGTCCTTCGAGATCTGATGTCGACGCTTGAACCTCGCCAGATTGAGGAGGAAAGCCAGTGATCATCGCTCTTCATAAAAATGCCACTACGACACCAACAATCCGAAAGAAAATCGCTCTCAGTCTGGAATCAGTCGCTGCCCTCGCTGAGCGTTACAATGTAAGCGAAGATACCATACGCCGTTGGCGCGGTCGCGACAGCTTTGAAGATCGTT
>BJGJ01000049.1 GCA_014190435.1 Methylocystaceae bacterium | reverse complement strand
CTTAATTGCTAGCAATTAGTGAGATTGTTCTAGATTGAAAACATAGATTAGACCCATCAACAGTTGCATAATTATTTTTATGCTTAAAATTCTGTCAAAGATGTAACAGAGGTTAAGTAAATGACGCATTATAAATTAGAATACCTGTGGCTCGATGGATATAAGCCTGTTCCTAACGTACGTGGTAAAACTCAGATCAAGACATATGATCATTTTCCAACATTGGAAGAGCTTCCATTATGGGGTTTTGATGGCAGTTCAACTAGGCAAGCCGAAGGTAGTAGTTCAGACTGTGTATTGAAGCCAGTTGCAGTATATCCTGACAGTACCCGAAAAAATGGCGCGCTTGTGATGTGCGAGGTTTATCTTGCTGATGGAACGCCGCATCCCTCCAATTCACGGGCGACAATTCTTGATGATCCTGAAACCTGGTTTGGATTTGAGCAAGAATATTTTTTCTATAAAGATGGTCGCCCGCTCGGTTTTCCAGACAAAGGCTTCCCCTCTCCGCAAGGCCCTTATTACACAGGTGTGGGGTATTCTAATGTTGGAGAGATTGCGCGCCAGATCGTTGAAGAGCATCTGGATATTTGTATTGATGCGGGAATTAATCATGAAGGTATCAATGCCGAAGTTGCAAAAGGTCAATGGGAGTTCCAGGTCTTTGGAAAAGGTTCAAAAAAAGCAGCAGATGAAATATGGGTAGCGCGTTATATTCTCCAAAGACTTGGAGAGAAATATGGAATTGACATCGAATTTCATTGTAAGCCTCTCGGAGAGTCTGATTGGAATGGCTCTGGCATGCATGCTAATTTTTCTACAAAATATCTTCGTGAAATTGGCGGTAAGGAATATTTTGAAAATCTAATGAAAGCCTTCGAAGCTGCAAAGGAGGATCATATAGCTGTCTATGGACCGGACAATCATATGCGTTTGACCGGCAAGCACGAAACAGCGTCTATTCACTCATTCAGTTGGGGTGTAGGGGATCGTGGCGCATCAATACGACTCCCCATAAACTTTATTAAAAATGGTTACACAGGTTATTTGGAAGATCGTCGTCCAAATTCTCAAGGAGATCCCTATCAAATTGCTTCACAAATATTAAAGACAATAGCGACTGTAGCAATTCCTTCGAATGTTTAATCTGTTGTGAAAAGCATAATCCTGGATCCATAAAATAAATCGCGATACTTACTGTGTTGCGATTTATTGAATAATTAAACTATCTCACTAGTGTCCCAATATTAATCGAATAAATTCAGCTGATTATCCGCGAGTGATTGCTTATCATAAGTAGTGGCTTTTCTAAGTATCTAATTTATTGGTATTCTTTCAAACAGCGTCAGGGCTAGGATCTGTAACATTTCATACAGGCTAATTGATATGTTGAGCCGCTTTTTAACGATCGCGATCAGCACTTAGACTGATACTGCAATCCATATTTATGTTTCAACAGCGTTCTCAGACACACCGAAGAACGCTTTTATACGAAGGTGCTGTTTAATCCATTTGAAAAAGAGCTCAGCCAGCCAGCGACATCTATACAGTTCAGCGATTGTTAACGCGGGCAGAACAAAGTTGTTCGTTAGAAAAATCAATTCTTTTCCGGTCGCTGGATCTCTAAATTTAATACGACGTAATGGTGTCTCAAAGCTCTGATGAGAATAATATCCAGTAAGCACAACTGTTTGATCGCATATCAATCCAGTAGCCCGGTCGACGGGATGTGAGTAGCGTCGATCAGCTTTCATGTTCGATTTTGCTCGAGTAACAAAGAAGCTCCCCGCTTCATGTAGAGCATGCAAACGTTCGAAGTCGATATAGCCTCTATCCATCACATAAAAAGCGCCAGGCTCTGGTACTAGTAGATCGAGCACATTCACGTCGTGTAATTTACCATCACTGATATACAGAAACGCAGGAATATTGCCGCGTAGATCCAATAAAGTATGTAACTTTACTGCCGCCTTTGTAGAGCGAAAGGGAGCCCAGGGAAAAACGGATAAGCATAAATCAATCGTGCTGGCATCCAGAGCGTAGACGGTGTTCTTCAAGTCAACCCCAAACGGCTCTTCTGCGTAAAGTCGGCGTGCAATTGTAATGAGCGACTGAGCCAGGTCAGCATAGACACGCCAATCACGAACAGAATTAGCATTTGCTAACGTATTGCGAGAAATATTCGCGCGGATCCCCATGTGATAGAGCTTGTTTTCCTGAGCGCGAAGGCTTGTCTCTATATCTCGTAAGCTTTCACGATAAGTTAGTTGAGCGAAAGCCATACACAGATACTGATCAAGACAGGAGAAGGACTTGACCTTATGCTCTCCTTTGTAACGCGTCACACAACGACGAAAAGTTGTTAGTGGCAGATGTTCCATAACCTGCGCAAATACGAGCTTGCCAGTATGCATGTATGCCCCCTGCAAATAACCAATTCGCAGGGTGACAATTCCTAAATATAAAGTTCAAATCGAGACCAAGAAAAATAATGGGAATTTAATTATAAATCATGTATATACGAGCGATGAATTTCCCAACGTTGGGACAGCAGTGATTTAAAACCTAAAAATACTAATCCTGATGTCATGAATCGCAAATGGCAGAATTTGGCTTTTAAACATAGACATTTGAACCCATAAATTTGGTATAATTATAGAAATGTCGATATAAAAATCGACCCTATTGGTTTGTTGTAATTATACAAAACTAAGAGTGAAGTTTTAGAGAATAGCTTAATATTGGATCAAAAATTTATCAGATTCATATAATTTATATTAATTTCTATTATTAGGTTCTTAGTCTCATAAAAAAAATACTCTTGAATTACTGGAGGCTTATAAATGAGAAAGTTGGTAAGTTTATCGATTATACCATCGGTTGGCTTCATTGTCCCAACGAGTAACTCTTTTGTAGCTTATCTTCTATCTTGCAAGGCTCTTGAAAATTCATCATTGCAGTCATGGACTAGCTTTTATGTGGATATGAATTCAGGTCCAATGTTGGGATATGGTTCAATTAATTTTTCCTCTCATCCTTATTATGCGCAGCAAGGAGCGGTAGTAAGTTTTAACTAAAGCACAATTTTTTTAAATTAAGATGCTGTATCAGATTTCAGCAGCTTACCCTTGAACCGCGTGACCTTGATGTCACCTTGACGTTTACGGGTTTGTGCAATGTTTTAACTTTTTTGCATCTGCATGAGCGTATCCATTGATATGCCGAATGCTTTTTCAACTCTTAGCGCCATTTCTGGAGAAAGACGCGCGCGTTCATTGAGAAAAGTAGAAAGAGTTGTACGTGTTACACCCAGTATCTCTGCTGCAGCTGTGACCGATAGTCCTAGCGGCTCGATGATCTCATGTCTAATGAAGCCTCCGGGATGGGCTGGGTTTTTTAAGCGTATGCCTAAAGTTGCACTCACGAGTTACTCCTAGTGGTAGTCTTCATAATCTAGGTCGATTATTTCAATTTCCTCACCGTCTATCCGAAAGGTCATCCGCCAATTTTGGGTCACAAATAGGCTTCATGTTCCCTTACGGCTACCAGTTAATAGGTGGGCTTTCCAGCTAGGTATGGAGCGTAATTCATTTTCCTCTTCCATATCTTGCTGAAAGGAAATTATTCGTGGGATCTTGTCGATAGAGGCGGGTGGCAGGCCGCTCTCAGCGTCATTCTCGACGAAACGTCTTAAACTCTTATGGATGACGTTTCTGATCCTGATACGCCAGTTTATCCTCAATATTCGTTAGGCGTGAAGTTCCACCATACACAAGCTCAATAGTCTTGCGTTCAACCCTCTGATATTAACTGATCGATTAAAATGGGATGATATAAGGCACTCGTTCAATTAATTAGCAATTAAATGTATGAAATTTCATCAATACATCTTGTGCATTTTCTCAATTTTGCCGTGATTGCCAGTAAATATCTTTAGGTCCAGTCTAAGTGGTATGCACAAATACCAATGTAAGCTTGTCCCGAGGGTAAATTCTAAAACCTCTCCCCAGAGATAGATTTTGCCTTCGGGAAAAGTTCTTAATAAAAATTATCTATTGATCCATTCGAATTATCTTTATACTGCAAAAATTATCAGCATAGCCCAATCTATATTTATTCAAATAAATGATTATTATTTTAATAAATCGGTTATTTGGGTAATGTCCAAAAAAATACATATCACATTTAATGATGGAAAAAATTATACCTTGGCTTTTGATAATGATAGCCAGGGTATTCTCTCCTTTCTTCTAGATTTGATTGATAGAACCAATTGTCAAGTAGTGCTTTTATCAGGATTTTCCAATCAAGAAACGGATGCAATCAACAAAGACGATTAGGGAAATTAATGATTTTGAATATTGTATATCATTAAAATGAAGTATTTAAATTATTCTCAAAAGAATGGGTTGAAACATTATCAAAAGATTTTAGTTTTAATTTAAGTCATAAAATACGCGGCCATTGCAACAGAAATGACAAGTCGGTAAGCAAGAAATATTTCGAAATTAATAGCAGGATATACAAATTCAAATAAATAACTAGAAGGAAAAATATGTTTCTTCATATTTTATTCAACCAAAATAAAATGCTTGTATACAAGCTATTATTAGCAATCTTTTATTTGGGTAATTTAGATAATTCGTTGAACAATTTCTGCTCTTTATTTTAAACTTATTGATTCTGCGGGAAAAAAGAAAATCTAGTTCAAAGTTTTATGCTTTAAGGATTAAAAACAATAAAAATATTAATCATGTTCAGTTTTAATTTATTAACGATTGATAAATATTACATTAAAAATGGCTTTGATTTAAAGTAGGCACAAGATGGGTGAGTGGCTGTATATAATACTCTTAGTTGGATATATAATTTCGACTTATTATTTTTTCTTTAGTTATCCGGTAAAAAAAGCTCTTCTAATTGTTTTTGCTTCAACTACTGTTTTCGGAAGTAGTCTTTTGGCTTTTCCAAGGACAGAGACTAGCTTACGTGAAAATATTGCTAACGATATTTATTTAAATTCACGAACCCCATTAAAACAAAAACCTTTTATTCATGATATGCAAAATCCAGATATTATTCAGGTTAAAGACGCAACATTGCCAAAGCTAAGTATTCATCACTGGAGTGAGGGAAATTCTTTATATGTAATAAATGGGGATATTAAAAATAATTCTAGTAACCCAATTACGACAGTCAAGCTAGAAATAAGACTATCGGACTGTGGTCTAAAAGATAAAAAATCAGACTGTATTCCTATAGAAGATAGTTTTTATGTAGAAAATACAAAATTAAATATTAAGCCTCACGAAATCGGCCAATTCGATACATCTTTTGCGGTTGATCACCCTGGCCACCGCTATGAAATAAAAGTGTATTTTATGGGGGCTGAGTCAGATAATAGGGTCTTACTCGCGCTTAATACTCTCGAGGAAAATAAAAAAAGAGGCTCGCAGAAAGATGAAAATGCAGCTCTAGCTAAAAATGTTGATCATATGATTATATGTGGGGGTGGAGTAGATGTCGACAGCCCAGAAATTGAAAGAAACCGAGATGATAAAATAATGTTAGCAGAGGCTTTGGAAAATTATCAACGTAGAGATAGGGGCTGCTAGGAGTGATTAGTCCTGTGATTTTAGTTTGGCTAATATCAGGGGTATCATCCTGATATTATCAATACACAGGAGAAGCGATATTTCAGTATTTTAGGTTCGTTATTACTATCCTTCTCTTATTCTTTAGCTGAGCAATAAGGAGAGTAGGGTGAGGCTCATCCCCTGAGCAAGATTAGATGAGCCTTTAATAATGGAATAACATTTCAATCATCGTATAATATTGCATACCAAACGCCCTTAAGACAGATTTTTTGCACATTTCATCATCCCAGACAAAATAATATGAAATGATTAAAGACGAATAGATGGGCCCATACCCAATAATAGCGAAAAATACATAGCCACTTACAAACGAGATGAGTGAGATGATGGCGAGGGCTAGTATAGGCTATACTTTGTAAGATCCTCGAATAATCTACGGCCTTACATTAATGGAATTCTCATTCGTCGGCTTGTAACTCCATTCCTTGTCCAAATGGATTATTTGGGCTCGATGGGGAATAGGGAGACCCGGCACCAAAAGGATTATTGATGCTATCGGTTGAATATCTGCTGCCGTATCGTCCATAGGGGTTAGATGTTGACTCAGGATCATAGGGGTTAGAGCTTAAGCGCCCATGATAATTTCCGTTTTGATCATATAGTTTGGGTGCATTCGTTGCATAAGGATTATGACTTGATTGATTACTATACGGACTACCATAGACGCCGTACGGATTATTGATGCTATTGGAGCTATAAGGACTCCCAGCGCCATACGGATTAGACGTTGAATTAGGAGCGTATGGATTGGCTGAATAATTACCTAAATTCTGTGCGCAGAGGCTGGATGAAATAAATTGAGATATGAGGATTAGAATAACAAATCGTTTCATAGGTGTATTCCTGGTCTTTAAACATCAAATAAATATATTCAGTTCATATTTGGTGACGTCTAAAACTCAAACAACCGATCAATAGCTTCATCTATGTCGTTCTTGGGCCTATTCTGATTATAGGTCATGGAAGGTGGCGTTATATTTTGTGGCAATAAATTAGGCTGAGGAGAAGCCATATTCGGTGGCATCATTGCACCTTGAGTTAGCGGCTCAACGACACCATTATGAAGTGCCCTGCAATTATAGAGCTCAGTGCCATTCGACAGCCGTTGGCCTGTCTGCGCGCAATAACCGAAATCTCCATCGTGCCGATTATTATTCACCGAAAAATCTTTTGTACCATTTGGTTGGAGATCAAAAAAAGATTTTCCATTGTCGAATTTAATTTCACCTGACCTATGATAAATAATCTTTCCCTTAATAAGGGTGTTTTTATAATCATCAGAGTTAGTAAAATTTTCAGTAGAGGAGCGTTCTCCAAGTTGTGGCGTAGTATTAGGAGGAGGTAAGGTTGGGGGTGAAGGTGGTGTCTGCTCTGTTACCTTCGGTATTTCAATAACCTTCGTCGTTTCAATTATTTTTGGAACCTCTACGATTTTCGGAACCTCTACGATTTTCGGAATTTCTACCGTCTTTGTTTCGGTTATGATTTTAGTGGTTTCTACGATCTTTGGTGGAAGAAGGTAGCTGAGCCCAAGAGCAGCTGCGCCGATGCCAACGCCTGATGCAAGGGCTGCATATCCTGTTTTCTTTCGCCTTTCCGCTTGAGCTTGAATAATATGAGCTTGAGCTCTGCCATTAGCCTCTGTCTCTTGCGCTCTTACTGGAGAAATCTCCCGTTCAAGAGTTGTACGATGTTCTTCCTCCCGTTTTTGAGAGAATTCTCTTTCAATTGAATCAATCGCGCTAAAATCATGAGATACAGTCATTCTTTGCCTCCTCGAACTGTCTTCAAGGAAACACTGTCAGTATATTCATATTCTGGGGATGCACGTCGACCTGTTGTGTAATCAAAAGGAATATATTTAAACACGATCTTCTCAACTGGGACCTCAATCCGGCGTTCAACTTCTTTTATGACTTCTACGGGTGTCTCGATAATTTTTTCGACTACTCGAACAATAGGTTTTCGTCTGCGAGCGATCCAGGCTCGTAAAGCTCTTGAAACTTTGCTCTCTGATTTATCGTGTGGTTCCGTATGAACTACCACCGAGGCAAGCATTGAAACGATGGCGAAGGCGATAGCTAAGCTAATCACGCCATATTTTTTTACAGTTTGAAATTGATTTTCTGTAAGATCTTCAACAGGAACGCCATAGATAGATGCAGTGAAGCGGTGTATAGGAGACTGAGACATTTCTTCAATCAAGTGCTGACGGGCATCATCAAAAGTCTCAGTCGCCAGCATATCTGCTTTTGGGGTAAGTTTAAGCTGATCAACGCGAACCTGTGCTTCCTGCCGTTCAGCCCGAAGTTTTTCAAGTTGGAGATTATGAGATTGTCGAGCCTGGGCGTATGTTTCTTGCGCGCGACGATCGCTATCACAGGTAACTGATTTGCCAAATCGTCCAGTACAGGTGCGTCCGCTAAAAGAAGGTAGACCAGGCGGATTATTGAGAAAATCTCTGAGTGCGACGTCTAGGCGGGCGACATCATCTCGAGCAACTGCTAGGGTAATTTGGTCTAATCGTTTATCATTTTTTTGTGTATCAACAATCGCTTTAGCCTTAAGGAATGACCGCTGAGCCTGCGAAATCGATACAACACGGTTATTGACGAATTGTTCGAAAGCTAATGAAAGACCCTCGGCGCTGCCTAAAGCGATTGCAATAAGCACAAGACCTGCAAGAATTTGCTTGGGCCAACTAAGCTGTGCTGCATATCCAGAGAGTGGAATTCGTAAAGTCTCTGCTGCAGCTATCATTAAGAGTGGCAAAGCCATGGCGAAGGAACCGCCGCGCGCTACAGCCATATTGAGACCTGTATAGGCGGTAATTGATATTACGCAGGCTTCAAAGAATATAAGTGTCCAAAATAGTCTGGTTCGTTCACCGCTCGTCATATCAGTCACCATATCGCTTGAGGATTGTCTGAGCATTTAAAGCCCCTTGAGCGCCGGGTTCTCCCTGATTGAAGAAACGGGCAATGGCTGAGGTCTGCCTGTGCTGGGAAGCGGCGACAAAGCCAGTTCCGTAGTTGAAATATCCGTAAGGGGAATAATCAGTAGCTTCATTGGGGTTTAGCAGTATGAATTTGCTATACCCATGTTGGAGAGCGGCTGCAGCTGCTGCTGCCATAAGATCTTCATTCAAACCAGCTGACCATAGGCCAGACCCACGTGCTGAAATAGCAACAGTGCGTTCATCTAACTCTGTGGTTTCAGTGCATGAGGGCCAACAGATTCCAAAGGCTTTGGCTGGGGCGGTAACAAAAATTAATAGAACTGTAAAAAAGATTTTCATTATGTCCTCACCAATGGCTACGGGCTGTGCAAAGTTTTTTTGCAGAACGCCAATCACGCCAGATAGCGATCTGTGCGTCATGAAGATTAATTACCCCAGAGCAAACCGCTGCTGGTAAGCATCTTTCAACGGCGTCTTTCTCTCCAGCTTCATCGTGATCTTGCAGAACTAAATTGCGGATATCGTCTGGTGAGCCTCCAAGACTGAGAGGTAATTTATGATCAAGCTGGAAGTTGCCGATCAATTCCAGAGGAAGTCCCATCTCATGTAGGCGCTGCTTCTTGATATGATTGGTATATGAAACAGGAGGACGAACGCTTGCTGTCCATCCTTTTACACAGATCGTATTCTGGATCGTAAAAGGCGTAACATCAGGATTGGTCGGAAGAGACTCAGCTGTCGCTGATTGAACCAGGAATACCGTTCCAATGAGAACACCGATACGCAACGCTAATTCCCCCATATGCACGCTTCACTTCTTCGATATCTGGTAGCTGTAGGACAAAAGCTGTCATAAGAACGCTTAGAGAACGTTGCTCTGAGTTATCAAAAGAAGAAAAGGCGGCGAATAGGACGGCACGCACTAGCCAGTAATTAAGGTTTTAGGATCAATGAAAAAGAAATGAGTGGTGGATTATAAATTTTGCGGAAATAGCTGATAAATTATGGCGTCATTAACTTCGAAATACTATTGGTGTATAATAGTTTTTAGGTATTAGTTTGCGACACTTTCAGAGATGTGACCTATCGCACATCCAAAAACTAGAGATGTATTTATCTTGATGAATGTCCAATCTTCTTGTGTTGCCTAAGCCGTCAGTCCTCCCACTGACGGCTTTTTCTTTGAATTAGATGATTTTGGCAGGAAATGGCTGGCGCTTGGCCGAAACAGACTGACTGATGAGCCAATCTCATGGGTTTATTCTTCAGATGTAACATTGGGTAACATCGAGAAACTCATGGAGCTGAATATGAATGATCTCATCGTATTTGCTGGCGTCGGCTTGCTCTTGATTGGACTGCCAATCGTGATTGCTCGTTGGACCACACACCACGAAACAAAATAAATTAGTTACCCTCCCGAGCCTTGGGCGTCAGCTTCCCTCGGGTGATAGAGGGTAGGGCCATCAGTCAATTGACCAGCTGGTGGCCCATCCTTTAGGTTTCCTTCCCAAGAGTTAACTTCGCCGTCAGCAATATCGCTGGCGGTTTTTTTATTGTTGCATCATCTGCGCTTACTGATACTCAATCAATAATCTCTCACAAGTCTCTCGTGCTTCTGCTCCGGTGCGAGCGCTACCTTCTTGGATTTTATGATCAAGCCACACCCTCCAGCGCCATAAGCCGGTTAGGTGGTATTCGCTCGCATTTTTTCTAAGCAGTTTCTGATTGGGACGTCTGGGTCTGAAAATTTGCAGACTCTAAATATTGGTTATCTCTCAACCTCATATTTGCAATTCTTGCACCGACCATGGGCCGCTGAGATTCATCTAAGAGACGATTAGCAGGGAAGAGATGTCAACAGCCCGGTTCTACAGCTTAGCTAAGGCAGGTTTCTGTCCAACGACTGGGGTCCAGTTCAGACAATAAAATGCATTTTTTATGAATTTTTAATGACTATGGAAAAAGTGCTATAGCGTAGTTTATGCAACAAAAACACTTTTGTGATTGTAGATGATACCCAATTATGTTTCAGTCTTTTAAGAATATTAAAAATAAATATTTGTAGAGATCGAATAAACTAATTTTCTTAATAAAATTCTTTATTTAAACCGAGTATATTTTTTACAGTTCAGTATCCTTTACTTTTTTAATATTTTTTTTCATGATTTTATTTATTTCATGAGCGACTGCCATCCAGACTTCGTGACCATCAAGATCGCCAGATTTTTTCAATTTTTTGGCATATTGTTCTGCTTCTTTTATAGCAGAATTTTTAAAACGCGTGTAAAGGACCTTGGCGTGAATTTCTATAGCATAATCTGGTGTTTTTGCCATAAATAATACTTAAGTTTGAGGGGCGTCATAAATTATTAAATTTATTGAAGTCTATGCAACAAAGTTCTTTATAATGCAAATTTAATAAAGGAATTTTATTAATTAATAACTTGACAAAAAATTAAGACCAGAATTTCAATCATCTTTGACTAATTTTGAACATTTTATGACAAAATTGATAAAATCAAATGTGAATCAAAATTTCTGGATAAATATTTTAAAAGCAAGATGTCTCGAGTAAAAAGATGCGGGGCTGTTAAAATGAGCTCAATGCAAGAGTAAGCATGTTCAAAATAATTGAGAATGTTTTTATTGGTATTTGTATGAAAAAAAGAGATAAATTCTTCCATAGAATTTATTTAATATATACAAAAAAACAAAAATAATAAAAAAGAAATCAAATTTACACAAAAGGAAAGCTGTCAAATGTCTTGAAACTGGCTTGATTTATGTCAGTAGTAGCGATGCTGCGGATATATTAAGCGCAGAAGGAAATGTAATTTTCCTACGTGGCATTCTTGCAGCATGTCAAGGAAGACAAAAGACAGCAGGAAGTCTACATTGGGAATATGCGTAATGTAGAAATTATATTTGTTCTACTAATAGCTTTATCCATGGTGGACGAGATATTAATCGCGTCCACCACTCATTAGATTCTCAGCAACCGGCACCAGGCATGGAGCCGCAATTGGGATGGTGGGGATTATGGTTTTCATGATTTCCGTGTCGCGTAAACATATGCTTGTGATTTTTATAATGATGATGAGTATCGCTATGAGCAACAGAGCTTTTTCCCTTGCCGCTATGCGAGGCATAAGCAGGTGCTGAGAGACCTAGGATACAGGTTATTGCGAGTAGGGCATGTATTTTCATATAGTATTTCCCTAATTTCTTTCGACTTGATATAAATAAGCATTTAAATCCCATGGAGAAGATTTGTCATAGTTAATTGTGCTTATATTTAAAAGTTAAATCTCAAATATTAACTACTAAGATTAAACAAAGTAGAAATAAATTGATCTAATCTCAAATAAAGTTATCTAAGGAGCTTCTTGCAAAATTTGAATTTTGATCTGAATTAATTGCGTAAATGG
>BJGJ01000048.1 GCA_014190435.1 Methylocystaceae bacterium | reverse complement strand
TCCCATTCACCAATAATCAGGCAGAGCGCGACGCTCGCATGATGAAGTTGCGACAGAAAATCTCTGGTGGGTTCAGAACAGTTGAGGGTGCAGAAGACTTCGCAAAAATCCGGTCTTTTATCTCAACAGCCAAAAAACAAGGCTGGTGTGTTATTGACGCTCTCATGACAGATCCAGAGAGCTTGCTAGCAGAACTGAGGTTGTCTTAGGATAAAAGAACCTGGGTAGTTACGGTAAGACTAACTAAAAAAGGAAGGCGATCGCAAAGCCGCCTGCCGTCAAGATGAGAAATGAAAAAAGTAGAGCGCGGGCGACAGAAGGATGAACCATCGATTATCGATGAAGGAAAGCAAGGGTGAATACTAGGTTTCATATCGTCGCATGCCTTTAATCGCCGTTGCTTAATCAGGATACTCTACAAAATTGACTAGTTTCAAAGCAATGCGAGATAAATATGACTTAAAATCAGCGCGGCTTAATCGTCGCAGGCAATGAGCGCGGTTTCATTAAAATTATTTCATTAATTCTTTTTTTTAAGGCTCTTGCAGAGCTCAAGGTGAGTTCCAATCTCTAACATATGTCTGGATCATCCAGATTGGCCTTGCTTGAGCGTAGCGTATCTGAGCAAAGCCGTGAGGGCTGCGTGTCCCCTCCTTCCCGTAAAACGCAGCCCTCACTTGATCTCTTGAGTGCAGCTCAGTCAGTTTGTGTTCATTTTTCTCCGCATAAAACTTCAAATAAGGCAGCTAGATTCGTTAGCCAAGCATATGCTTTAGGAGACAAAGTATGGCGGTAACCAGAAGAATCTTCACATCTATCCTTGTCGCTGCGACTTGCGTAGCCGGTGCGACGGCGACAACGCCGGCGGCGGCGCAATGGGGCGGCTGGGGTGGACCTGGATGGGGCTATGGCGGCGGTTATGGCGGCTGGGGTGGCGGCGGCTATGGCTATAATGGCGGTGCAGTAGCTGGCGCAGCTATTGGAGGTATGGCTTTAGGGGCCATCCTAGGCAGCGCGATCACTCAGCAAAACCAAAATAACTACGGCTATGGCTATGCGCCGGTGCGCCGCGCGCGATTATGTCCCGGGCGCCAGGCATTATACGATGAGTGGGGGAATTTTGTTGGGTGGCAGCGTGTGCGCGTCCCATGCTGATTCATTGTGTAAAAACTTATCTCTCGCTCACTGATCTTAAAAAATAGCAGGCGGCTTGAGAGTAAGCGCACTGCACGGTGTCAGTTCCTCAAATCTGCGCCGTGGTTATGCAGTAAAAGTCAGTGCGTCTTTGGACGCGGCGCAGAGTAAATTCAAATCATGCACGACGAGTATAGCTCGGCTTGGACGATATTGCTGATAGAGTAACTTAACGCCCCTTATAGTGGAAAAAACCAGCCAATGGCGATGATGATAAGGCTCCTTGAAATGGGTAGGAGTGTTTAATATAAAATATTTTGATAATTCATAAAATTATCACCCCCAGGTTGAAACTGAAGGAGGGAAGTGGGTGAAAGAGTTTAGCCCAGCGTTTGGCAATGACACTAGACGCATATATTGCGATGAGATGTCCACTCATTACGCTGCTAATAGTTGAGTTACCACTAAGTAAATCACGAAGATAAGAGAACCGCGCAGAATCCCTGCTGACATCACCAACTAAATTATGGTCTTCGTACCTGTTGTGTCAATGCAATCACAAGATAGAGCAAGGCGCATCTGTGTTTATTGGCTGATTTAATCGAAATGAGGCTGATGCTGAGGAAAACTTCTAAAGGCAAATTAAGCCAGGGAGCATTCCAACAAAATTTTTTAAGTACAATATGCAGAATGTGTTTTTACGCTCAGTAAGTGCTTATATCCCAGGTCATTATGACGAGAAGCAAACAGTCAAAAGCTGCCGCGTCTTATGATTATGTCAGCTCTGAGCCCATGCTTTTCATAAACTCTTAGCCTTTGCTCAAGATCCCCGGTAGCATACCTTTTAGGGTATTATCGCGCAGAATATAATGATGCGCTAAGGCGGCGACAGAATGGATCAAGATAAGGGCCATAAGGCTATTTGCAAAGAGTTCATGGAGTTCTTTTATAAAATGACGGAAGTCACGATCTTTTACCCAAGGCGAAGCGATCTCATAAAGACCAAAGAGGGGAAGCGCTTTTTCGCCTGAAAATTCTGTCATAACGCCAGCGATAATGACAGCGCCAAGAAGGAGATAGAGGGCGAGATGCATGAGGGTTGCTGCATGCCCGGCCCAGCGGCCAAGCGAGGACGGGGCATTAGTAGGGTGCTTTATGACAAATCTTAAAAATTAAGCGTAATATTAGGAGAAAGGCAATAATTTCTCCTGCTGAGATATGGATAAAATTGGCAGCCTCTCTCAATACTCCCTTGGGAAATTCATCGCCAAATAATCCTAAAATCCATGCCAAGCAGACAAGGAGAGCCGAAAGCCAATGAATGACTTGGCTTGTGGGAGTATAGCGTGGTGCCACAAAGCTTGCCGACATTGAGCAACTCCTTTCTTTTTTCTGCAATTTCTAGCTGTTTTCTATCCATAGCATGAATAGGAAATGAATGGGCTACATTAAATAGGAGCATGGCTAGTAAAAATAGAAATGGATATTGTGTATTCTTGCCTTAATTTAATTATATAATTTTCTGTTGACATGGGTCTTTTATAATTCTTGAGTTAATGCACTGATTGATTGAAATTGTTGCTTTTAAGTTGCTGTGAGATTTACCTGTTGACCCTTAAAAAAATAAGAGATCACTCCAAGATGACCCCGCTCAATCTAAATGGCCTGACCTCACAAGAGGCGGCATTAAGATTAAAGACTTACGGAGCTAATAGTTTACCCCAACAGCCAGCGCTTAGCGTTTTTGATATCATCCAGCGTACCTTGCGGGAGCCAATGTTTGTGCTGTTGCTCGTTGCGGCGGGGCTTTATCTTTTTGTTGGAGATCTTGGTGAGGGTCTCTTTATGGTTTTTGGCGCTTTTGCAACAATTTCTCTAGTCGTCTTTCAAGAGTTTCGAACTGAGTGCGCTTTGCAGGCTTTGCACAAAATGGCAGAGCCTGTTGCAAATTGTCTTCGCGATGGTCTGCAACAACGGGTGCCGACAAAAGATCTTGTCCCGAGCGATATGATTGTCGTGAGCGAGGGAGATCGCATTCCTGCAGATGCAATTCTTCTAACAGGTGACGCATTGCTTGTTGATGAAAGTCTTCTAACAGGAGAGTCAGCGCCCGTTACAAAGATGTCTACTAAATTTTTTAACGAGGTAGAGTTTCCTGAACCAGGCGGTGAAGATACGCCTTATCTCTATAGTGGAACGCTTGTTACCCAAGGGAGCGGGTTAGCGCAGGTAATACGCACAGGTGAAATTTCCGCAATTGGTCGGATTGGCCATGCGTTGTCCCTCATTGATCCAGAACTTTCACCGCTGCAAAAAACCACTAAAATCATGATTGGAAAAATTGGACTATTCGCCTTTTTCTTTCTTTTACTTGTTGTAGTTGCTTATGGCATTTTCCACCAGGATTGGTTTGAAGGTGCCATCTCGGGCATAACGCTGGCAATTAGCTTAATGCCGGAAGAATTCCCCATGGTCTTGGCGATTTTTCTGGCTTTGGGAGCCTGGAGGTTAGCGCAACATAATGTTCTTGTCAGGCGTGCCGCTGCAACAGAGACTTTTGGGTCAATATCGATGCTATGCGTTGATAAAACTGGTACTCTTACGCAAAATCTCATGACGCTTACTGAATTCTCGCATGGTCAGGGGTTCATAAAACTGTCGGAGCAACAAGGGACAGATTTTGACCAACTCCAGCTTCTTATTTTGACGGCTTTGCGCGCTAGCGCACTTAAAGCTGTTGACCCAATGGATCGGGCCATTCATTTGCAAGCGCAAACGCTGGACTTGGTTCTCTCAAGCGCGCCTGAAAAGACTTATCCTCTTCGTCCCGACCGCTTAGCCTATATTCAACAATGGAAATCATCTTCTGGTGTTGTATTTGCAGCTAAGGGCGCGCCTGAAGCGATCTTTACCTTATGCGCCTTGTCACTCGAGCAAAGGAAGACACTGAAACTTCAAATTGATCATGCTGCGAAACGTGGCTTACGTATTTTGGCTGTCGCACACACGACTTGCTTTGAGGAAAGGGGTGAGACGGTCGATAATTTAACCTTTGAGTTTTTGGGTCTTCTCGCATTTGAAGATCCAATTCGAGCAGAGGCGGCGGAGTCAGTTGCTATTGCGCATCGGGCAGGCATCGCAGTCGCTATGATCACTGGCGACTATCCGGCGACGGCATTAGAAATTGCGCGTCAAGCAGGAATTGATACCCAGGCCGGTGTTTTTACCGGCGACATGATCAAATTGATTGATAAAGAGGCGTTGCCAGGGCGGATAAGGGATATTCGCGTTTTTGCCCGCATTACACCAGAAATGAAATTATCTATCGTTGAGGCTTTTAAGGCCAATGATCACATCGTCGCGATGACAGGTGATGGGGTTAATGATGGGCCTGCGCTCGCAGCGGCGCATATTGGCATTGCTATGGGAGAGCGAGGCACGGATGTTGCGCGCGAGTCTGCCGCTATTATTCTTCTTGATGATCGCTTTGTATCAATTATTTCAGGTGTCAGCTTAGGTCGACGAATTTTTAACAACCTTCGAAAAGCTTTAACGTATGTGATGGCTATTCATGTGCCAATCGCCGGCCTTGTTCTGCTGCCGATTCTCATGGGGCTGCCACCGTTGCTTTTTCCCGCGCATGTCATCGTCATGGAGCTTGTGATCGACCCAACCTGTGCGCTGGTTTTTGAGGGTGAACCCGGTGAGCGAGACGCTATGCTAAAACCGCCACGACAAAAAGACGAAACCTTATTTGGTGGGAGAGAGATCCTACTTGGAGTAGTTCAAGGATGTGTGTTGCTTCTAGCGATTTTGAGCGTTTATGTGATTGAATATCAAACTGGCGCGTCTGAAGATCAGGCGCGTGGACTTGCCTTCGCAACCATGATCCTTGGTAATCTGGTCTTGGCCATATCGACGGCTTTGCCTAAGGGGATTTCTATCTTTTCTCGAGAGAATAGTATTTTTTGGCTAATCGCTTGCTTAGCTACAGCTGTCGTGATGATGAGCCTCTATCTGCCCGAGTTTGCTCAATTGCTAAAATTTGAGCGTCCCCCGATGTATGCCGATCTTTTCTTTGGCTGCGTTATGGCGCTCATCGCGGGGAGTTGGTTAGCTGTTTGGCGAAGATTGCTCTCATCCGCAGCCTAATGCGTTTCCAGAGCATAAAAGAATATGATTAGCATTTGACCAAGGCTACCTATCTCAATTGGCCCTGGCTCTGGGGTAAAAGGGGTTGCTGAAATGTCATGGCGAACTAGTTGAAGCTAAGAGCCGCTCTTTGCGCTTGCGTCGTCCTCGCCGTCGCTGAATGCTGGATGCGGTTTGAAGGCTGCTCGCAGTAACAAGTCTGTTGGCAGCCTTCCTTTTTTAGTGTGAATCATCCACATTCTCTGGGCTTATTCCTCTCCTGTGATGTGATATGAAAAAATTACTTCTTCTCCTTTGCTTCTTATCGACAACTGCTTTTGCACAGTCCTACGGCGTTGTGCCTATGCCGACGCGTCATCTAAGATCTAATAGCAGCGCGGCGGGTGCTCGAAGTGGATCTGCCTCAGGGGCGATGGGAGAGGCTGCCTCCTTGATGGCGGCAACTTACGCCGCTGCGCGCTACGCAGAAAAAACCTGTGCAGCTGACTATGTTCGGGTGAACTATGTCTTTTTCCAGGACTGGATTGCGCAAAATGGCGGTAAAACATCTGAGATGAAAAATTTCATGCGTCGAGAAATCACCGCCGCAAAAGGACGCATTGCTACTGAGATTGCGACAAAGGGAGGGGATGACTGGTGTGATGATTTCATCAGCGGGGTGTTTTGGAATTATAAGCCGCCCTATGGTCCAATTTATTATCAAGATGAGCTGGGCTTGTGGTGGTCGCAACAAACGCTTGCTGATGAGGAACGTGCTGACCCTTTGGCATTTGATTGAGGATTTTGATGCAAGCCGGCTACGCATGCATCCAAAAAGCGCACTCGAAGTTCTTTTGTAAATAACTGAAATATCTATTTTTGAGAGATTTTTTTATGTGTGCGCGCCCGGGTTGATTTTTGTAATCCAATCCAGAGCTTGGCGGCATAAGAATTGTTCAGGCTAGGTTAAGCTGCAGAGGGTTAATTATAAAAACACTCCCAAGGGAGCGCATCCAACCCCTCTGTGCGCTCCTGCTTCAGCCCTCGTCTTTTGACGGGGGCTTTTTTTGCAGGCGTGCTGGTCATGCTTTTTTAACCAGCTCTTCAGCAATCGCTGGACTGTGCAGAAAAGAAACGGTTTTGGTCATTTTGTCCTTGTGGACAAGAAACTAAGTCATCAACAGGCTTACTTGGCCCGGCGCTACATAACGTTTCGCGCCGGGCTCTTTTTATTCGCTGTCCGATATCTCGTCTCACACGGAATATACTGCCAGCTAGCATCTTTCAGAGCTTTTGATTCGTAAAAAGGATGGCTTAAGGCCTAATCCGTCATCCTTTGTATTTCGGTGTTAAATTGTGCCTCCATTATTTTTGTGAAAGTCAATCGCCAGACAGAGGGTTTTAACGAGCTGAAACCTTGCACCTCATAACCAACGCAAGAGACGCAGGGGAGGCTTTGGCTGGGGGCTGAGAGAATAATCGCCAGGCATAATTGATCGAGCGCGAATGGGGTAATGGCTTTTCGCGATAATTCTTTCTCATGCCCTCAGTTACCAGGTTGGATCGAATTTTTATCGGAGATTGATGCGCCGTCCAAATCAAAATTCTGATCGTGCAACCATGCCCTTCTAAACTTAATAAGCGCATTTCTCGTTTTTGATTGTTCGGCGGGGCGAGTGTGGTAACTATATTGAATTTTAAAGAAATATAATAGTTTTTCTCGAAGAGATCGCTGGTCTTTCTTGTTAATCGGCGATGATATAGACCCTCGGATTTCATACGATCAATCCCTTTGCTTAAGGGCCGGTGACTGTCAAGAAGTTGATCTTTGCGCAAAGTCTATGGCGGTACAATTAGGCACCTATTTTTTCCTATGCACAGATATGGCGATCCGGATCAGCAACTCATTTTGATCGTCGTGCGATCGTCAATCCGGATAGTTTTTCTTTTCAGGAAGCGTCTCATTTCTTGGACTGAGAATGCGTCTGCCTAATTTTGCGTTGCGAAAGGAGCAGATTCATTTCGTGCTGAGACGATAAATAATCAGATCATGGCGCAAAATTTACCCAAAATAACGTAACAATTTGGCAATAAAAGAATTGTTTGTTAATCAATTAATGTGCATAGCACATTGAGTCGCGCTTATTTAGCGTGACGCTATTGAAGCGCATGCAAAGGATGTGTGCGTATACTGGAGTTAATTATGGCTAGAGCTACTAAGAAAACCACGCGCAAGGGTGCGGCCAAGAAGTCCACCCGTAAGGCTACAGCAAAACGCGGCCGTCCAGCAGCAAAGAAGGCTGCAACGAAGAAGCGTAAAGCAGCTGCTAAGAAGGCAGCTCCCGCCAAGCGTGGTCGCCGCGTAGCAACGAAAAAGACTGCAGCCAAAAAGCGTCGTGGCGCAGCTAAGAAGACGACAGCGCGCAAGAGCGTTCGTAAGGCTTCTGCTAAAAAGTCTACGGCTAAAAAGGCTACTGCTAAGCGGGCGCCAGCTAAGAAGCGTGGTCGCCGTAAGGCAGCTGCTGCAGCTGAGTAAATCGCGCTACACATCGAAATGATGTATAGGCCGGGGGCGTAATATACGTCTCCGGTTTTTTTACTTCAGCTCGTTTTCCATGGATGCAATTTCAGAGTGAAGTCCTCATGAGGACAGAAAAAATACCGTCAGTCTGCTAATTAGGTTAGTCTGATCTCTGCGCCTCAAGGATCGGTCTTGGGTGCATGGGAATGTAAGACCTTTATGGGGCGACAGATGAAAAGGAGGCGCTGCAGACGATCCGCTCAGCTCTAGATGTCGGTATAAACTTGTTAGATACCGGTGATTTCTATGGCATGGGAGTCAATGAGCATTTGATCGCTCGCGCCTTAAAAGAATTTCCTCGAGACAAGGTCCTCCTCAGCGTCAAATTTGGAGCGCTTCGAGATTTAGCTGGAAATTGGATTGGCTTTGATGGTCGTCCAGAAGCGGTGCGGAATTTCATCGCCTATAGTTTGAGGCATCTCAAACCGATTAATCGATATTTATCGCCCGGCGCGTCTTGATCCGCGTGTGCCAATTGAAGAGACGATTGGAGCAATTTCTGACCTGGTTAAAGCTGGCTATGTTCGCGCGATTGGCCTTTCAGAAGTGGGGTCAGAAACCATTCGGCGTGCAGCAAAAGTTCATCTGATTACGGATCTTCAAATCGAATACGCCATTACCTCAAGAAGTCTTGAGCGATCGATCCTATCAACGTGCCGAGAGCTTGGTATAGATATAACTGCCTATGGCGTATTGGGACGCGGTCTGTTGGGCGGGAAATGGCGGCAAGATCAGTCGGCGCAAGCTGGAGATATTCGCTCTATCATCCCACTTTTTCAGGGCGAAAATCTTCAGAAAAAAACCTAAATCTTGTTGAGCGCATTCGTCTGATTGCTCTGGGTCATAGCGCTTCTATTTCGCAAATTGCGATCGCTTGGTCTTTATCAAAGGGGGATGATATTTTCTCACTCATCGGGGCGCGTCGATTAGAGCAGGTCTATGATGCTTTAGGCGCTTTAGAAATTAGCTTAAGTTCGTAAGATATCGCGCAATTGGGTTTGATTGGTGATTTGGTCAAAGACACACGCTATGCCGCACCGCAAATGGCTCATTTAGATAGCGAAAGGGGATGAATAGATTTTCGGGGCAATTTGAACTAAGATTTGGAAGTTACCTTGACAAAACAAGGCCACCCCCCTCAGGCCTCTAATGGCTTTGTGGACTAATTTGGATTTTTTTCATGTTCTTTTGAAAAAGCATTTTGACGATAAATCGGCCTCTAGACTTTAGAGATAATCAGTTTCTTCGATCTGAGGGCGCTTGCAACTAAAATTTTCAGATGCAAGATTATCCGATAATTTTATTGAAACTGTGCGGGGTTGGGTGATGGCTGGTTGTGAAGGGTTAACATTTCATGGCGTGAACCGTGCGGCATGGTCAGCAATCAAACATGCAGCTGGCGCCTATGGGATAAGCGGAGGCGATAGCGGCCAGGCCTCGCGCCAAGGATTTAGTTTTTCTTGGTCATACCACGAATCTTCAAAAACTTTGCATCTTCAGTGTATTGATGGACCTGAACTTGTGCCTTGTTCTGAAATTAATGCGCGCTTAAGAGCAGAGGTCCAGCAAGTGATTGTCGCTACTAATGATGCTGATGGGGGCACGATTATAGCTTGATAGTATAATCTGCAGATAAAATTAAAGCGTTAAAGTTGCGACCTATTTTTGGATAGGTGTGTCGCGTGCGCGCTCTTGCGCTTTAGACCGCTGGGATATGAGCTGATAAGATATATAATATTTGTAAATATTGCTGACATATTGCACAGTCTCGCGTCCAACTTTCCGCGCAGCGCCCAGCTCAACATTATTGAACCATATATTTGGATTAAGTCCGTGCTCTTTTGCATATTGCCGAAAGGCGTGAAGATTTCCCGGTCCAGCGTTATAAGCGGCAAAGGCCATTAACGTCCGATTACGTTCACTGACTTCTGGTTGATTGATATAAGCGTCGCGTAAGTATTTTAGGTAACGGGCACCAGCTTTAATATTAAGCTCAGAATTATGTTCCACTCCGATTATGCCAATAGGCTGACTGGCTGCTGTTGAGGGTAAAAGCTGCATGACCCCAACCGCGCCTTTTGGGCTGCGTTTGTGCTGATTGAGCTGTGATTCCTGATAGCCTTGCGCGGCCAGCATGAGATAATCAAAATTATATTCATCGCCATAGCGTTTAAAGATTTCTACCAGATCTGAGAATTTACGTATTTCATTACTTGAAATCGCATTTTTAATAATTCTCGGATCTGAAAAATAGCGGCGAGCGACCTGGTTGCCGAAAGGAGTGCCAATTGTATGCGCTTTAACAAACTCATCTAATTCCTTAGCCAGTATAGGAGATCCTTTACGGATCGCCCAACCGACATTTCCTTCTTCGCCAATGATCAAATCGGGCCGCAAGGTTATATTTGGAAAAATTTTTGCCCAGACTTGAGCCTTATGGTGATCAACAACGGCATAGGGCAAGGCTCCAGCATTGACCATCTCAATCAAATCTTCATCTTCAAGATTTTCATCGGCGGGGCGTATAGATAGGGGCTTAAGCCCTTTGGCTGTGAGCTTATCACTCAGTATTTGTAAGTGCGTGAAGTAACTACTCGATGCTCTGACGTAAAATTCGTGTCCTGCTAGGTCTTCAAGCTTGTCAAATTTTGGAGATGTTGGACCTTGAAGTAGATATTCATTTACTCCTTTAAGCCAGGGTCTAATAAAGTCGACTTTGTCAATTCTTTCGGGTGTAACTGTGAGATTAGCAGCAATAATGTCTCCTTTTCCTGTCGATAACGCATTGATCATCTCGTCCCGCTGGATGGGATCAAATGCGATGTGAAATCCAAGAGTATGAAATTTATGTCTCTTATTGACCCATAATTCTAATTGTCGTCCAAGCTCGGCTTCTACGCCATACTGTCTGCCTTTATCGATGAAAAAAAGTGTTTTGCTATAGGGGACAAGTATCCGGATGGTTCTCCGTTTCAACATGCCGTCAAGATCGCCGATCCAAGGTCGAGTTTTTGGTAGTGAAATCAGCGGCTCTTTGTGAGAAATTGCGTGATTTATGGCTTCATCTTTAGCAAAGACAGGAAGGCTCATAAATGAATGAGTAAAAAAGATAGTGAGGCATAGATAGAAATTTAGGCTGCATAGTTTCACGAGGGGTTCTCCTGGCAGCTTTGGGTAAAGTTATAAGTAATATCCGCAAAGAATCTTTAAAACGATCTGTCGTCTTGTGAGGTCAATAAAATCTTATGATCGCTCCCATGAATGCGGTAAGAGGTATGAATTATCGTTGATTTGTTACGTGAAGCAAAGAGATTTTTTATTTTAACATCGGTGCATAACCAGCGCCAACAAGTGGCTTTACTGGAAAGGACAAGGCTAATTGTGGATATAGAGTATCCTTAATTAATTACTTATATTTGATTTTGAAACAAAGAATACTTGCTTTTAAGACTTTAAGAAAAATATTGAGATGAGCTATTTTTTAAAAAGTCTTATTGCTTCATTTTTTAAAACGCCTCCCGTAATTTTTGTTTTTCTGAAGTTCGCTGAATCCAAAACGGTATCACAGGATATCATAATCTGATTAATATGTGATGATAATTCTTCTATTGAGGAGGCATAGACAATATGTCCAATGCCACACCAAATTAAAGCAGCAGCGCACATAGGACAAGGTTCACCGGTTGAGTATATTGTTGCGTCCATGAGATTTTCAGCAGGATAATGCGCGGTATAATTTCTGATCGCCATCATCTCTGCATGAGCTGTCGGATCATTAAGTTTGATGCCTAGATTATGACCTTTAGATAATATCTTGCCATTTTTTTCAATAACTGACCCAAAAGGAAAATCTCCCATTTGAGCCTCTTCTATGGCTATATTCATAAAAAATTCTTCTTGGGAGGTGATTTGATTTTTATTATTCATCTGAAATTTTGATCTCTGACTTGGGACGGTTTTTTCTTTTTATCATCTTAAGCAGTAACGTGAATGAAGTATTATCTTTTGAAATAATAAGCGGTCTAGTAATTTTATTTTCTTTTTTTACGATAATCTAAGCATTCTGTCGTCATATCTTCAAAAATAATACAGTAAGAATCTATCCAGTCTAGCGTCAGAAGCGTTTGAGCATGATTGGGACTCATTCTTCCCTGGCAAATTTCTCGATGTAAATGATTTTCAAGCCTGTCTTTCATATGCGCATTCCAGGGCTTTGAGGTCAGGCTTTGTGGCCAGAGATTTTTTATATCATTGCCCCCGCCAACTTCAGGGGTGATCAGATAGTCGATTTGATAGAGATTAGACTTGCTAATATCTATCCCATAGGCCTCAAAAACTTTTTGTTTTAGTTCTTGAGGAATCTCATGGATCTTTTTTTTAAATTCACGTGAGCACATTTCTGAAATACTTGGAGGTGGATAAGTTAACGCTCCCGGGGTTTGAAGACTATGGGGGAGGAGTGGGTTTTCTTCTTGCGTATAGTCGTAGGGTCGGCCATCCTGTGCCTGGGCCAGTGATGTAAAGAGTATTAAAAATAAAATCGCTCTAAACATGCGCTCAGCTCATTTTTAATCGCGTCGTGTAAAACATTAGAGAGTCTTTTTATAACTGTCTAGAAGAGAGATTTATCTTGACGTAAAAATATATGAAGTGAGTTAAAATATATCGCAATAATTCAAGAATATTTTTATCCTTGCATAATGTATCACTCTTTGATTTAAGGACAAATTGTTGTTTATTATTCTTGCTCAAGATGCTTATTAATTTGCTGATAAACTCTTTGTATTGAATCAGAACCTATACTGACCTGTCCCAAAAATGGATAATCAAGCTCGGCAATCAAAAAGACAATTGAGCCAAGAGAGAGCGCTAGGACGCCGCCGATAAGCATATGCGGGAAAAGCTCCATATCCTGTAAAGATAACAAAATAGAATTAATAAATACGCCAAACAAAAGGATCCACCATAAAATATTCGGAAGGCCCTGGTCGACGGATGCGAGTCGCATTCTTCTTGTTTCTACTAATAAATTAAATTGCTTAATGTCTTCAGCGAGTAGAAGTTCTTGTCGTTTACTTTTGGGTTCAAATGAAAGAATAGTTTTACGCATATCATTAATTACTTCTGATCCGGCAATCGGAAATCCGCCTTTATTTTGAACCGCCCAATCTTCGTCAATAGTTACTTTAGAATATTTAAATATGTCTTGTCTGATTATATTGGAGAATGGCTCCGGGTACATTTTAAAATCATGATACAATGATATAAGAAGCGTTGCCTCTTTATCT
>BJGJ01000047.1 GCA_014190435.1 Methylocystaceae bacterium | reverse complement strand
CATTCTGATGCGATTAGCTGAGCAGGCGAGGCATAAAAAAGAAGAAGCGTCTCGAGTGCTCGAACTGACAGCGAATTAATTTCCATTGCAGAGAGTTTGAACGAATTAGACCGAGGCTGTCCGGCTGCGGTTTTTTCGGATATTTTTCGGAAATAGAAACTTTAGCAGCACAAAATCTTTATAACACTTTGATTTTATTGGCGCGCCCAAGGGGATTCGAACCCCTGTTTTCGCCGTGAAAGGGCGACGTCCTAGGCCTCTAGACGATGGGCGCCCGTCACCTGAGGGGCTTATTAGCCCAGTCAAGTTGACGATCCCGGCTGTATAGAGGCGCTGAGCTTCTAAGACAAGTCCGTGCCGCGCTTGGTTTTTATCATTTGCGCCATCTGAGCCGTCACTTTAAACCACGCTATCATGCTGACAATAAACGACCTCACCTATCGACTTGGAGATCGTCTGCTTTTCGATGGGGCAGGGGTATTTTTGCCTGGTCGCGCTCGGACGGGGTTTGTTGGCAGAAATGGAGCAGGTAAAACCACCTTATTTCGGCTCATCGCAGGCGAAATAAGCCCGGAAACTGGGTTAATTTCTCTCCCAGCTCGAACGAAACTCGGACGGGTTGAGCAAGAGGCGCCTGGAGGTCTAACTTCTCTAATTGATTTTGTTCTATCCGCTAATGTTGAGCGCTCGAGCCTTTTGGCTCGCGCAGAAGCGGCATCAGATGCTCATGAGATAGCGGAAATCCAAGCAAGGCTTGTTGATATTAACGCCCATGCGGCTCCTTCGCGGGCTGCAACAATTCTCCATGGATTGGGTTTTAATGCAATAAAACAGCGTCAAGCCCTGGCAGAGTTTTCTGGAGGTTGGCGGATGAGAGTTGCGTTGGCTGCAATTCTCTTTGCTCAGCCAGACCTTCTCCTGCTGGATGAACCAACCAATTACTTGGATTTGGAGGGTACGTTATGGTTAGTTGATTATCTGTCGCATTATCCTGCGAATATACTTGTTATCAGCCATGACCGTGATCTACTTGATGCGGTTGCGACACATATTCTTCACCTCGAAAATAGCAAACTCACAATTTACAAAGGTAATTATTCTTCTTTTGAGAAGCAGCGCCAAGAAGCGTCAATGATTGCTGCAAAAGCTAATAAAAAGCAGGAAGATCAACGCAAACATCTTCAATCATTTGTAGATCGCTTTCGGGCTAAGGCGACTAAAGCGCGTCAGGCGCAATCACGACTTAAATTACTTGCAAAATTACAGCCCGCGACGGCAGTTGTCGACGCAGCTGTATTGCCAATACATTTGCCTTCTCCTGAGAGGCCATTATCGCCGCCAATTATCTCATTAGAAAAAGTTTCTGTTGGCTATAATGATAAAACAGTTCTTTCAAATCTTTCTCTATCCCTTACTGAAGATGATCGTATAGGTTTATTAGGAGCAAATGGTAATGGTAAATCAACGTTTGCAAAGCTTATCGGTGGGCGCTTAAATCCTCAATTAGGAAATCTGATACGCGCACCCAAGCTTAGTGTGGGATTCTTTGCTCAGCATCAAGTTGACGATTTAAATACTAACGATACAGCTTATAAGCTATTCTCAGAACTCATGCCGGATGCTTCAGAGGCGCGCATTAGATCTAGAGCCGCTCAGGCTGGTTTCTCTGGAGCGAAAGCAGAAACAAAAGTAGAGAATCTTTCTGGCGGCGAAAAAGCGCGACTATTGCTTGGGGTATCTAGTTTCCACGCACCGCATTTGCTTATTCTTGACGAACCCACAAATCATCTTGATATTGATAGCCGGGCCGCATTGATAGAAGCTATTAATATTTATAGCGGCGCAGTAATCCTAGTCTCACATGATCGTTATTTGTTGGATGCATGCGCTGATAAGCTTTGGATTGTCTATGGGGGATCAGTAAAAACATTTGATGGGGATATGGATGATTATTCTAGATATGTGTTAGCGGCAACACGAGGAGAAAATTCTCGTGATAATAGCATCGGTGTAGTAAAGCCTGCCCAGCAAGCTGTTAAAAAACAGGATTTAAATTTACTTCGTCGTAAGTTAACAGAATTAGAAACAAAAATCGAAAAGTTTAATAATTTATTGTCTCGAATTGATTCTACCCTATCAGAGCCTGAAGCTTATTCCCGCAACCCTCAAGAAGCATCAAAACTCTCAAGTCAGCGGACTGACCTCACTCAGGCGCTTTCAATTGCAGAAGAGCAGTGGCTCGAGATCGCAGCTCAGATTGATAATAGCTAATCTAATTTAAAAACGAGATCAGAAAATTCTGGATGATTTTTTAAATAGTCTTCAACGAATGAGCAACTTGATTTAATATTTATGTTGCACTCACAACCTTTAGTTAAGGCAAAAGCTATAAGACGAGATGCGATACCTCGCCCAGATGGTTCTTTTGGCGAATAGGTATAAAACGCTCCCTAGACTCTCATCAAAGCGATATTCTAAATGAGCTAGATTCCCAATGAGTTTTAATTGAAAAAAGTTTAGGAGCTGAATTTACATTTATTGTCTTTAGGGGGTCTTTTCCTTCGACCGTTACCGTTTCTTTTGTTGGGATATTATTGAATTAGTGCTACTCGGGAAGCACAGAGCTGAGAATTTTCTTAGTTTTGCTTTTTTCAGGTCGCTCCTTAAGACTTTGAGCTCTCCTTTGTCTGCCCTATGATGTGATGCGAGCTATCCTTCCTCAAGATGTGATTCGACTGAGTGGAAAAACTGATGCGTTTATCTCAATATTTTTTACCCATTCTTCGCGAAACGCCAAAAGAGGCGGAAATTGTTTCGCACAGGCTGATGTTGCGTGCGGGTCTCATTAGACAAGAATCCGCTGGTATTTACGCCTGGTTACCACTGGGCCTAAAAGTATTGAATAAGATTACGGCTATTATTCGCGAGGAACAAAATCGAGCTGGTGCTATCGAATGTCTTATGCCGACTATTCAATCTGCTGATTTGTGGCGTGAGTCTGGACGTTATGACGCTTATGGAAAGGAAATGCTACGAATTAGCGATCGTCATGAACGCGAGATGCTCTTTGGTCCAACAAATGAAGAAATGATTACAGAGATTTTTAGAGCTTATGTGCGCTCTTATAAGGATCTACCCTTAAATCTCTACCATATTCAGTGGAAATTCCGCGATGAGGTGCGTCCAAGATTTGGCGTTATGCGTTCGCGAGAATTTTTGATGAAGGACGCTTACTCTTTCGACTCAACACCAGAGGCAGGCCAGCATTCTTATAATAAAATGTTTGTTGCCTATCTGAGAACATTTGCTCGAATGGGATTAACTGCCATACCTATGGCCGCGGAGTCTGGCCCGATTGGGGGCAGTTTAAGTCATGAATTTATTATTCTTGCTGATACAGGCGAGAGTGAGGTTTTTTGTCATAAGGATTTTCTTTCCTTTAAAGCGCCGCCAGAAAATATTAAATTTTCAGACGAAGAGGCTTTAAAGACGATCGTTAAAAAATGGACAGGCCTTTATGCTGCTACCAGCGAAATGCATGATCCTCAGGCTTTTAGTGCGATACCAGAAGCCTCGCGCGTCTCAGCGCGGGGAATTGAAGTTGGGCATATCTTCTTTTTTGGTACAAAATATTCCGACCCTATGAAAGCTGTTGTAAGCGGTTCTGATGGTAAAGAAATTACCGTGCAAATGGGATCCTATGGAATTGGTCCCTCACGCCTGGTTGCAGCGATTATTGAGGCTAGCCATGATGAGGCAGGAATTATTTGGCCAGAAACTATTGCGCCATTTCAGGTTGGCATAGCCAATCTTAAGGTTGGCGACGCATCAACGGATAAAGTGTGTGAAGAGTTAGCGCAGCAATTAGAAAATGCAGGTTTAGAGATTTTATATGATGATCGTGATGAGCGCCCTGGTGCAAAGTTCGTCACGCTTGATTTGATCGGTCTGCCTTGGCAAATCCTAGTTGGCCCTAAGGGACTAGCGGAGGGTCGTGTAGAAGTAAAAAGACGACAAACGGGCGAGCGAGAATTGCTTACGCCCCAAGAGGCGGCAAAGCATATAATTACCGCAATTCGGCAGACGGGCGTATGAACGAGGAGGTATTTCCCCGCAAACGGCTTGGACCAAGCGCTGGAGCATTCTCTTTATTTGAGTGGATGGTAGCGCTGCGCTATCTGCGCGCACGCCGTGCGGATGGATTTGTTTCGGTTATAGCAGGTTTTTCTTTTTTAGGGATTATGCTGGGCGTTGCTACCCTGATTGTTGTTACCTCTGTGATGAATGGATTTCATCGTGAGCTAATGGATAAGATCATGGGTATTAATGGCCATGCTTTTTTACAGGCAGTTGAGACATCATTCACCGACTGGGATGATGTTGGGCAGAAAACTGCGACAGTTCCTGGTGTAAAACTCGCTATTCCAATGGTTGAGGGAGCTGCAGGCATATCAACTCAATTTGGTCAATCAGGCGTGCTCGCGCGCGGTGTGCGAGAGAAAGATCTTTTGCGATTGCCTGGAATTTCAGGAAATATCAAAAGTGGCGGCTTGGAGGGATTTGATAAAGCTGAAGGTGTCGCAATTGGCCAACGTCTAGCTGAAACCCTGGGCGTTAGCGTTGGGGATAAGGTGAGCCTATTGATCGCCAAGGGCGCGCAGACCCCTTTTGGTATCGCGCCGCGCATTAAAGCTTATAATGTAGTGGCTATTTTCTCAATTGGCATGTCTGAGTTTGATAATGTATTTGTTTATATGCCGCTCCATGAGGCGCAAATGTTTTTCAATAAGGAGAATGAAGCTACAGTAGTTGAAGTCTTTGTAGATGATCCAGATCAAATGGATGTGTTTCGTCTTGGACTAGATAAAGCTGTAACCCGTCCGATCATTGTTACGGATTGGCGTCAACGAAATAAAACATTTTTTGAAACGCTACAGGTAGAAAAAAATATTCTGTTTATAATCCTATCTTTAATTGTGATTGTTGCGGCGTTTAATATCATTTCAGGGCTGACAATGTTGGTTAAAGATAAGACTCAAGATATCGCGATTTTAAGAACAATAGGGGCTACTCGCGGCGCTGTTTTACGTATCTTTATGATAATCGGCGCGTCAATTGGCGTTGTCGGGACTTTGGCTGGATTTGGCCTAGGGCTATTGCTGGCAAAAAATCTTGACGCTATTCGTGTGGCTTTAAATAGCGCGTTAAATGCTAATTTATTTCCTGCGGAGTTTTATTTTCTCTCAAGATTGCCTGCAATCGTCGATGTGAAAGAAGTGTCGATGATTGTTGGCATGACGCTTATCATTGCTGTCTTAGCGTCAATTTATCCTGCTTGGAAAGCTGCTTCACTCGACCCAATTGATGCGTTAAGGTACGAGTAAGCTAATGAAGGAAGTTGTTCTAGAACTACGGAATATTGCGCGTCATTATCGTGAGGGTGAGGCGCGGTTGGATATTCTTATTGATGTTAATTTAAAAATTTTTTCAGGCGAAACAGTCGCGTTGCTTGCACCATCAGGGACCGGTAAATCCTCGCTACTCCATATTGCTGGTTTATTGGAGCGGCCCGATTCTGGAGAAACGCTTGTTCTCTCGGCACCTACAACTTCAATGACGGATACAGAACGAACACGGTTGCGCCGCGCGTCGATTGGATTCGTTTACCAGTTTCATCATCTTTTGCCGGAATTTAGCGCGCTTGAAAATGTTGCGCTACCTCAGATGATCAATGGCTTGGGTCGTGTTGAGGCTCAAAAGCGAGCAAGGCAGTTATTGGACTATTTAAATCTTGGCGATCGGGCTACACACCGCCCTTTTGAACTTTCAGGCGGTGAACAGCAGCGCGTTGCTATAGCGCGGGCAGTCGCTAATGCTCCGGATCTTTTACTAGCTGATGAACCTACCGGTAATCTGGATCCGCGTACCGCGGATCATGTTTTTGCAACGCTCATGACTTTAGCGCGCAGTACGGGACTTTCAGCTTTGATCGCGACCCATAATATGGAGCTTGCTGAAAAAATGGACCGCCGCGTTACACTGCGCGACGGTCGTATTGAGGCTATGCCTTAAGTTTAGCTGCTAAGCTTTAGCGGCAGGATTCTTATCAATGAACTGTTTCTTATACCACAAGCCGAAGCCCACTAGAGCAAGGCCGGCAAAAAACACGGCGATCGTTATATTTTTTGTCTGTGTGAGACCAACAGCGAATGGAAAGACAGCTTTGTATTCTTTGCTGCCATCGTCACTTTTTGCTGTCACAACGCCAATAAATTTCCCTTCAAGTGGAAAGTTGTGTTCAAAAGTAAGGGTGCCAGTTCTGTATTTTTTTGGTGCTGAATAATATTCGGTATTTGACTCGGCATTTTCACTTGGATCTTTTTGGCCAACATCTTTTACGACCCGCATTTCCAAATTCATATCTCGTAGTTCGTCTTGTTGAGCGTCTAGAGTGATGATTGTAGGACCTGCATCTGGGATATCGTCACAAAATTGTTCACGAGACTTTAGCGGCTGATAACCTGTAAAGGTCATGGTGTCAGGGCCAATTTTCATCAAGCATTGACCTTGATTGCTGCCCACGTCGCCATGCGCATGGGCCTGAGCAGCCCATCCGACCGTCGCAACTGTCATGGCGACGAGAAAGCGCATTTTCATTCTGTTTCTCCCTTAGTGAGTAATAAGCCGTCTTAAAAATTACGAAGCGGTCTTTTAACCTTCTAATGCTGTTTACGACAGCAGTAGTAACAATATATAATAAGCCTAATTTTTCGCCTCGACAGGGGGGCGCGTCAAATAAGCATATCTCAAGGCTGATTATCTGTCCCGCGACCTTCAGCCACATAGACGCTTTCATTCAACAAGAAACCACGTCGCTAAACCCGCAGCCTCATTTTCTAGAATATCATCATGAAGCGCCCATTTGCCTGGTGCTTCAGCGACAAAGGCGACATGTTTCGTTTTCAAAGGCGGCACGATAATGCTGTTGCGCCAGTAAGGTTCCCAGCCATCGTCCTTATCATGCAGCAGCCGAACTGCGTGGCCATGCACATGCATGGCGACTGGCAGGGGGGCTTGATTGATATAGCCTAAAGTTACGGGCGTTCCGGCTTTGACCTTAAAAAGCGGCGCTCCAGAATAACCCTCTGACCGTCTGCCATTAATAGTCCAAGCTGGTTTGCTCTGATCTTTATTCAGTGCAAGAGTCAGGTCAATTTTTTTGCTATTGTTGAGCTTGATTTCCGCCGGCAGGGTTTTGTTCAAGGGTAAGTTAGAGATGGGTTTGCTATGTGAAACTGGCGAACCCTGACTATCAAGGACAATCACATCTTGATCGCCTTTTTCTGAGCTGAAGAGCGTGACCTTTGCTTTAGATGCTGGAATGGTTGGCATATCGAACATGAGTTCAAAGCGCGCCCCTGGAGCCATCGGAATGCTGCCTCGCACAGGTTCAAAGGCAGTGCAGGGTTGACTATCAATCGCGATGACGAATGGCTTAATCCCTATAAAACGTAAAATCATAATTTGCGCATTCGATAAATTTGCCAGGCGCAATCTCACGCGTCCGCCGGGCTGGACGCCAAGTGATAGCGGAGCCGTCTTCCCATTAACTGTTGTAAACTCATCCTGGAGCCTGTTGGAATTAAGGCTGAAGTAAGGGTCAAAATCCCCTGTTATTATTTGATTTAAATCAATTTTAAGGCTATCGAGAACAATCGCCAGATCAAGATCGCAGGGCAATGGCTCTGGCTCATCTACGATCAACAGCCCTTTAAGCCCGCGCCCCATCAGCTCGGGCGTATGTCCATAAACGCTGGGCCTGTAGCAGAAGAGACCTGGTTCCGGTAACAAACGACGATAGGAAAAGTCTTGATTGGCCAATACTGCGTTTTGAGTGAGCGGCGCTACGCCGTCCATAGCGTTATCCCCTCGCATGCCGTGCCAATGGAGCGTGAGGGGCTGATTTAGGAAATTCACAAGCTTAACATCCATTTGGTCCCCTTGGCTAAAGCGTAAGAGCGGCCCAGGGAATAAATTGTTAAAGCTAAAAATATCTGTTTTTATTGATCCTTTGATTTCAAGGGCGTCATTTGAGGCCCTCAGGATCCTTTGGGACTTGTCGCCTTCCCCACTGCGAACAGAGCAGGGAAGAACGCTTGCTATCAGCGTGGTAAAAAGCTGGCGTCGCGAAAGGCTATAACGCATGAATTATGATTCCTGACATTGGGCTCAGCTGAGAGGCGAGATTTAGCCGTTTTCTGAAGGTAAGTCGCTCGATCATAAGGCGTCTGATATCTGTTTTCATTTATGACGAACATCTTCTGACGCAGAGTGTAATTTTTTGAGGGCAGAGCGCAAAGGCCATGCTATAGAGCGGCGCCCGCGTTAGCGGGTCTAAGGTTTCGAGGGGGGTTTCATAGAGATCCCTCGCACGCGGGCGTGGCGGAACTGGTAGACGCGCCGGATTTAGGTTCCGGTGACGAAAGTCGTGGGGGTTCGACTCCCTCCGCCCGCACCAATACCGCAGTATCGCGGAGAGTTATAGGAAAAGTCGCCACCGCCGGCGGCCTTTGAATTGTGGAAGGCGATTGAAATGCAAGTAACGCAAACCTCTTCGCAGGGTTTGAAACAGGAATTTCGTGTGGTGTTGCCAGCTGGCGATCTGGCCGCAAAGCTTGCGGCGCAATTATCTGAAGTTCAATCAAAGGCTCAGATCAAAGGATTTCGTCCTGGTAAGGCCCCGATCGGACATCTTAAAAAGCTCTATGGCAAGAGCATCATGGGAGATGTTCTGCAAGAAGCCGTCAATGAAGCCAATCGTAAAATCGTTGCTGAGCATCAACTCAAAATTGCTGTAGAGCCAAAACTTGATTTTCCTGGTGGGCAGGAAGAAGTTGAGCGTGCTTTGGCGGCTGAGGGAGATTTAGCTTTTACCGTTACATTTGAGACATTGCCAAAGTTTGAAGTTGGTTCATTTGACGGTATTTTCATTGAACGCCCTACTGCTAAAGTTGATGATGCAGATGTTGAAAAAGCAATGCAATCGCTTGCAGAGCGATCTCAAGACTACGAGCCTAAGACTGAGGGAGCTAAGGCGGCAAAGGGCGATAAACTCACGATTGATTTTACAGGCAAGCTTGATGGCGAGCCTTTTGAAGGCGGAAGTGGCGGCGATGTGGATATCGTGCTGGGTTCTGGATCCTTTATCCCAGGATTTGAAGAACAGCTCGAAGGCGCTGGTTCTGGAGACGAGCGGCTCGTAAAAGTTCAATTCCCAAAAGATTATTCTGCTCAAAACCTTGCCGGTAAGGATGCGGAATTTGATGTCATCATTAAAGCGATCTCATCGCCAAAAACAATGGAAATCGGCGAAGAGCTTGCCAAGAAATATGGCTTTGAATCTTTTGAAGTGATGAAAACCGCCGTGCGTGGAAACTTAGAGGCGGATTTTGAAAAGGCTTCTCGGGACAAAATGAAACGTGCTTTGCTCGATGTGCTGGATTCTCGATATGCTTTTGACTTGCCAGAGACCCTTGTCGAACAAGAGTTTTCTAATATTTGGGCGCAGCATGAACAAGAAAGCCAGCGCGCAAACCGAACCGTAGCGGAAGAAGGTAAAACAGAAGAAGAAACCCAAGCCGAATACCGAAAGATTGCCGAACGTCGCGTGCGTTTAGGGCTCGTTCTGGCTGAAATCGGCCAAAGCGCAAATGTTACAGTTGAAGATAAAGACCTAACGGACGCCTTGGTCGAGCGGGCGAGAATGTTTCCAGGCCAGGAAAAACAAGTTTGGGAATATTACCGTAATAATGAGCAAGCCATGGCCCAGCTCCGCGCGCCAATTTATGAGGAACGCGTCGTCGACCATATTTCAAAGCTCATTAAAATTAATGACAAAACAGTTTCTCGCGAGGAGCTTTTCGCCGATGACGACGCTTAGCGTCAGATTGCATCGGATCGATCTAGGGCATATGACAAATCCATAATGGATTCGGCGGCGGACGCTCGGCGTTCCGCCGCAGTTTTAACATGCGGGGAAGATGACGCGATGCGCGATCCGATTGAGATTTACAGCCAGTATCTTATTCCGCAAGTTATCGAAAACACTTCTCGAGGCGAGCGTGGGTTCGACATTTATTCACGGCTTTTGCGTGAAAGAATTATTTTCGTAACCGGGCCAATCGAGGACCATATGGCTTCGGTTATTATAGCCCAATTACTCTTCCTTGAATCGGAAAATCCAAAGAAAGAAATATCGCTTTACATAAATTCGCCTGGCGGCGTTGTAACCTCTGGATTGGCGATTTACGACACCATGCAATTTATAAAACCAAAGGTATCTACGCTTTGCGTAGGTCAGGCCGCATCTATGGGTTCTTTGTTGCTTGCTGCAGGCGCCGCCGGAATGCGGTTTGCTTTGCCGAACGCGCGTGTGATGCTTCACCAACCCTCTGGCGGTTTTCAGGGGCAGGCCTCTGACATCCAAAGACATGCAGAAGATATTCTAAAAATCAAAAAACGCCTTAATGATATCTACGTACATCATACTGGCAAAGACTATGACACAATTGAAAAAACGCTTGATCGCGATCATTTCATGACGGCAGAAGAAGCAAAGGAATTTAGAATTATCGATAGTGTCCAGCAAAAACGTCCAGATGATGAAGCTGAAATAAAAAGCTAAGTTGATTAAACTATAAATTTTATCACTTGATGGACGTTAAGTAAGCCTAGAATAAAACTAAGATAGCTGAGGCGAATATGTTTCGAAAAATTTTGATCGCGAACCGCGGTGAGATCGCTTGTCGTATCATGAAAACTGCCAAACTTATGGGAATTGCTACTGTAGCGGTTTATTCAGATGCTGACGCTGACGCGCTACACGTTGAGTTGGCGGATGAGGCTATTCATCTCGGGCCACCGCCAGCTGCTCAGTCATACTTAATGATCGATAAAATCATTGATGCTTGTAAAAAATCTGGGGCAGAGGCCGTGCATCCTGGATATGGCTTTCTTTCTGAGCGTGCTGCTTTCGCAAAAGCACTCGCGGACGCTGGAATTGTATTTATTGGCCCAAATATCCGAGCCATTGAGGCGATGGGCGATAAAATCGAGTCTAAGAAATTCGCTTCGGCGGCAAATGTTAGTGTTGTTCCAGGTTATCTTGGCGTAATTGAGTCGCCACAAGAGGCGGTTAAAATTGCTAAAGATATTGGCTACCCGATAATGCTCAAAGCCTCGGCGGGGGGTGGCGGCAAAGGTATGCGTATCGCTTTTAATGACGATGAGGTTGTTGAAGGGTTTACGCGCGCCCGTTCGGAAGCGGCGTCTTCCTTTGGCGATGATCGCGTCTTTGTTGAAAAATTTATTGTGAATCCGCGTCATATTGAAATTCAAGTTTTAGGCGATAAGCATGGCAATATCATTCACCTTAACGAGCGTGAATGTTCTATCCAAAGACGAAATCAAAAAGTTATTGAAGAAGCGCCTTCTCCCCTTCTTGACGAGAAAACCAGAGCTGAAATGGGCGCACAAGCCGTGGCGCTTGCCAAGGCAGTTGATTATGATTCTGCTGGCACTGTCGAATTTGTTGCTGGCCAGGACAAGAGCTTCTATTTTCTAGAAATGAACACGCGACTACAGGTTGAACACCCTGTAACCGAGCTGATCACGGGCATCGATCTGGTTGAGCAAATGATTAGAGTTGCGGCAGGAGAACCGTTGCCACTCAAACAAGAGAACGTAAAAATCAAAGGGTGGGCGGTAGAAAGCCGTATTTATGCTGAAGATCCTGCGCGTAATTTTCTGCCTTCGATTGGCCGCTTAGTAAAATATGAGCCGCCCAGCGAGAAAAAAGAAGCTGGTGTTACAGTCCGTAACGACACAGGCGTAACGGAAGGTCGAGAAATATCGATCCATTATGATCCAATGATTGCAAAGCTAGTGACCCATGCCTCGGAACGCGGCGCGGCGATACAGGCTCAGGCAGATGCCTTAGATCGATTTGTCATTACAGGCATAAGACATAATATTCCCTTTCTATCCTCTTTAATGCAAAGTCCTCGATGGCGCTCAGGGGAGCTGTCCACGGGCTTTATTGCTGAGGAATATCCTGAAGGCTTTTCAGCACCAGAACCAAAAGGCGTCCTTGCCCGCACGCTAGCGGCTGTCGCAACGCTTATGGATCATATTGGCAACGAACGTAAACGACAGATCACAGGTCAACTCAGAAATGGTCGACCTGTAGAGTTCTCACGGGAGCGCGTTTGCGTATTAGGCGATCAACGATTCGATGCATCTATAGATGAACAGGGAGAAGCGCTTATTGTGCGCTTTTCTGAAGGCGACCAGCGTGCACATCGCGTTTCATCTCAATGGCGACCGGGTGAAACGGTTTTGAAAGCTGATGTGGATGGCCATACTGTTTATGTGCAAACCCGCGCGATCTTAAATGGCTATGAACTATCACATCAGGGTGTGTGTGTTGAAGCGCGTGTTTATACACAGCGTGAGGCTGAACTTGCTGCTCTAATGCCAAAGAAAAAAGACGCAGTCATATCTAAGAACTTGCTCTGCCCAATGCCGGGTCTTGTAAAGACGGTTGATGTCGTGGAAGGTCAAGACGTTAAAGCAGGCGAAGCTTTATGCATGGTTGAGGCCATGAAAATGGAAAATGTTTTGCGTGCCGAGCGAGACGTAAAAATTAAGAAAATTATCGCCAAGGCAGGCGATAGCCTTGCCGTAGACGCTATTATCATGGAATTTGCATAAGAGGATTTGTGTAGAGTTTAAAGTTGAGAAATTAAAGATATAACTTGTAGTGATCGCGACTTGATCTGACACTCTCCCAGTTTGCGGCACGTATTTGTCAGATCAGATTTAGTCGTTGAGTTTTGTCACTTTATCATTCCAAACCTCCTTGCTGTCAATAAAAGTTTCCATCGGGGTGCGCCCGCAACACATTTTACCTTGATGCGTACGATCATTGTTGTAATAGCTGATCCATTCATCAAGATCGATTTGCAATTCCTCGACGGACCGATAAATCTTTTTCCTGAATGCAACCTGATAGAACTCGTTCAGGATTGTTTTGTGGAACCGCTCGCATATGCCGTTAGTTTGCGGATGCATGACCTTGGTTTTGGTATGCT
>BJGJ01000046.1 GCA_014190435.1 Methylocystaceae bacterium | reverse complement strand
AGTATCGTCTATACAGACGGCTTCTTAAGCTACGATGCGCTGGATGTTTCTGAGTTCCGACTTCACCGTATTAATCACTTAGAAAAGTTTGTAGAAGCAAGAAACCATATCAATGGAATTGAGAACTATTGGAGGCAGGCGAAGCGTTATTTACGTCGCTTCAATGGTATTCCAAGGGAGCACTTTCATCTCTTCATCAAAGAGTGTGAATGGCGCTTCAATTACAGGCCACCGCAAGGCTCTTTAAGACGCTCTTGGGACGGGCTAAAATAGAAATAATGTAACCTTATCTAGGCCAGCCCTTTAAATTTTATGAAAGAAGCTGGTGCCTAGTAAATTTTCTAATTATTAAATAGATATCGATTTGTAAAGGAAACGAATGAATAGGTTTGTATTGATTGCTTTGTGTTCTATCTCAACTTCTCTTTTTATGCGATTGCAGGCGCTAGCAGATGATATTCTGTTGGCTGGGCACCGCGCAGTTTATAATCTAAGTCTTTTGAAAAGTGAGGGCGCAAAGGCTCCTATTCAAGTCCAAGGCTCGATTGTATTTGAATTCTCGGGTTCGGAATGTCAGGGTTATGTTCAGAATTTTCATCAACTTACGGAAATTCAGCCAGCCGAGGGTCAGACTAAAGTCTCAGAAGTTTCATCTGCAACTTATGAGGAGCCTCTAAGCAGAGGTTTTCGTTTCAGGACGGCGACGAAAATAGACAATGGACTTTCTGAAAAGCTTGAGGGCATTGCAATCAAGGAGAATAGAAATCTTGTCATTCACATCAAAAATAAACCAGTTTCCCAGCTTAATTTTCAAGGAGAAGTTTTGTTTCCCTCGGAGCATTTGCGTGCCATTCTTGAAGCCGCTTTTACAAGAAGAAATTTGCTAGAGGCGCGTGTCTATGATGGGAGTGGGCAGGGCGATAAGGTTATGCAAACCTTATCGATTATTGGGAAGCCAATTGAGGGGACGCCTTCAGAGAGGCCCACTCAAAGCGATCAGTTAAAGGGATTAAAGCGGTGGCCAGTCGTGATATCTTATTTTGACGTTAGTCATGTTGATGGGCAACCAATTTATTCACTTTCTTTTGATCTTTATTCAAATGGCGTTTCACGTGCGTTAAAGCTTGATTATGGAGACTTTGTTCTTTCTGGAGAGCTAGTGGAGCTTAATTTTTCTTCAATCTCAAAATGCTCCTTAGGAAAAAAATAGCTTTAATCTTTTTATCTAAGCCCTTTGATAAATTTTATTATTTAACTGTCTGACAACTATTGTTGCATCGCACTCGACAGCCCGTCATTCATGAGTCTTCCGATATTATTTTGGAATTTCATTTCTCCAAGTGTGCGGAAATTGACCGAAAGAAAAATCGTTTGATTGTAGTTTTTACCCGTATACCAAGGTTGATTAATGGATGAGTAATTGAGCGTGGCACTTAAGCATTCATCATTATAGCCCCCTCCGGCACCCCATATAGCGGAAGAGTAGAAGGATGACTTTGGCGTTACTTGGCTAAAGGATAAAGTCGGAAGGGGCTGATTTATCGCTGCGGCAGAGATAAAATTATTATAAAAAACTCCGAGCGGATTATTGTAATACTGCTCATAGGCACCTCCGCGCGACATATCAAGCGTTACACTACCATTTATAAAGTAGTTCTTGGTGATATCCCAGCGCCCACTGGTGGAAAGACCACGCCGCAGATAATTAAAGCCAATTTGCTGTTGCTGATAGTAATTAGCATATTGAATACCCAGTGTAATCGGATTGAGGTTAAGCGAAGCAAGGAGATCGATACGGCGGACGTCGAAGGTGTCTTTATCAAATCTTCCTTTACTGGTTAGAGAAAAGAATGAGGCAGGCGCAACAACGAGCCTGCCAACAACATCTGAGGTGCGTGTATTTAAGCCTGAGGCAAGACCAACGTTGGCGGCATCCGCCATTGCATAGGCGTTTGCGCCTGCAAGTTGCGAGGATTGTCCTACCATTGCGTTGATGAAACCGCCATTGGCGAATTGGGTCGTTGCTTGTCCGCCATAATTGATGCGTGTGCCAGTCTCAAAGCGATCATAACCAGAGTATTTGTTTATATCGAACAAATTTGTATCGTCATATACTAGGCTCTGGGCATCTAAATTTACGAGCGAGGGAATGGATGTTTGATTGGGTCTAGCGATTAATTGCGCGATTGGTTCAACAACAATATCGCCTAATGGGCTGTGGGCGAGTATGGGATAACGGTATTCAACGCCAGCACCAGGCGTAATTTGTCCTCGGAAAGAATTATTTTGGCCAGGTATAAAATAGGTTTGATTGTAGTTGGAGATAGGCATGTTAAGCGCATTATAAGCACCATAGGTGCCCGTTTTATTATAATCTAAGTAACTGCCCATCAGACGCGTGAATGCGAAGGGTGACCAAACGCCACCAGTTGGATCTATTATTTTTCTTTTCCAAGTTGCACTCACGACGCCGCGATTATAATTGCCGCCAACACCACGAAGCAAACATTGGCTTTGATTGGGATCGCTATTTGGAGAATAGGTTTGGCAGACATTGTAAAGGTTATAGCGACTGTCAAGAGTTTGAGGCTGAATAGATTGATAATTCGCCAGGCTTGCTGAAACGCTATTAAAGTTGCTGTCAAGCTCTATCTGTCCGCCAATGCCGCCTGTTTTAGCTGGGTCAACATCGAATGTTCGGTTATAATCGATCATTGGATGTGTTGTAGGTAGCTGTGCCTGAATATCGCCAGGCAATAGGCCTTGGAAATACATTGCTTGCATGTCAAAGAAGCTACGCTGACCTTGTCCAGTCAAATAAGCTTTCGATTGGCTCTCTCTGAAGAAAAACATGTTATTAAGCGTGCTAAACATGCCAAAATCTTGCATGAAATAGCGATCTGTGAAGTAGGCCCCATTCCAGCCAGTTTTCCAGCGGTCATTGAGATTAAATTCACCTACACTCTGGACCACGCCGCGAAAAGCGCGATCGCGCGCACCAAATGGCGCGGCAGTGAATAGATTACGGGCGCTTTGGTTTAGGTAAGCGCCATCAGCGCGGAGCATAACATTGCCATTTTCGAATTGCTTACGGAAGACGCCTGTCAGATATGGAATGCCGTTAGAAAAATAAGATGGCGTGAGTGTTATATCAGTATCGGGTGATATTTCCCAGAAAAAGGGAACCTTGTAACCTGTTCCAAGATAGGAGCCATACATAACAGATGGCATCAGGAAGCCAGTCCGTCGTTTAACTGTCGGATCAGGTTGTGTGAGATAGGGAAAATAGGCAATCGGAACGCCTAATAATTCCATGCTGGCGTCTTCATAATAAACTGTTTTTGTCTCCGCATTGTGAATTATGCGCTTGGCGCGCACCTGCCAGAGACGTGCACGATTTGGGTCATCTTTACAGGCGGCACAAGCAGTGTAGGTGCCCTTGTCGTAGACACGCGTATTGCCGACTAATTCAGCGTGCGGCGCACTCATCTGTGTATCATTTAACGCATCATATTGGAGGCTATTAATGAATCCGGCTTTGAAGTCATCCGTAAGTTCAAAGCGCTCGGCGCGCACGACGCTTCCGTCGCGTTCTGTCAATTTTGCATGACCCTCAGCAAAAATTTGTTGCGTTTTGCGATTGTAAATGACGCGGTCTGCTTCTAGCGCGCGGCCCTTATAGAAAATCTGAACGTTGCCGCTTGCAGTAACAGTATCTGTATCTTGATTGTTAATAAGCTCTTTGGCTTCAACCACCATATTCTCATCTTCAGCCGTACCGGCAGCTTGGGCTGAGGTGAGTAGAAATATACACATCATCGACCCGCAGAGAATCCGCAAACTTTGCTTTAAAAAGCGATTGAGCCAGCGTGGGCTAGTCAGGCGGGGTCGAGACGGCAAGGGCATTAAATCATCCAGCCGTGAGGAAACGTAAAAGAATAAAATGCTAATCTTGAAGCAGCCGAAAGATTTTTGGCGCAGGGCGCTTCAAGACTGTCCATGACACTGATCTTTGAGAATATTTTAGCGTTAAAATAAATCATGAAGGGGCTTGGCGCGCTACCGCAATCCACTCTAGAACCCCAGTGATCTCTGAAGAGCGTAAATAATTTACTACCTTCTAATCGGTTTTTTAGGCGTACGCGTGATTTGCTTGTCTGCGGCCGCAGGACAAGCTGATCCAGCTTTCCGGTTCTGCTTGCCGACAGGCCGGAGCTCATTGTTTCAACGTCAGAATTCACGCTGCGGAAGATGAGGACTCTTTGCGTAGAAATCATGGCGGATAAGCCGCTCTTCACTCAAAACCTTAAAAGTTGAAAGTCAAAGAGCTATGCCCTCTAGAGAAGCTTGAGGCTAAAATTTAATTGTACAATTTTAAGCTCAGTTTTGAATAAAATCTCGGTAGCTTTCGATGAGTAAGAGGCCGGCAGAAATTGATAAAGTCTCGTTGATCTTAGTGCTGTTTAGCTTTTGAAATTAAGCGGCCGAAAGTAATAAAAATTAAAATTGTTCTTATTCAATAAGTTATAAAGGTGAAGTATAGGGAGAGGGGGGCTGGCTAGCATTGTTGTCATTCATAGCCCCCATTTTCTTGCAACGCAAGAGGAACTGGTGTCGCTGAAGATCCGACTAAAAATTACATTTTATATGATATATTTACACGCTGCTGGAGGAGCGGGGCAGAAATAGCGCGTCGGTCTATTCGCTTACAATCGCCAAGGATCTTAAATCACCAGCACTCATGAAAACCTCAGCTTGCGCCATTTTGAAACAACTGCCAGGTTATTCCTGACTTAAAAGAGCCGGCGGCCACGTTTTTGACATAATATAAGCTGGGTAGAAGGGAGCTTGAATTTTTCAACGCGGTGTCCGTTGAGCGCCTAAAAGTCACTAATAGGTTGGACCTTTTGTGAGCTGTTCAAGATAATTATAGCTTGAACAATATCCTTCATTTCGGTTTTCAGGCAGCTTGCATGCTGGCGGAGCCATGACGAGCGAAGGATAGGTCTTCGTCTTCGTCACAACGAAGGGTTCTCTATTAACCCGGTCGCTGTTGCAGCCGAGCAAAGAAATCAAGGCGATGAGAAGGAGCGTTTTTTTCATCACAAGACCTAATAATCTCAATTTATCGAGAGATTGCCACTCTTCCCAGCAAATGGCCTTTTTTTCAAGTGGTAAGCGCAGAAAAGTCATCGAGATGAGAGTAGGCTCAGAAAAGGCGATCTTTTTTCGCGCATAGGTTAAATATGAGACAACATTCAGACGAGCCAGATAAATATTATTATTCCTCTTTTTGATATTTTTGAGTCAATTGTCACATAATCAATCTAAGCGCACTAAAATTAGGGCCTGTGCTTATTCGCTTAATTTATAAATCTGGTGTTTTCTCAGACTATGTAAATTCATCAATGTTTTGAATGTCATGAATAATCGGAGCGATTAAATAGATTAAAGTAGATGTCGATTGCGATGAATGAAAAGCTGAGCAAGCGCGCTTGAGGCAACCCGTGAAGCAATATCATCCGAACGGCTCGTGAGAATGATGGGCGCTCTAGCGCCTAATACGAGGCCAGCAGTATTTGCCGCGGAAAGAAAAACAAGTTCTTTGGCAAGAATATTTCCAGCTTCAAGATCTGGCGCAAGTAAGATATCTGCATCTCCAGCGACAACAGATTTAATATTTTTTGTTTTCGCAGCGTTTAGTGAAATTGCATTATCAAAGGCCAGTGGTCCGTCCAGGATAGCACCCGTAATCTGGCCGCGTTCTGCCATTTTACACAAAGCTGCTGCTTCAATAGTAGAGGGAATTTTTTCCTCAATTGTCTCAACGGCGGAGAGTAGCGCAATTTTAGGACAGGCAATGCCAATGGCGTGTGCTAGATCAATAACATTCCGGATTATGTCGCGTTTAATATCTAGATTTGGATTAATATTAATTGCAGCGTCTGTGACAAGGAGTAATTTATGGTAGGCTGGAGCATCGATGACAAAGACGTGGCTCATGCGTCGTTCTGTCTGAAGTCCGGATCCCTTTTGTAATATTGCTGACATGAGCTCATCTGTGTGCAATGCTCCTTTCATAAGCGATTGGAGCTTTCCTTTACGAACTAGCTCTACTGCTTCTTCCGCTGCGGCATGGCTATGTGGCGCATCAATAACTTCAATATCTGAGAGCGACAGATCTGCAGATTGGGCGGCGGAGAAGATCTTATCCCGTGGTCCGATCAGTGTTGGCGTAATCAGTCCTCGATCACGCGCGGCTAGAGCGCCGGTAAGTGATGGTCGGTCGCATGGATGTACAATACCTGTGCGAGCTGGGGGCAGTTTTTCAGCTTTCTGAATAAGTTGCTCAAGGAGCAATCCGGCAGAGCGTAAAGTTTTTGTCATATTGACCATCGCATTGTGAGTTTGAAGTGTTGGGCCGTTTAAAGAATGTTAAGAAACTAGTTGTGGTCTTAATATTCATGTAAGTTAGATTTGGATATTGATCTGAGACAGACAATTCTTATTTTTGTGATCCATATTTATGTAAATGAGTTCCATGTGTTTTTAGCCACGCCTCTGCATGATCTACTTCAGAGCATAGCTGATATGTCAGTTTCCAAAATTGAGGGGAGTGATCAAGATGAATGAGATGGGCTACTTCGTGCGCGGCTAGATAGTCCAGGACAAAGGATGGCGCAAAAATTAGTCGCCATGAAAAATTCAAGACCCGGTTAGTCGAGCACGATCCCCATCGACTGACTGGATCGCGTAGGTTTATTCTACAAGGTGTAAGGCCAACGGTCTGCGTATGGCGAGATACGGCCTTTTCCAGATCTTGGCGCGCCTCTCTTTTCAGAAAATCAACAACACGCCTATGCATGTGGGCTTTATCGCCTGCAACATATAAACGCATATGGCGGGTTTTTTCTTCAGCAGGCGCGCTCCAAACCGTTCCTCTTATTGTTTCCTGATGGATTAGAATATGATCTAATCCGCGTATAGGAATAACAGCGCCCTCCATGAACGGAATTGTTTCAGGTAAGCGATTAAGGCGAGCTGCAATCCATGCAGCATTGCGTTCAGCAAAATCGTGAGCGTCTTTCAAAGATGCCCGTTTAGGCATCGTCAAGACAGCGTCTCGTGTTGCAAATCTGACGCGTAAAATAAATCTTTTAGCGTTTTGCATTCGCCGAATAGCCACATTAATGTCTTGACCTGAATGCGTTACAGTAATCAAATTTAGTCCATCATTTTTGGCGTCTTATGCTCTCGACGCAGAAGTGCTCTACAATTTCAGCTCTCAGGATCAACTCTTTCGGTTTTTTGATTTCGCTATATTGTCTGGATTGGAGGTTATAAATATTTTTCAATGTCCCGGGCTGCGTCATAGGGACGACGCGAAACATTAAAGGGGCTAACAAAATGGCCATTTTTATCCATTAAATAGACAACTGTTGTATGGTCGACAGCATAATCGACATTATTTCCTGGCGTGCGTTTGGCGTAAATTCTATATTCATGCAACATCAGCTCAAGTTGCGAGCGTGAGCCTGTTAGGCCGATGATGCGTGGATCGAAATTAGACAAATAATCTTTCAAAACCTCTGCGTTGTCGCGTTCAGGATCTACCGTAACAAATAGAGCATTGATTTTGGCGTTAGGACCTAAGGCGCGTAAAATCTCTGACATTTCAAACAATGTGGTGTGGCACACATCTGGGCAATGGGTGTAACCGAAAAACACTAAAAAGGGTTTGCCAGAAAGGTCCTGTTCATTAATTGGCGCACCTATGTGCGTCGTCATTTGAAACGGACCGCCAATAACGGTAGAAGTTGTAGTGCGGCTATTTGTGAAGATAACAAAAGCTGAAAAAATCACAGCAAAGAATAGACCTGCGCCAATCAATAGCGTTTTTGAGACGGACGAGGAAAGTTCCTGCGGTTTTCCGCTTCGTTTACTGGACTTCCCCAGTCTTTTTACAGGCGGCTTATTGGCCATACTAGGCTTTCTTAGGTTTATTTATCCAGAGATACTATTTTAAAGCGAGCTTCAACTGAATTAAAGGGTTGTGCGGTCATTCGTTCAAGATTGGCCCTTGCGGAAAATTACTTGAAATTGCTTGATTTAATATCCTGCTTTGAGGCGATCTCCAAATTTACATTTCTGCGGTTTCACTTATGATCCATAGATCTAATGCTAGTTGCACGCTTTTCCCATGAATCCTGTCGAAACTATATCTAATACGGTAGAGGGATTGAATACGATGAGCTTAAGCCCAGGAGCCTTGGCGAATACAATTCTTATCGGTGGCGTAAGCGGGAAAAAAGAGCACGGCTATCAATATCTTAAGCTAGCCTTGGGTAACCGTCATGGCCTGATTTCAGGAGCGACAGGTGGAGGTAAAACTGTAACACTTCAATTGTTAGCTGAAGGGTTCAGCAATGCTGGCGTGCCTGTTTTTCTGACGGATATTAAGGGAGACCTTGCAGGACTGTCTCAGCCTGGCGATTCTAAATCAGTCTTCATCGCACGCGCAAACGACTTGGGAGTCGCTTATGTCCCAGACCGATTTCCAGTTGTATACTGGGATGTATTTGGCGAGCAAGGGCACCCCGCGCGATCGACGATATCTCAAATGGGTCCGTTGCTGTTGGCCCGAATACTTGATTTAAATGATACTCAAGAAGGTGTGCTCAATATTGTTTTCAAAGTAGCGGATGATCAGGGACTTCTCCTTATTGATTTTAAAGATCTGAGATCTGTTATAAATTACGTTGGCGAGAATGCATCTGAACTTCGACGAAAATACGGGGCAATTTCCAGCGCTTCGCTAAATACGATCCAGAGGCAATTGATTGTTTTAGAAACGCAAGGGGCAGAAAATTTTTTTGGCGAGCCGGCGCTTGAAATTTTAGATTTTATAAAACAAGACCGAGATAATCGCGGTATCATAAATATACTTTCTGCCGACAGGCTGATGCGATCGCCCCGACTTTATGCCGCCTTTTTACTATGGATGCTATCAGAGTTATTTGAAACCTTGCCTGAGGTCGGCGACTTAGAGCGGCCAAAGCTAGTTTTCTTTTTTGACGAAGCGCATCTGCTATTTGATAGCCCAACAAAAGCCTTAATGAACGCAATTGAGCAGGTTGTTAGGCTTATTCGATCTAAAGGCGTTGGGGTCTATTTTATTACGCAAAATCCAACAGACGTACCAGACGTTATATTGGGTCAGTTAGGCAACCGGGTCCAGCATGCTCTGCGTGCATTTACGCCACGAGATCAAAAGGCTGTTAGAGCAGCCGCTGAGACATTTCGTCCAAATCCGTTGTTCAAGACAGCTGAGGCGATTTTAAGACTTGGTGTTGGAGAAGCGCTTGTCTCGATGCTTGATCAGAAAGGCGCGCCCGAGATTGTTAATAGGGTCCTCATATCAGCGCCATCTGCGCGTGTTGGTCCGATCTCCGCAGATGAGCGTGCAGCAAGCGTTAAGGTAAGTTGGCTTTCTGGAAAGTATGATCATAGGATCGATCGACAGTCTGCTTTTGAGAATTTGAATGCGCGTGAAGAAGCGAAAAAAAAACCTGTAAGCGGCGGCTTGTTGGGGACTGTGAGTGTATTAGTTGATGTTTTCTTTGGTAGAGCCGATCGAAAGCGGATGTCGCCCGCAGAGCTTGCGATGCGTTCCGCAGCGCGTTCCGCTGGGACACAAATCGCCAAGAAGATATTGCGCGGTGTGCTCGGGGGTATGAGCAAGTAAAGCAAGGCAGACTTTTTTAGGAATTTGAGGCGATTTAATTACGTAACTTTAATACAATTTTTAGGCTGTGGTTAGGCAAGCATATTCCCCTTTGAGGAGATTCTTGGCTATAATTTCCATCAGGATGCTGGGGTGTAAATGGCCTATATTCCGTGAGTGCTTGTCTTACAGTCTTTGTTAAAAAGGATAAATGTGATGGCAAAATCTTTGCCGGTAATGTCAGAAGGCGGTTTAGCGCGTTATCTTGCAGAAATTCGGCGTTTTCCTATGTTAGAGCCTCAGCAAGAGTATATGCTTGCTAAAAGATGGCGCGAGCACGAAGATCCACAAGCAGCTCAAGAGCTTATCACGTCTCATCTTCGACTTGTTGCAAAGATCGCTATGGGATATCGGGGTTATGGCTTGCCAATCGGAGAAATCATTTCCGAAGGTAACGTTGGCTTGATGCAGGCTGTTAAGCGTTTTGAGCCAGATCGCGGCTTTCGCCTTGCCACCTATGCAATGTGGTGGATACGCGCTTCTATTCAAGAGTATATTTTGCGCTCTTGGTCTCTAGTAAAAATTGGAACGACAGCAAGTCAGAAAAAACTTTTCTTTAATTTAAGAAAAGCTAAGAGTCGTATATCTGCCTATGAAGAAGGAGATCTTCGGCCTGAAAATGTAGAAAAGATTGCGCATCGATTAGGCGTTTCGAAGCAAGATGTTGTTGATATGAACCGACGAATGAGCGGTGACTCTTCACTAAACACGCCGCTACGAGAGCAGGGAGAAGGCGAATGGCAGGATTGGTTGATTGACGATCATGCTGATCAGGAACATGTACTCCTACAGGAAGAAGAGACGAGTAATCGTCATAAAGCCCTTCAAAGTGCGCTAGAGGTATTAAATCCACGGGAGCGTCGGATCTTTGAAGCTCGACGACTTTCTGATGATCCCGTAACGCTTGAGCAATTATCAGAAGAATTTGGCGTATCGAGAGAGCGTGTGCGCCAAATAGAAGTGCGCGCCTTTGAAAAAATACAAGCTGCTGTGAGGGGTGGATTAGCGCGTCTTGAAGTGGCGCCCGTTTCTGAACAAAGAATTTAAATTACTCTACGCTTACGCAGCGGGTAAGGAACTAGAGAGTGAGATATTAGATTACCCCTCTTCATCTCGCTCATTAATCTGTTCCTTGCTGAGGGCAACAAGAATCTTTTGCTTTAATATTCGAGTGAATTCTGATGATAGACTTTGACGGGGGCTGTCGGCGTCAAAAACTTCTTGGATGGTGGCTGGTGTTGTTTTTGACAATAAATAAAGCCGATCAGAGAGTATAATCGCCTCATCTATATCATGTGTCACAAGTAGTGTTGTGATGTGGGATGCGTCGATAATTTTGGAGAGTTCTGTTATTAAGTCATGAGCAAGTTGCTTATCTAAAGAAACAAAAGGTTCATCTAATAATAAAATATCAGGCTTGACTGCCAATGCGCGTACTAAAGCGACGCGCCGAGCTAGGCCGAGGGATAATTGGCGTGGAAAGAAATCTAAATGATTATTTAAGCCAAAAACCTCCACCAGCTTAGCGCAATATGCCTCTTGCTCGGGGGGGGTAGAAATTTTTAAATTATCACTTACGCTGCGCCAAGGTAGAAGTCTAGGTTCTTGAAATACAGCCCCAAGACGCCAATGCTTTGGGTAAGTCACGTCACCCGTGAAGTGTTGATCAAGCCCCGCTAAGATCCGCATTAAGGTTGTTTTGCCGCAGCCAGAGGGACCAAGAATCGCACCAACTTCGCCATCAGCTAAACGAAAATGAATTTTGTTTAAAACTCTTTTTGAGCGATTATTATCAGATACGAAGTTTTTCGCATCAATTGATACATCAAGAGTCATTGCTGCGCCATCTCGATACGCGTTGCTCAAAGGGCTGTACTAGGAATGTCTCGATTATGAGCATAAATGCAATAAAAGGTAATGCATAGGCAAGCAGAAGTCGCATATCAAAGAGTTGAAAGGCGAGATTAATCTGAAAGCCAATGCCGTTAGAGCGTCCAAGTAGCTCTACAATCAATACAAGCTTCCAGACAAGGGAAAGGCCGGTTCGCATTGTGGCTGCAATATATGGCCCAAGTTGCGGAATTATAATATGGCGCAGTCTGTTCATCATCGAAAAATTAAAAACAGCCGCTAAATCCTCAAACTCTTGACTGAGTGATCGTGCGCCTTCTCTAATGGTAATAATGACATTAGGAAGCTTATTGAGTGCGACGGCGCCAATGGCGGCTGTTTCTGTTAGACCAAACCAAATATAGGATAGGACAATGACGACTAGGGCAGGTATGTTGAGGAGTACAACAGTCCATGGATCCAATAAGCGATCGATCGTTTTAATCCGTCCCATCATGTAGCCAATAGCTGTGCCAAGACTCATCGCTAATAAAAAAGCTGCACTGACGCGCAAGGTCGTTGCAAGCAAGTGTGTTAAAAGTGCGCCAGATTGGGCTTCCCCTATAAATGTTTCCGCTACTATAAATGGCCCTGGGAGGCGTCGTGGATCAGAAAGCCATGCTCCAATCTGCCATATGATGAATAGGGAGATGAAAGAGAGCGCGCGGATCAATGGGGGCCTTTATAAAAAACATTCATGTCTAGTGTTTTCGTTGATCCCACAAGTTTTTCTCCGCCAATTTCAGCTAATATAGAATATATTTTTGCGGCGTCGGCTTGCTCTTCAGTGATTGATTTTTTAGGGGAGGATTCAATAAATTTTTTGCGATAGAGATCCAAAGAAGTCGGAGTGTTATTTTTTATATATTTAGTGACAATGCCCCAGGCTCGATCATCTTTCTCAATTAACTCTCTTGCCTTTTTTGTCATTTTAAAAAAGTTTTGCAGAGCAATCTGGTTTTTGGCGGCATAGTCCTCTTTAAAAACATAGCCCGTGATGATGACTTTATCTTTTGCGCCCAATTCTTTTTCAATGTCTATTAGATCGATTACGCGCTTGAATCCTTGAGCCTCAAGGTCGATCGTAAAATTCCAATAATCAAGAACGGCGTCAATTTCGCCCTGAAGAGCCTTTTCTGCAATCAGTGGTGGGGCTGCATAAATTATTGTCGCCACTGTTTCTAGATCAATGCCGATTTTAAGAGCATAGGCCTTTAAGAGGAGCCAGCTTTTATCGAGCGGTCCACCAGCAATGCCAATTTTCTTTCCTTTAAGATCTGAAATTTCATTAATGCTCCCATTTTTCGACATAAGCGCGCCAATGCCGGATGAATAAGGATAAAAAGTAACCTGAGCACCATTTGCCCGTTCACGTGCAACCCATAGCCAATCAGATATGATAAGGTCGGTATTTCCTCCAAGAAGAGCAATTTTACTGGCTTCAGGAGTAGCAAGCTCATTAATTTGAAGTTCGAGATCGGCTTCTTTATCCAATCCGAATGCTTGCGCGACGCGGATTTCCCAAATAGCTGTGCCAGTCTTTTG
>BJGJ01000045.1 GCA_014190435.1 Methylocystaceae bacterium | reverse complement strand
TGTTTTTAAACTATTCTAAATAAACTCAGAGTAATATCTAATCACTCGCGCCCGTAGCTCAGCTGGATAGAGTGCTGCCCTCCGAAGGCAGAGGTCGCACGTTCGAATCGTGCCGGGCGCGCCATAAAATCAATGACTTACGTATTTTGAAATTTTACCATTTTTGCCCGCGGAAGCACCACGGAAGCAGTCCGTCGGAAAACAACCAATGTATTAAGCCTGTGGATAGCGACAACCCTGGCTGTGGTTTGAGTGCCTGCTAAAATAGAAAAATTGGATGCCCCTCGGCAGACGAGCTACTGTCTGGTTCTGTTCAAGACTGAACCGCTGGAAGTCTGTCTAAAAATCCCTTTTGAAGAGGGATAGCTAAAACAACTTTAGCTGATAGGCAGCGGGTGTCTTAATACCGCGATCACTCAAGCCTGATTAAAAGAGTAACTAGTTTCGGTTCATTCCCGCATGTGCGGGGAACATGTCGAGTTTGGTGTAAATTTCAAATAAACCGGGTTAGTTCCAAATCATGAGACTATACCTGCGCGCACAGGAAGGACGGCGATATTCTTATTGTTCATTACTGTAAACCTTCCGCCAACGAGATAAGTGGATCCGTTCACGCCTGAAATACATCGATAAATTCTTTGGGCCTCAGGAAGATTATAAATGAGCATTATGGTGCAATCACCATCGATACTGGCATCCATTCTATCACGCAATTAATCACAGTTTGACAATTAAAGACTTAAAGATCATCTATTTGCAGAACATGGCGGAGGAAGATGAGCTGAAATCCAAGGGTCTCTGGGAACAGCCTCTCACCCCGCGAAAGGTTGTCGGTCACGAATATCCGCTGGCCCGCCGTGTGCAAGCAATTCCCCCGAACCACCGAGTGGGGGCAAGGCAACTAATCCATGGGTCACTTTACGCGAAGCGAAAATAGTCCCATATTTCGAATTAAGGCCCATTTTGCGGCCGTTAAAGCAAGCTTTATCGGCTATTGGTAAAAACGGATAGAAAGATAATCAGCCATGCTTACGCAGCTAAGGAAAAGCGTTGTTTTTTGTTGGGATTTTGTGTTCAACCATGAAGTAAGTCCGCTTCGTCACATTCCTGATGTCGCCATGCGCCATTATGTGTTGCAGGCCCTCGGTCTGATGTGGGCCGTTGCCTTTGCGGCGGCTGCTGGAAGTTACACGTTCATGGCGGTCAGCGTGGTCGGTCATACCGTTCTGATAGCGGCCGCAGCTATCACGGTAGCGACGTGGACAACAGCTACCGCGAAGCCTGATATTTTTGTCCGGAGTTCTACCCAGCAAGAGCCGGAAAGTTCCAAAGATCAACCCAACAAGCAATGATCGTCCCGTCACCGACCGGATCAGTCGCAGCTGGTGCGTCTTAATCATGGAGCATCCATAATGGCCGCAACGTTTGAGAAATTGATGAATGGAGCTGATGGTGGGTTGGCCCTGCTCCAGGTTTTGGCAGAGAACAGTTTTGACTCTGTGTTGATCACGGATGCATCGGTGGCAGGCAAGATCATCTTCGCTAACAAGTCATTCAAGAAGCTAACGGGACACGATACGTCCGAAATCATTGGCAAGACGCCGCGTATTCTTCAAGGGCCAGGAACGGATTCCAAAGTGATCGCTAGGCTCTCCGACGCGCTAAAGTCGGGTGGCAGATTTGAAGGCAAGGCGATCAACTACAAGAAAGATGGCACCCCCTTCATCATGTATTGGCGGGTGCTGCCAATCAGAGTTGGCAAGAAAATAACCGCCTGGGTTGCTATCCAGCGCGAGGGGTCGGTTATCTGAAAGGTAGCCTCGACGGTCATCCACCAATCTGTTGACCAAATACGACGGATATTCCAGCCAAGGTCTCTAAATACTATCTCCCTGAGCCGATCTCGATCACGTACTGTCGCAGAGCTATGATAGGCGGCTCCGTCACATTCTACACCAGCTAGATATCGCCCGGGTTCATCCGGATGAACTACACCTAGATCTACGCGAAGAAAAAACACCAATTTGAGGATGAACTTCCCAACCCTTCCGCTCCAAAGCTGCTTTTACAGCATCTTCAAATGGAGACTCTGTAGAGCGTCCCGTCATCTCGAAGGCCTCTGCCATAGCCCTCGGGCAGCGTTCAGCAAATTCCAAGAAATGCTTAAAGTCGCGAACGCCTCGCGCGTTCGTTCATCCTAGATCAATTTGGCTTGGTTTCATGGAAGAAAAAACTGTTAGCTTCTGACGAGCTCTCGTCACAGCAACATTAAGACGTCGATGCCCGCCTACCTTGTTAAGAGAACTAATTTGCGCTCTCACTTCACCAGCGTTATCTGGGCCGACTGCACCCGAGAATAATATTATGTCTCTCTCATTACCTTGAACATTTTCAAGATTTTTTACTATCACAGGCTCACGACTTCGGACTGGATCGAAGAATGGCTCAAGTGTAGGATCCGTCATTCTTGCTTGGTCTAATAAGTTCTCAATTAGTCGTTGTTGTTCTGAATTGAAGGTAACAACTCCGATAGATTGCGATGACGCCCGAATCTGCTCTAAAAGATGTGAGACAAGCGTCTCAGCTTCCTTACTATTTATACGTCCTGAGCCACGCTCATAAACTCTTTCTGGAACATGAATGAAGCTAACAGCCGTATCTTTTGTATCTGTTGAGGGAAAAGTTACTAAACGACTACGATAATATTTTGCGTTGGAAAAAGCGATCAAGCTTTCGTGGCGACTTCAATAGTGCCATGTTAGTTCAAGATGAGGAATATTCGCGCCTAGGCAGTCGTCTAGGATGCTTGGTAAATCAGCTATTGTGTCGTCGTCAGCTTCATCGTTACCGCGCTCACTCACATTTGTTGGTGGTAGCTGCTCGGGGTCCCCAACCACGATGACTTGGTTTCCACGAGCCAACGCGCCAACAGCATCTCAAACAGGAATTTGTGATGCATCAACCACAATCACAACGTCAAATGGTTTCGCATCTGCAGATAAATATTGAGCAATAGAGAGCGGACTCATCATCATACACGGAGCAAGTTTAGTTAAAGCCGTTGGGATCTTTTCGAAAAGCTGCTTAAGAGGTAATTTGCTTCACTGAATCTCACGGCTTAGCGTCCCCCACTCTGGCTCACTACCGGAGCCAGTCATGCTGGGCACACTACCACTGATGCGAGCGCGCGCAATTTTCTTCGAAAGCCCTGACACTCTTTGATCGGCGCGCACGAAGGCATTGATCTTATTCTCGTGGTCTTCAACTAAGAATGAGCTCAGAATGTCATCATCGTTTGCAACACAGTTAGCCCACCATGTGACATAGGCAAATTCAAAGAACGCTTCAAGCTCTGCGCCTGTAACTTTTCCGTTATCTATAGCGCCAATTAACGGAGTTAGACCAATATTATCTGCCTCAACAACAGCCAAACGCCACCGACACCATGCGGGCGCATCCGCAACTCCTGCCAGCCAGCGTGAAGTAGTCTGTAGATTATTTTCAATCTAGTTTGGTCCCTTTGGGAGAAAATCCTTATGATCTAAACCGGCTAAGACTGACAAACGTTTTACAGCTGTAATAAATTCAGCAAAAGATGTACGATAATTAATGAAAACAGATTTCACCGGGCCATTATCAGAGAAAATGTATCCATGGTCAGTAAGAATCTTCAATGTATGGGCACGAATATCTGATAGATCCAGTCTGGTATGCGAAGCCATCTTCGTAATATAGATGAGGATTTTTTCCATCCAATCGCGTATGGCAGGAAACTTAGATATATCTGTATTGAGTCTGCTCCAAAATTGACAGCCACCAAGAATTTTTTCGTATTCTGGAATTTTTGATGCTAAGGCCGCCAAATTTTGCAGAAGAATTATATCGGAATAAATATCCTCAGGTAAGGAGTCGCAAAATAGCTTTCGTCTTATCCGAACTTTTTCCTTGCGCGCATTCCGAACAAAGATGTTGGCTGAAGTCGCAGCAGTCCACTCCGTTTGTAATTCAACAAGGTTGCTATTAAGTACACTAAGATCGTAATTAGAACTAAGCCGCTGACGCAGACCTATAGCTTCAATAACTAAGCGCTCTAATCCCATCATAGCCTGCAATAAGCTTTCTGGGTTTTCACAAAGCAGTGGTGCGCCATCTAAGGCTTCTGCGACAGTTAGTGTCTTGACGTAGTTACCAAGCGTTAGGATAGCGCCTTGGTCCCAGTAATCTGCTGGCAATCCTATACTCTTACCAAGATCTTCTGCAGTCTCTTTGAGCCTAATTAGCGCATGTCGATAACTTTCGACTGCATATTCATGCCTGCTGAAGGTTAATTTCGTCACATTAGATTGCATGTAAATCTTTGTTTTTTTGGTCAAAGTAAATATCGATTATTTGTTTTGAAAAATTAGAGATCAACAAAATTTCTTTGTTTTATTTTTATGAGATGCGCGACAATTCGTCGCCATGAAAAATGTAATAGTTTGACTATTTACAAAATATGCTCGGTCATTTCTTGTTGACTAGAATGACGCATTCTCAAATGAAAGAACAAACAGATTGCCATGCTATCGTTGGATTTTATTTCAATAAACTATGCCCTTCTCTCAGCAAGATACGGTAGTTTTAATAAAGCTGCACAATTGTTGGGCATAAAACAATCTGCAGTAAGCAGAAGAGTGAAGGCTTTAGAGGAACGCCTTGGCGTCGACTTATTTGAACGAAGAGGAAACCATATCTACCAAACCAGCGCCGGTTCAAGTTTCCTTCAAGAAGCTGAAAAAATTATTGATAGGCTCGAAGTAGCGGCACAATACGCGCGCCAAGCGGGCAAAGGTTTACACGGGGAAATCAAAGTTGGGTTAGAAGTGTCATTAAATGATAATTTTATCCAAGATCTGATTTTGACATTTAAAGCGAATAATCCATTAGTCTCTCTTCGATTTGTTGATATATTTGAAAACGATTGTCAAAGATTGGTATATAACAACGACATCGATATTATCTTCCGATCACTTCCGACACAGGCACCAGAATTAAAACAGAAAAAGTTTTGGCGCAAAAAAGTTCTTATTTTCCTCAGTAAACACCATGCTTTATCACGCAAGAAAAGAATTTCATGGGAAGACCTCAAATCAGCACAGTTTCTTGCACGCAAAAATACGGCTAGCGAGCAAATGGTAGTAGAAAATTTCGTCCATCGAGGTTGGTGCCCCAATTTAGAGGCCCTCAATCTCAATAGGGATGATTTATTCGAACTTGTTGGAATAGACCAAGGAGTTATGGTTACAGGCCTGACAAATACTCTACGCTTCAAATCTAGTCTGATTGCACGACCGCTGCTGGATGAAAACTCTACAGTTGATTTCTATGGCATCTGGAGTGGTAAAAATATTAATCCTGCCTTCGAACGCTTCCTGAGTCTCGCTTTTGCAAAGTCGATGCTCGTTGATGTAAGTCCACACGTCGATACCTCTTCGACATATTGAGAAATACCTCAATAGATTTCTATTATAGCCAAATCTCAAGAGACTATAAAAAGTGGTCATGATCCTAAATACAAAAGCCAAGACTAAAAATAGTAATGTAAGGCAAGCTATACATGCCGTAATATGCATTTTTCAACCACTAATAACACTCACAGAGAGATGTGCGTAAACTTGATGTATAACCTGCACCATAGACTTCCCAGAAACGCAAAGCAAAAGAGAGTAGCTGCAAAGGCTTTGTCAGAATGCTTAAGCTTTCATTTATGAAGAAGTTTCTATGGATGAGCGAGCCACAAAGTGAGTAAGTTTTTAGTTATTCTATAAAGCAAATAAAATTATAAATGGAGAGTCATTAGAGAATCATCGCGCTGACATATACAACAACTTTAAGAATAAATGGGCGTAGACCAAATAAACAAAGTCCGACATCACAACATCAGACTTATTTGATATCATTAAACAAATAATTTATTGAAATTCGAAGATTTAAAAATATTTGATATTTATTTGTCTAATTTTAGGCCGCATACTCTGAGTAACAACAGTCCAAATGAATGATGCTCCAGGTTCACTCCGCGTGAAAGATTGTTGCAAAAAGATGGGTATCAGCCCATCAATATTTCGGAAAACCTTCGCTTCCCGATTCATGTAATTTTTTTTGACAAGAACGGGCCAAAGCAACCTGTGTTTGACTTGATGAAATGGCTTAGAGACGCCGAGGTCTGAGGCTGAAATCCGCAATTTTAGAGGCTGGCTGCCGTCGATATTTCTGTTATACAAAAACCTTAAAGCTATTTTCAGAAAGTCTCCCTGCTTCCTTAGCGTGCGCACTTAGTCGTATCCATCTTAGAAAGAAACGCAAACAAAATTGAAACTACATCAATCAGCGATCATATATTTTCTGCTGACGCCTTCAAAAACGACTTTGACACACAAAATTCTATACTTTACCTTTGTTAATGAGCCTAATTCAAAGAGCATTAGATCCAATGCGTCCAAACCATCGACCATCCCGTAACACAAAAAAAACCCACAATAATGCCAACAACTCGCTACGAGAAAATTGCCTTTTGGCAGAACAAGTTGGAGTGCACCTTCAAGAGGCATTTGATAATATATCGAAGATTAAAATCCGAGAGACAGTAATGCAGTGGCTGTCTCATAGTCGCTTAGACACCAATGAAGTAGCGTCACAAAATACAATGATTGAAGCATTTGCCCTCGCCACGCAGCTGCTGTTATTTATGCCCTCAATGAATGGAAGGCGGCCCATTGATCGCTTCATACGAGACCGACGCACAAAATGTAGCCCTCAAGCACTCGCTTCGTTGTATGCTTTAGAACAATCACGTTTCTATCTATTAAGACTACAATCGCGTACAGGCCCTCTGACGGTCAGCGTTGAAGACCTGGCCACAACCTCAGAAATAACTCTGCTAGATGAAGATATACCCAATCACGCAATGGGCTTCGCAGTTGGTGTATATTTAACGCCAATTTCAAATAGTCATTTTATTACAATTGGCACGATCTCGCCTCTCAATGCTCCTGCTCTAGCTGAAGGTCTCTCCTTTATTCGAGAAGGCAAAGGTTTGAGTAATCCGCAGCGTTGTGCTGCCACAATCTATAGCCACATAATAAAGTATGGAGCTATGTGGCTTGAAGGGATAAACTTCTTTCCAGAGGTCTCTTCTTCCGATCCTGCACTCGATAACAATATTAGATTCGACGAGCTTGATCGTCTGGCTCTTTGTATTAAGAACTCTTTTGAAAAGAACGAAGAACCAATCAGCACTCATATTTTTGAAACGCGTCAATTGACCTCGTATGAAGCGCTCAGAGATTGTCTAGCGAGAAGCCTATTGTCCCGCCAAGCTGGACGCAAAGGAGTCTCAGAGGCCTATGCTCATTTAGCATTTATTATGATGGAGACATATGAGCGGCGCGCCACAGCTGGGACGAGCTCCATTGAAAATCCCCTCATCAAATTTCGTGAGATCATTAGCCAAGATTTGATAGAATTTATCGCTGCCGCGGAAGTTAATGAACTCTTTGATAAATTGCGACTTAAAATTACAATATCCAAGAATAAAAAAACAGATAATAAAGATCAAGAGACTGAGCTGACGCGCGTCTTATTGCGTATCCAGGCGCTCCGCAACAAGACTATTGAACAGGGCTGTACGGAGCAAGAGGCTTTTGCATCCGCCACAAAGGTAGCCGAACTTCTTGACCGTTATGGATTGTCCTTGGGTGAAGTTGAAATAAGAGAACAAGCATGTGAAGGCATCGGTATTGAAACTGGCCGGCGACGGAGGACTCCTATTGATGACTGCGTGCCAACGCTTGGGGATTTCTGCGATTGCAAGGTATGGAGGGAAAAAGATGCACTTGGCGCGTTCCGCTATGTGTTTTTTGGACTCCCCGCAGATGTCAAAGCTGCACATTATCTATATGAAGTTTTGATGCGCACTTTTGAAACCGAGTTGTTACGCTTTAGAATGGATAATGTAAAATTCATTGGTGCCTCACAACGAAGCGCAATAAACTCATTCCAAATTGGGCTTGCTCATGGCATTTGCAAAAAGCTTGCTAGCATGAAAAAGGAACGAGACGACTTCAATCGACGATCATCTGGTCGTGATCTAGTGCCACTCAAATCCTCTATTGTAGAAGAAGAGCTGGAAAAACTTGGTATGAATTTTAAATTTAAATCTGTTCATCGTAAGCAGCTTATAGAGCATGAAGCATTTGAGGCAGGTCATATCGCCGGGCAGAAATTTACGCCACATCATAGTGTCGAAGATATCGAGTAATTTGAAGGCGCTTTTAATGGCTTATATAATTTCCCTGGTAAATTTCGATGACATTTTACTCTCCTCAACAGCTCACGTATTGGCTTTGCGTTGAGAAGAATTTCTCAAAAGTCACAACGTCGATCAAATAAAGCAATTCCAAAGTAAGCGGGTTCGGGGAATATGTTGCTGGAAAGTAAAACTCTTGGAAATTTTCCAAAGAGGAAATGGGGTGCGGTAATTTAACGAACAATTTGTTCGGGAAAAATGCATCAATGGGCTTATCGATATCAATCAGTCTTTCTCTAATAGGACAGTGTATGGGCCCAAGACACACACTTACCTCTCTAATTAAAGTCTTGTCTAAATTATCTCATCCAAACGTTGGCAGAGATGCAATAAGAGTTGAAAAAATTCCACCAAATACAACAACCAACACCGGCGACATATTGCAAAACACTAGGAGAAAAAATGCCAAAATTCCTAGCCCGAAATCTGCAGGTCCAAAAATAGCGCTAGTCCATACCGGCGAGTAGAGTGCAGCGATCAATAAACCAACTACAGCAGCATTTATTCCACTTAGAGCCGCACGCACACCTACATGAATGCGCAATATATTCCAGAAAGGCAGTATCCCTAGGAGAATTAAAAAAGAAGGCAAAAAGATTGAGATAAGACAGATCAAACCGCCTATCCATCCATTTGGCACATCCTTCATGGCGGCTCCTAAATATGCGGCAAAGGTGAAGAGAGGACCGGGAACAGCTTGTGCAGCGCCATAGCCTGCAAGAAAACTATTATTATCAATCCAACCTGAGGGAACGACTACTTGCTGCAAAAGAGGAAGGACGACATGTCCGCCTCCAAAGACGAGAGATCCGACGCGATAAAAGCCACTTATCAGCTCAAGCGTATGATTGTGTGTTGTCTTTGCAGCTAATGGTAGTCCAACAAGTAAGACTAAGAATGCAACGAGGGAGGCAACGGCTGTTCTCTGCCCAATCAGAGATTCACGCAGTGCTGGAGCAACGTTGCTCTCGACAGAGAGAAAAAACCAGCCAATTAAGCCTCCTGCAACAATCACGCAGAGTTGACCAGCAGCCGAAGGTACAGCCAGTATGATAAGTGCGGCTATGATGGCAATCGTTGCTCGAGAGCGATCTGGACAGAGTGTCCTCGCCATCCCCCACACTGCCTGCGCAACAACTGCGACTGCAATGACTTTTAGGCCATGGAGCCAAGCGACTTGCGATAAGTCACCAAGCTGGCTCACACCATAGGCAAATGTAATTAAAAGAATTGAAGAGGGTAATGTAAAACCAGCCCAGGCCACGAGCCCACCAGTCAGGCCTGAACGTAGAATTCCAATGGCGATTCCTACTTGGCTGCTGGCGGGTCCTGGTAAGAATTGGCAAAGCGCAACAATGTCGCTGTAAACATCATCACCAAGCCATTTACGCCGCTCGACAAACTCCTGACGAAAATAGCCAATATGGGCAATGGGTCCCCCAAAGCTCGTTACTCCGAGACGAAGGAAAGCCCAGAATATTTCTCTGAGGGAGCTAGAATCATTCAAGAGTCCAGTTCTATTTTCTATGCTCATTGAGATGATCGCTTTTATCTTGCTGTGACATGGCCTCAAAAATTCTTTCATCCAGCGACCATCTCCCAGAACCTGTCAACAACATGAAAATTGCACCAAGCAACATCGCATAATCGAGCCGGCCTTCATGAGTCATGCTAAAAAAACCATAGCGCTCCAGTTTCCGGAGGCTGAAAATCCACCAGTCGTGGCCAAGCAAGATTGGAATCTTGGTGCTTAAAATCGCAACAATCATGACGATTATCAGAGGGATTGCCGCTAAGCGAGAAAATAGGCCCAGCGCCAGAAGAAGGCCACATGCCAGCTCCGTCCATCCAACCAAAGGACCAGTAAAGTCCGACCAGGGTATTCCAATTTTAGCAAAACGTCCTGCTCCTAGCCATGCGGGATCGACAAGCTTTAGGTAGCCTTCGCTAATAAATACGCCAGCGAGCATCACTCGAACCAAAATAACCCAACGAGAGTCGCCGGGCAAAAGAATACGCTCTAGCAAAGTCATTCAAGCTCCTTTGATTTGTCTCACGCTTTAGTCTGAGAGAATATTAAGGCTCAAGCCTCATGGAATATACTGATCGTAATAATTTCAAATTATCACAAAGTTGCTCAGCGACTATATTTTCAGCCCGGAATGTGGGTAGCCGAGTAGTTACTCTCACTCTATAATTCACATTATAAATATTAAATAATATTCTGCATGACTTTCTTATTAAACAAGCATCATTGCACATAACTCCTTACTCATTCTAATTGTCGCTGGATTTTCATTTTGATTGCCGCGGAACAGATGAAAGCGCCGTTGGCCGTTCTTGGTCATTTAAGCCATACTGCAGCGCACATGCTAAGTCTCTCCCTGAGGCGTCCGCCGATCGACTGATTATGTCAAAGGGTTAATCTTGCTTGCGAGGATTTTATCAATCCTGCGGCCGTCCAGATCTACGATTTCAAAATGCCAATCGTCTATGACGGCGACTTCCCCTAGCTCGGGGATGCGATTGAATTCATCTATGATAAGGCCTGCAACCGTTTCATAGCTACGGCGCTCTGGCAGCTTCATCCCAAGCATCTCGGCCATCTCGTCAACAGGCATCCATCCGGCAAGAAGCCAGCTGCCATCTGCGCGCTTAATAAATTCCTTTTCTTCTAACCCTTCATCAGACCAAAAAGAACCGACGATCGCGTCGAGAATGTCTGCAGGGGTAACGATTCCTTCAAAATGACCATATTCGTCGTGGACAAGCATGATCGGCACCTTCGTCTTACGCAATTTGTCCAAAACATCGAGGGCGTCGGCCGAGTCCGGGACGATCGGCGCATGTCTGATATGCACTTCGACGTCGAACGAATTGGAAGCGATAGAAGCCGATACCGTCTCGCGGACGGCTATAACGCCAATCAGATTCTCAGGGCTCGCTTTTCCAACCGGAAGCCAAGAATGCCCTGCATTGAGCAATTGCGTCCAAAGGTCCTCTCTAGACTTCGAGAGATCAAGCCATTCGACCTCTGTGCGCGGCGTCATCACCGCCCGAGCCGTCCTGTCGCCGAGACGCAGAACTGCTGTAATCATCTCCTGCTCGTGTGGCTCTATAACACCTGATATCTTGGCTTCGGCAACAAGGGTCTTAATCTCTTCGTCAGTGACCGTATTGTGGAATTGAGTAGACGCTCCAACCAGCCAGAAAAGTGACCGCGTTGAGCTGTCCAGGATCCATACAAGCGGTGAAGCAATACGCGAGATGACAGACATCGTTGGTGCCATACGACAGGCAATGACCTCTGCGTTACGCAGGGCTAAATTCTTTGGCAAGAGTTCACCAACAACTACCGATAGATATGTGATCAGACCAATGACTGCGCCGTATCCGGCCGTATCTGCGAACGTCAGCGAGAACCCCTTATGTAGGAGAAAATCCCTCAACTGGTGGCCGAGTGTTGCGCCGGAAAAGGCGCCAGAAATAATTCCAACAAGCGTTATGCCGATTTGAACAGTCGACAGAAAACGCCCCGGGTCTTCAGCAAGGGCCAGGGCGGAGGCAGCGCCGCGTCGGCCATCCTCGACCATTCTCTTCAAACGCGTTTTACGAGCTGAAACGACTGCAAGTTCGGAAAGTGAAAACGCCCCGTTGATTGCAATGAGCGACAGCAAAATGCCAAGTTCAAGCATAAGGTGCGATCTTCGCTCTCGTGTCGATCATTTTAAGCATGTTCACGGGCGGCATCGCTCTTTCCTCAAGGCTGGATGAGACAGAAAACCTCCTATCCTTAATGCCAATTTTGTCCAACAGGCGCTGACCCGCGACAGTCTGAAAAATCGTTGAGACGTTTCGATCACCGAGGATTTCTAGCTGATAGTTACACACGACAAAAGCAACATTGAGGCCTCATTTGTCCTGTAACCTTTCGAAGACATACCCTCATATCTGAAACTCTGATGTCTGTTTTATTGGCTTTTGCCATAGGTGGAGGTGCTGCAGATAAGCCTCCTAAAATTTAACGTTAAGCGTGACCAGTGCAGAACGAGGTGCACCGGGTGTGATAAGATTGTTGCGATGCGCGGAAACCCAGTATTTTGCGCCGCCAATGTTCTCAACATTGATCTGACCTGATATCCGTTCGTTGATCTTTAAATAAGCAGCTGCATCGACGCGCACATAGCTAGGTATTTCAACGGCGTTATCCGGTGCAGCAAAAATCATCGAATTATAGATCGTGCCAGCACCGAAGCCGAGTGTATTCGGGGACAATCCGATGATTTAGGAGACATCATATTTGCTCCAGAATGTTGCCGTATTCAGGGGGACAGATGGCACAGTCTTTCCAACTACGAAGCCCTGGTCCGAATTAGTAATCCTTGCGTTCTGGATGCCATAGCCCCAAGAGACGGTCCAATCATCCGTTATATTACCTACAAGTCCAAGCTCACCACCCTTAGTAAGGGTGCCGACCTGGACGTTATAGTCATCGACATATTCTATGATCTGATTTGTTCGAAATAGTTGATACAAGGCACCCGTAAACAGAAGCCTTGAATTGAGCTCTGACTTGAACCCGACTTCGTAGTTCGTAAAGCTTTGCGGCGCAAGGCGCTGAGGATCAACCTCCCCACTGACAAGCTCTCCATCAAGTTTGGTGAACTGATCACCCGCGGCAGGAAGAAATGATTTCGAATAGGTCCCATAAAATGAGAGCTTATCCGTCGGCTTTACTACGAGGCCGAACCTCGGAGACCATACGTTATCGACGCGTTGTTGATATGTTGCGCCAACTCCGGTTGTATATAATCCCTCTTCATCAAGATTATTCTGATACCTAAGATTGAAGCTATCGAATCTGACTCCGGCAAGTAGATCAACATTTTTGGTCAATGCAATCTGATCCTGAACATATCCTGCTGCTAGATCTAGGTTGGTGCGCCGTCTACGCTGCATTTCTGTAAAATACATCGCGTTGTAGGCAGTTGGCTGCAACACGCTGACATTCAGAGTGCGATTAGCCCGATCTGGAATGGGGTCATTCCAAAAGCCCCGATTTCGGTTGTCATAGCTGATCTGATTGCCAAATTCGCTGCCAGCCAGAATTGTATGCTTGATATCCGAAGTCATTTGCCAGTCGTAAGTCCAGTCTGTTCGATTAAAGACATTTTGACGTGGCTTATTGTTTTCGTAACCTCGAAGTGCGACTGTGAAATCTGGCTCTACCCCAGGAATTTCATCGTCCGGAAAAGCTGATTTGGTCATGCGGCCGTAACTGTATATCGCGGTCTGATTATGAAAATTCAGTCCGGAATCAAAAGTATGATCCTGAACAATACGCACGGCATCAACGGTATTTCTGATTACGTTGAAGTTTCCGCCATAGAATGAATAT
>BJGJ01000044.1 GCA_014190435.1 Methylocystaceae bacterium | reverse complement strand
ATCAGGTTCACTTACGACATAGACATCCCCCGTCCGCCATTGTCCAGGCATCTTCGCCATGTCGTAGCTGATCATCATAAAGTGTAGGCTTCGAATGAATTGAGTATTGATCTCTACATAGGGATCGCTGTGGACACTCAGGACATGTGTCATGGCGAGACGGTAGCCCTCGAGCGCCTTTCGGGTTTCGTCTTCAAGCGTCTCAGGCCGTTCGGAATCTACTATCGCGATTGCCTCAGCGAGATTGGCGTTGAAGCCCTCAATGCTGTTTGATCCTCTTATGGCGCGCGCGAGTGTGTTCCGACGCAGAAATCCACGCCAGCGCAGAGGGTTTGTATTGACTTGATGCTGAAGCACACGCCGTTGATCACGGATAAGCTCAAGCACCTCAACATCGATTGGTTCGATTTTTGGGTATTCATAAATCATTGCCGGCGCACTCTAATGATGTCTGATAGGTGATTACTAATCATTTAATAGTCAATAATTAATCGGCTTTTTATCTGAATATTATTAACTTATAGGCGCGACTAAATATTATAACCTATTGTATATAAAAAGAATTATAAAAGGGGACACGAATCATACTTCTGGAGACACCGTAATAAAGTAGGCCTTATCCGGTTTTAGTGGTCTCAACTAATGGAGCGAGTACGCCCTGACCAAGACGGCGCGTGAGCGTAGAAAAGCGCAGAATTTATTTTTTATTATTAATATTGGCTGCAAAAATAGGCTAATTTTCTAAAAGAATTTATTGCAGGCAAGCATCGGCTGCCTCCTGCCTCTTTTTAAAAATTTTTGTCGCGCTTTTTTTTTGAGAATTTACGCCTTCGTTACTAATAAAGGTCGACGTTAGTTCGAAGCCATTTAGTTAACTGCTCGAAATTGAACGTGCCGGCTTCATGCAGGCCGATAATGAAGGCGTAGGTTTCAAGGGCGTCGGCCGTGATACGCCCGCCGTTGATGGCGAGGAAAGTATAGGTAACTGCAAAGGCAGTGCGCTTGTTGCCATCGATAAACGGGTGGTTTTGCGCGAGGCTTTCCCACAGTGCTGCTGCCTCTTCGATGAGATCGGTGTAATACCCCGTCTGCGGGCGATACAAGGCCGCTTCCAAAAGCCCCATGTCGCGCACGCCCTCAGACCCGCCGTAGCGAGCAATCTGGTCTTCGTGGATGGCGAGAACCTCGATAACCGTGAGGTAATCGCTCATTCAGCAAGCTTCTTGTAGAGTGTCCCGAATTTCTCATGACTAGCCTGATAGGCAGCCATGACATTGGCGCGAGGCTTGTTCTGCTTACGCTTCTCGATCAAGTCGGCAAGCGCCTCATCAACAAGGGCCTGGAGCTGTCGCCCCTCGCTCTGCGCGAGGGTGCGCAGATGGGTCAGAATCTCGGAATTTACTTGGGTGGCGAATTTTTCGCGGGCCTGGCCTGCCATGGCAAACCTCCATTATCTGACTGCTAATTTATCATGATTTATCATGATGCGTCAAGAAATCTGATGATTGTCTATTCACTAAAACAACCGTTTTCGGGGAGAACTTCTGGGAAATAACTATGGATGGCGATTGAGCTACTACAAAGATTGCTGGCAAAAGTCCCTACCAATGAAGCGAGGAACTCTCAAACAAGGCGGCGCTTGAGCAGCTTCCCTAACGCCCTAATCCCCTCTCTCGCTCTCGCCGCCAATCGATACCGCCATCACTACGCGCGATGCCAGAAACCTGTTGGTCTCTATATTTCTCGAGCGATGAAGCCCAAGGCACGAGACGAAATCCAAGTCCGTCATCTAATAAAGCGAAACGGCCAGAACTGAGGCGCAGTGTTTCACGAAAAGCTCCAGAGACTGAGCTGCCTGGCACCGTCGCATTAAATGTCATCCCCCGTTGTTGCGCGATGCTTGTTCCAACAGTTTCTAATTCTTGATTTCGTAGGGTAGTGAGAAGATCTTTCCGAAAGCGCACGCGCTCACCCTCTCGATACGCCAACCCAAGCTCTATAAGATTGTTAGCGCGTTGACGCATCGCCTGACGGACTTCCTGACCAAAACCACTGCTGGACAGACTCATAGGCGCACGTTCAACGAGACGGTGATCTAGCCAGGTCGCGCCTGGAGCGGTTACCTGTAGGGTAATGTCGAGATCAGATCGGTTTGCAAGAACAAGCGTTGGCTTTGGATCATTGATACTACCAAAGCACCTCACTTCGACAATGCCCCCAAAGGCAGGCGCATGATCGAAAGCGTCGAGATCTTTAAATCTTACATGATGCGCACGTCCATCAACCCCATCAATAATCGCATAAGCCTCACCTGATAATTCATCGTGGAGACCAGTGCTAACAAGCCGGCCAATGATCGCTGATCTTAGGTCTGAAGGATTGATGACATAATCCTCAAAAGCGCGATTAAGGCCTTTCTCAGTTAATGTGCGATGCATGGTCTTGATGATGTCGCCTCGTAGACCCAGATCACGTAGACGACTTTCTGCCTCTATGGTCATCCTCCAGAGACCTGATCCATCCGTCGTAGCTAACCCCATACTCTCAAGATACTGAAGCCGTCTGATCATTTGCCGGCGTATGAAGGAGTCATCTGGACCAGGAGTTATGGGTCTCAAATTTATAAAACCTGTATCATCTGCATGGGACATGATTTCGCGATCAAGCCTGGTCCAACGATCGGCGGTCGCTTCTCGTTCAAGGCTCGCATGAATTTCCTGCTCTGGCTTAATACCAAGTTCTAATGTGGCGAGATCTTCAGCGCGCGATCGCAACCCGAGACTAATATAATCGCGAGAAATAACGAGATCCTCTCCCCTCTCATCTACGCCTCTTACTAAAAAATGTATGTGGGGATTATCCGTATTCCAATGATCAATGGCGACCCAGTCTAGTTTCGTTCCAAGGTCTGTTTCCATCTGGGCGGCCAAGTCACGCGTGAAACCGCGCAGATCCTCCATCTGTCCTGCATCTTCTGGGGAGATGATAAAACGAAAATGATGACGGTCGTCGGCGCAGCGCTCTACAAAGGCGGCTTCGCTAGCCCGATCTCCTGCTGCATCGAAAAGGATGGCGCGATCATTATCCTTAGTCACACCCTCGCGCTTGAGATAGCTTATATGTTTAGTGAGCGGCGCTGACCTTAGGGTCTTTCCGTGATGTCGTACGACACGCGCCTTTACCGTTACGCGTCTTGATGAGGGCGAGAAAAGAGATCTACCATAAGCATTACGGCCCTTGCCAAATGAAGACCGCCCAGGCGTAAGTCTCGTCATGCGTTGGCTACTGACAGGTTTTCCGCCAGACTGTTTTGTTATCTCCTTCATGACTTCGTTGAAGAAGGATTTAGGTTGACCACCTCCTCTACTGCCGATTTTACCAGGCCTAAGTGTAAAATCATTATCATCACTGCGCATTAATCGCGCTCCTGCGTAAGCTTAGAGGATGTGGCGCCAAGTTTTTGGTAGCAAAACAGAAGAATAGAAAATATTGGCGCCAGCCACGACCGATCGGCGCCAGCAAAAATAAGTCATGACAGAGACTTATGCGCGATAGGCGCCAAGCCTTTTATCTTGCCCTCTTAAAAATCGGGATTTTCCGGTCGATATGTTTGATCTTACTCTTTTAAAAAGATGCAGTTGTTGATCAATAATAGCGCTCATTCCACGCTCTCTAAACGTTTCGAGATTCTAACGAAGAGCCCCTGTGACGAGGGCGCGAGTGCAGATAGATCAGCAACTTTCTGGTTCATTTCTTGATCCCTTTTCATCTCTTCATCATCCCCGTTATGATGAATGGATTGCGCGATGGGTGAACGTATAAAAATGTCAGAATGAGTGGCCATATTGTGCTCAACGATGGTCCCGAGACCGCCCTGAGCCATCTCTAAAGACGCCCATTGATTGACCTTGGAGGTATAATCAATTGTCTCGAGGGGAAGTAATTTGCGACCCTTGAGATAGTCTTCGTAGCGACCAGGACCCGCGTTATAAGCGGCGAATACGCCAGGGTTGCCGTAACGCTCATGAAGATATCGGAGATAACCTGCTCCTGCGAGAATATTGTCACGCGGAGAGAATGGATCACTTCCTAAATTATATTGTTGACGGAGCATCTGCCAGGTCTCAGGCATGATCTGCATCAGGCCCATAGCGCCTTTTTTAGACAGCGCGCTGATATCGCCAGCGCTTTCTATTTTCATCACTGCCCAAATCCAGGAGCTAGGAATAAGGAAGCGTTGTGATGCTTCCTCAACATAAGTTTTGAGAGTTTTATTCAAACCGACGAATTCATCTTTTTTAACCCTCTCATCCGTCTTGTCGTCAGCATAAGCTGACGACAAGCTGAGGATAAAAAGCATAGAGATGACGCGAGATCCTGTGATGCCAGTTTGAGATATAATCTTTATATATCGTGTCGAGCTCAGCCTTTTGACGGATTCAACGATCACAATTTATCTTCCGTTTTATATGGACGCGACCAGTAGAGATTATATTGGCTGGTTGAGCCATCAGCGAGATAAAGCCCTGCACAGATTGGTTTTTCTAGCGTGGGATCATCGATCCTGATTGAGAGATAATCCCTTCCATTCTCGGTTTTTCTCTTTCTTGCTGCGCCAACTAGGAGACCTTCTCGCCCTTTTCCAACTGTAATAAGAAAATCCGGAGGATTATCGCTTACTGGTCGTGTGAGAGACGATAACGTCAACTCAGCCTCTAATAAGAGCGTCTTAATAGATCCCGTAAATCCATCAGCTGTGGACGTAAATGTGCCAATCAAGGCCATGACATCGTTCCTTTCGTGGTCATATTTTTTGGAGAAATTTTAAAGATAGAGGTCTTTAGATTCGACTATCTTTCTCATCGTCGACCCAGATTGGATAAGCCAGTCCGACGATTGAGCTCTTAGGAAATGGTCCAAAATATCGGCCATCCAAACTATCTTGAACATCGGGATTGACGAGAAAGATCTCGTCAGAACGCAGCCGACAGCATCCGCGCCATTGGGGTAAATAACGCCCCTGACTATCGACGTCCTTGGCTTGCGCGATCTCTTGTCCAGCAACAAAAATATGGTTTGCGCGGCGACAAATCTCTGTTCCTGGAAGTGCGACAATGCGCTTTAAAAGAACAGCGCCAAACCCCAGATAGCCACGAGACGCCATGAATAAAGCTTCAACCTCAGGCGGCTCTACAACCACGAGTGCGCCGGTTTCTAGTCGATCAAAAGAAGCTGCCCAATAGAGACCTTTTGGCGCGCTAGCTGTTACATTCCAAATTAATCTTGGTTTTGGGTCGTTAAAAGAAAGACTTCCGATGAGGCTGATTGCACTGCATGCAACAAGTAAGGGGATGAGCTTATTCATAGCGAGTTATTCTTAATACACGACCAGTGCATCTCTAACGTATAGATAATCGGCGGCTGATTGCTTTGCAGATCAGAGTCTAACTCTTGCCAATACCAAGCTGGAACTTCTGTCAGGGGAACACCATTTCTTTCAATCGAGTCGATTGTTCGTAAGGCCTGATCAACTTGTTCAACAGTATTGAGACTGAGCAAAATAAATCCTCCAGGCCGTACAAAGGGGAGCGTTTGATAGCCATCGTCATGTCTCCTCGTTTCGACGATATCGAGACGATGAATGACGCGCTCCTTGCCGTTTGACGCAAAGCGAACAAAAGCAAATGTGTTGTATGGCTTGAAGCTTGCGACCTGGCGTCTTTTATCAATTTTAGTAATTTTGATCGGTTTGCCAAAGCGCAGCCATTGCTCGATTTTTCTTGGCCGCAAAACTAATTCTACATGGGTCAGATTATCCATGAGAAATCGAGGATCTAGCGCTGATTGATGAATGAAAGATGGATAAAGCTTTGTCATAGAAATCCTCCTGGAAGAGGAATTCTTTTTCGCGAAAGAAGATCAACAAGGATCTCTTGCCGATCCCTGACGATTGGTCGCGTTTTCACATCTTGACGATCATTTTTTTGAGAAATTTGAGATCTCAATAATCCTGTCGTCGCCGGTTTTTCTAATTGCCGCGCCGTGGTATTTTTAGACTCTTTTTTAGAAAAGAATTTAGCGTTGGCGGAATCTGATTTTTCCCAAGGCCTTACGAGAGCTTTATCCTTTTGATAGCACGATCGTCCATGTCCTGATGGCACGATTGTGTTATTATCTGTTCGCACACTGGCGGATCTTGGATATCCACAAGCTGCATGGAGAAACAAAAGCTGCTCAGTTCTCGTCTTATTGTGCGTAATACATAGATCATAGTCGAGTAATCGGCCTCGTTTCGCGATATTTCTTATCTCTCGACTGAAGGACGAAGGCGAAGCGAGGCTAGCTGACTTACGATGAAGATGCTGAAAGTCGAACGACCAGCCTTTTTCTTGTCGGCCGCCATGTTTGCGCGCAACGAGATAAAGCCACCGCTCAAGTCCGCCTGTTAATTGAAAATATTGACGATCAAGCGTTAAGCAGGACTGAGGCTGACTGACTAATTTATAAAACCATTCTGAGAAGAAGATCTCCATCCCGGCTGCGCGATTTGCAGGATCTCTTTTCTCCTGCCAGTCATCGATCCAGTTAAATCTGTAAAGCGCATCATCCCGATCCTGGCCAAGGGAGGTTGTAATTTGTGTCGCTTTGAGCCGATCAAGGCTATTGCGCAACCGATCATAACTGCGTTTTGATCGGCCCCATCCGAGAAAGCCCAAGATTTCATAAGGTCTCGCATGAATGCGTCGTGAATTGGCTTGCCCGCTATTTTGTAATTGAACAATTTGAGATGCGGCCCAAATTAAAATATCTGCATCCCATATTGTCGCTATCCCTGCAGACTCACTTGCGTCTACCTGCACAAAAGCATTTCCAGACTTGTAATCGATTGGCTTGAGGCGTGGCGCTTTCGCTAAACTAAAGAATGGATAGGCCATCAGAATCTGTGCATTGCAGACAGGAATAGCTCCATGAATAGCTGAAACAGGCTGGAGCTTACTCAGCTCTTCCAAAGCGGGACGGAGGGGCATGTTTATACCCTCCCCTTAGTGATGAGCTTTTGTTTTTGTGGAGATACAGCCAGTCTTTTGGCCGGCAATACAGTTCCCTGACCAGGATCTGATGTAGAAGCTTTACAGCCTGGTTTTACCCAATTCGTCAGATCCACTAAGCGATAGACGACACGCCCGCCAAGTTTGAAATATTGCGGACCCGTTCCAAAGGTACGATGTTTTTCAAGCGTCCGACCCGAAAGGCCTAACAACTTCGCTGCATCCGGCGTGCGCAAATAGCGGTGCTGGGTGTAATCAATATTAAAATCTTCAAGGTCTGACTTCATAGTAAGCCTGTGTGATATTTGTCCATTGCCGGCTATTAAAAGCGGCGTTTGATCACTATGGAGAAGCACACAAGCGAAGAGGGAGTACGAAATTGACCCCCCTCGAAAACGTTCACCCTAATACTGAGGATAAATTTTGTGATAGCTTTTATAAGCTACTGATGAAGAAGCTCGACATAGCCTCCATCCACCATTTTTTGCCCTAATCGGCATAATCTGAGAATAGATTGTCGGATGGATGAGGTTTTCCAATATTCTTGGCGGATACGTTCTTTCCCATAAAAAAGTTCTGCAATTTCGCGCTGACTGGCTTTTGCAGCCATAGCGTCCAGAGCTCGTAAGGCTTTGTGAAGCCTGAGCATTGTAAGGCTAGGTTTAGATTTTTTAACGATCTGTTTGCCGGAAATTACGCGCAGAAATTCTTCAGTTGCGGCCAATCGCACGAGCATGAAAGGATCAAGCGGAATAGTAGCTTGCAGAAATTCATTCGCAGCTAACCCCTCAGAAATAAAGATTTGAGCGCGTAGATTTTGATGGTCAAAGAAAAAATGCTGTCGATTTCCGAGATCTTCATAACTGAAATAGTTTTGTAGATCAGTCTTTCTAATCGCGCTTCCGAAGGCAGCATTCCTTTGAGGAGATAAAATAATAACTGAAGCACATTCCTCGGGTCGCCAGAAAATTGGAATTTTTTGTCGGTTAAGATTTGGATCAGCTAGGCTTTTGTAACCTCCAGTGTCGCGCACGACTTTCTAATTCAGAAAGATTGAGTGATTTGGATTCACTAAATTCACGACAGTAGTTCTTATTTCGTCGTAAAAACTCCCAGGCAAGCTCGCAGGGCGTTAGAAGATCGGTCTCATTATAGCCTGCATGCGATGGCGCATCACGATCCGTCACTCAACACTCTCCCCGCACGGGAATTAAAATTCCCAAAAACAAGGAGGAAAAAATATTCACATGAAACGAGGCTCTGGTAGTCCTTAAAAAAGCATAAGCTTATGCTTTTTTAGCATAACAGTCCCATAAAATATTGAATTATCTGATTCTTCGCCATCCAAAGAAATGACGCAATTTTACACCTGACTAAATACGCGAACGTCCGACGTTAACTCAAAGCGTCGCGGATGAGAGCCAGAGGCCTGCATCATAAACAGTAATAAGTCTGAGCAATCAGCCTGCTTTACGATTAATCTGCAGTGCTTCAAGCGCATGCTTTGGATCATAGCTTAAAATGCGAAACAAGGTCCTGGCTGCAGGATCGATACGAACCCACCCTTGCTCCCAATTTAATAGTGTGGCTACTGGAATACGTAAAGCATGAGCAAACTCGACCTGCGTCAGGAAAATTCATTCACGAATTCGTGCAGATGGTAGTTCTTCAATAAAATTATCTGTTGATGCATTAGGATTTTCTTCATCCTCTTGCATATGATTGGCAATATCCTTTTCAGTCGTTGCCTCGATTTTTGTGCGGTCAACCTTGGGACGGGATGCCTCGATCTGTTCAAGTGTCATGCGTGCCATAATGCGCGCTCCTTCCTATTCGCTTTACGAGAAGAGATGATCCAGCGGACATCATCTCGAGCAGTGTAGATGACTACAAGAACGTCCCCATCAACTGCGCCAATAGCTTTGATCTGACTCTCACTGGAGCCCACCCGGTCGACAATCTGGCTGAGGACACGACCAAGAAAGATCTGGACGGCGAAATTAAACTCTCGGTCCTCCAGATTTTCCTTGTGTTTAGTCTCGCAGGCGTCGAATTCCATAGCATTCCTATAGGCCGAATTCGGTGAGCCAAGTATCTGCTTTTAAGATATATTCTTGGAATAATAACAAAAATTCTCCGCCCGGACATCCAGGCGGAGAGATTGAGATGGAAGCTTATTCACTCCCATTCTTACGGCTGCGAGACCAAACAAGATTTAATCCTTCGCTGCCTTCATCATCGAAGAGGTTTGCGTAGATTGGCGCGATCAAGCTTGGATCATCAAATTTGATGGAAAGATAATCTCTGTTTTCACTCGATCGCTTGGTCCAACCGGCGCCGATTTCTGACTTGCCGAGAAAAACGCGGTGTGTAGGCGTAATCTCATTGGTGCGATTTTCTTCAGGGACAATCCTGATATTTTTTGTCTGCAGGTTGAGTGTTGAGATTTCACCAACATATTCCGTGCCTGATTTTTTGAATGAACCGATAATTGTCATGATATTTCTCCTTTAAGATTTACATCAAAACCACATCCATTGCGGCCTCGATGATTTATTAAAAGGACGAAGCCAAATCGTTACTGCATCTCATTCGAGACCGAAGTGAAACGGAGGAGGCGTTAGTGAAGTCTTTCTTGCTTCGCGAGGAATGGCTAAGCCAGGGGAAGAAAGTCTTAGTCTCGCCTTGCAGTAATACGAGAGAGGCAAAGCCGTGCTGCGGCTAAGTAAATCCATCAAGAGGGAGCTCTGGAGATGGTGAGATGAAATGATTTAACGGAGCTAATTGTGACAATAGGGGATTAGAGCAGACAGGGACGTATACTTGCTGAAATTACGAACTATTAAAAATATTTCATTGCCCTAGAAACTCGCTGATGAATTCCACTCGACGCTTAATCTAATACAGAAATCTCTATATGCTGGGCTTAAGGCCATCGAAATCTAAGTGTTAATGATGAGATCCTGATGAATTTTCAGCTGCAGTCGCTGACAAATACTTACGCTGACGAATGAAATAGCGGCTTGATGAATCTTTATCGATTAACTCGATATTATCGCAGCAAAGAACAGATAAGTGACCGTTTTGATCTGTATTGGCTAAAGCGCCCAGAGACTGCTGGCCCTATGCCGAGATTTTATAGTTTGGTGATCTTGTGGTCTGTGAAGGAGGAGAGCGTGGGCGGCTATGCACTTTTGAAAGACCGAGTGCCGGCCACCTGGCGCTGCTGCGGATGTGGGACAAGCGCCAGCTTGGCTTCCGGGCGATGGGGTACAGGGTGGGTTCTGATGTGCCTGCGTAATGAAGACGAATTCGCCCGGGCCTGAGGCCATCTCCACACCTTGCCATCGGACTATAAAAGGACTATATTCAGTCTTATTTAAGTCCGGAGCACCGCCATGCGCTACTCATCACAAGTCAAGCCCATCAGCTATCTCAAAGCCAACGCTGCCGAGGTTTTGACGCACCTCGCGGAGCAGCGTGAACCTATGGTCATCACCCAAAACGGTGAGGCCAAGGCTGTCCTGCAGGATGTCGCCTCGTTCGAGGAGACGCAAGAAACACTGGCCTTGCTAAAAATCCTTGCGCTGGGCAATCAGGATGTGGCCGCTGGTAAGGTCAAACCCGTGGCCGACGTCGTTGCCCGCCTCCGTGCCAAGCGAGCCGCAATCTGATGGCAGGCACCTCTGCCAAGTTCGAGGTCCTGCTCACCGAGGGTGCGGAGCAGGACTTGGAAGCTATCCACGACTACATCTCCGAATTCGCCTGTGTAGCCAACGCCAACCATGTGTTGGATGAGTTGATGGACGTTGTGGAGAGTCTGTCGAAATTCCCGGAACGCGCTAGCTATCCGAAGGAACTTGTCGGCCTTGGGATCAAAGAATACCGCCAGACTTTCTTCAAGCCTTACCGCGTGATCTACCGTGTCACAGGCAGCCAAGTCATTATTTGCCTGATTGCTGACGGACGCCGTGAAATGCAATCCGTACTCGCTCGGCGCATGTTAGGCGCTTGACCCTCAGCAGCCCGCACCAGTGCTCATAAGCTTCGGGAGTCAGTCAGCACATGGTCAACCGTCCGCCAGCAAGAAATGAAAATAAAAATTCCGATACCGCTTGAGAAAATATTCTTAAGTGGGCTTGAGATGAGTATAAGATGGCTCAATCCAAGTCCAAGATGATAGCCCGCGACGCCTGCCGGAAGCGCAAAAATAAAGCAGACTATTCTTGAAAGCATAATTGATGGGGCTATGGCATACGCAAGAAGCCCGGCAACATAGGCGAGGCCGCCTAGAGTTAAGCCAATCAAACCAGCGACGAGAATATTGCCGCCTGATTTAAATGTGAAAATAAAGATAGACACAGCTATCCATACTGGCAGAGCAATCGTGGCAAGGCTAAACAAAAGCCGTAGAAAAACGAACGCGGCAGCGAGTGCAGCAAAAAGACTAAGGAGGATCATGGTGACGCAGTCCCAATTGATAATTTAAGGGAATGCGCTTGCCTCCTCCTCCTTTGCGCAAGCTGGATTCTACTGAATTTTAAAAGCCTGTAAATGAAATTATAGGGTCTCATGACCCTCTATCATCAAGGAGAAAGTCAACTGCGCGAGATGCCTGACTGGCGGCGGAAAATATAGCCCTCTTGTCGGATTTCATTACAGAAAGCCAATTAGCAAGATATTGTGCATGATCCTTTCGAGGCGCAGACGAAATCTTAAAGTGACTGCATAAAAAAGCTGCGCCGAGTTCGGCAATAAGCTCTTCCATCGCATAGGCGCTAGTACCAAACCGTCCAGTTAGATCGCGATCGCATCGGTCTGTTCTACCCGTAAAATGTATAAGTTCATGAAAAACTGTTGCGTAATAGCTTTCTTCAGCAGATGAACTCTCTGACGCTATGAATGCGTTTTTTACTGGGAGATGGATCCCATCGTTCGCCGGTTGATAATAAGCAGCACTGCCTCCATGGAGAATGATCGCGCCTGTCTTTTTGATAAAGGCCTCAGCCTCACAATTAATATTGTGTGAGGGATCGGGCTCTAATGCGGAAATCTCGGGCGCATAATCTTCAACCTGTTCCAGGGCAAAAACAGGGGTAGCGCGTGCAATACGACAGGATTTTTTATCCACTGTTTCATCTATCTTGGATGGTATCGTCTCTTTATAAAAAACAACAAGCGAGGCCTTCTCACCTTTGCGAATTTTTGCGCCAAGAGCCGTCCATTGATTGAATGTTCCCCAAAGGCCTGAAGGATACCCTTTAGCCTCGGCAGTTAGCCAGAGCGTCAGAACATTTATGCCACGGTAGACCGACTGAGAGGCAATATTTCGAGGTTGGGAGAGATCAGCGCCAGATCGATGCCAGGGAAGTTTGAATTCACCTGCTCCTGACTCTATTGCAGCAATAATCTGGTTGGTAATTAGTTGATGAATATCGAGGCGAGTAGCTGTCATGTTTATATCCCATTATTGAAGCCGCTGAATTGCAGACTAATGGGAAGGTTCAAACCGCCCTCTTTGGTAAGGAGATCAAACGTCATACTTGATGCCGCATGGCGGGGCGCAGCTGCACGTGGTGAAACAAAGGAAGCGAGCCGCGTTGATCTCCTGACAATGGCGGTTAGTCACTAAGCATTAGGAAGCATTCTCGGCTTAAATATGGGAAGCAACTCTGCTCCAGTTGATGACAAAAAATTACACGGTTGATTGCAGCGATGTATGCAGTAAGCGGAAGAATAAACTTTCAGGTTCTTTAGAAATTCAAAGCTGATTGCTTTTCCAAATCCTCATTAAGCGCCATGTTGCTTGGTCAGATCAGCATGTCGCAAGATGTTCTATATACGTTCTTATGACAGCTTTTGTCCTACGGGTTCCGGAAGGTCATTTTCAGAAAGATTGCTGCAAAAATTGCACTGCTACCGCTGGAGATGAAAAATGGAGACTGTTGTGAGCATGTCGGATGCCGGAGACAATGAGGCCATCGAAGGCGACAAACCAAACAAAGTTATTTTGCTGCCTATTCAAAACCGTCATTCATCAAATGCCCGCTATCCGATTTCAGCAGAACGGATCGCTTTGCTCCTACAAGAGAGTGGTTACAAAGGGAGCGTTGTTGAAACTGAAACGCGTAAATTTGTTGAAAGCAGCGCTGAGGGTTGGAAATTTAGAGTTTATTTTTTCAATGATGGTCGATCAGAGGAAGAGAGCGAATTTACCTCTCTCATGTTTAGCGCTGGCTGGGGCATAGATCCAAAGGATGCTGAGGTAACACTCAAGTCGTCGAATATCTTCAATATGAAATTTCGTTATCTGAAAGCCTATGTCGTAAGCGAAGAAGAATATACCTACACCGAAACTGAAATGAGCCAATACTGTCCTGAGGGTCTATCTGATGATGGATTTAAGGCATTATTGGATATGTTCATCAATTTACGCCAGTCTTATGTCGCAATTTGCCGGGAGATGCGCAAATGACAAACTCAATTCATTATAATGATAATATTATAGCCTTTCCAACGCGTCCTAAGACTGAGTGGTTTGTTGATCTAGGTGACACATCAATAACAATTGATCATGCATCAACAGGATTATCATTTCGTTTTCAAAGAGATGGTGCGCTGGCCTCTCTTACCAACGATATTGATATCTCTGGCAATGAGCATCATCCAAAATTTCAGGAGATTTTGGACGAAGCTGCTCAAATTGCAGAAGGCTATGCGGAAGAATGGAACAATATTGAAAATTAGGCATGAGTCACTAGAGTTACAGAGTATAGGACAATGGGTATGAATGAGATCTTCCTGCATAATCCTGATAGGCAAAGTCATATGCTGAGCCTTGATGAACATATTGAATGCTGCGCCAATATAGCTCGATCGCTCTGGTTGCTACTCACGCACTGCGATCTAGATTTAAGCGATACGCGAAACATTGATGCGCTTTCAGAACTTGCCAATATGACAGCAGATCATGCTAGCGCGGCTCGACACAAACTGACTATGGTTGCCGAGCTTTCCTTTTCATCGGAATAATTGGCATCAACATATCTTAAATGCTTATTGCATTTTAAGCGTAAAACTTTTCATTATAAACATTCCCAGCATAAGTTTAGGGAATGTTTTGCTACTTCCCTTGCAATAATAACACTAATTTTTCGATCACTACTATGACTAGCCTGCTGGGAATAATCTTTATAAACTCCCCAAAAAGATTTCTAATCCAACTTCTACAAAGACTAGTCGAAATCATATTATACCTATTACTGATACAATTAGTCACTATATCAAGCTCACAAGCAGCGCTCCTTATTAAAACTTTTACTTAGCCAGGCAT
>BJGJ01000043.1 GCA_014190435.1 Methylocystaceae bacterium | reverse complement strand
AGAGATCCGTTATAATCAGCGTAGCGCATCGGAACGTGTTAACAGCAACCTGAAAGATAACTGCGGCGGCAATCATGTACGCGTACGCGGAGATGCCAAAGTATTCTGCCATTTGATGTTTGGCATTCTTGTCATCACTGTCGAGCAGATCATGCGGCTGGTGACCTAACCGTCACACCGCGCTTCCCAGCTTTGAAAGCTTCAATCCGGTCAACGGAGGGAGTTCCGCGTCCAAATCAAGCTTCTCAAAGCTCAATTTTTGGCGACAAGCAATAAAATCAGCTATAAAACTATCTGTCACATAATATTGGGCTTCAAAGGGGCTTCTGATCTCTTAAAACCTCAAGAGTTTTGCAAGAGGCTCTCTAGTCTCCGAATTCGTAAACTCTTTATAGATATAGTCTCTTTAAGCTGGTGCGCTCTCAAGAAGGTTTTTTATATTTTCTATTGTTTGGACCGCGCCATCTTGTAACGCTGTCTTGATGAGTTTTTGAAAGGGTCGCATCATCAAATCGATCTCTTGCAACTCAAAAGTAAAAGCAATGCGCGTTTTATTTGGGCCCTCAGCAGTCAGTTCATAGGCGGAACGGAAGGGCTCAGTGATGCCTTTTATTTCAAATTTTGTTGCCGGCGAGAATTCGCTGACCTCAAATGTAGATTCGCTATCGATGCCGCGATCACGGGTCACTTGCCTACCAATTGTGCCGGAAAGAATTGGCGGAGGGGAAATCTGTTCTAGATCAACGACCTGGGGGCACCATTTGGGATAATTTTCAAAGAATTTGTGGCCAATAATCTCATAAGCATCCGTTATCGGGCAATCGACGATATCATCAGCTTGTCCGGAGACTGGTTTCGAGGCTCCCATTCCCAACATTATTGCCCCCTGAAAACGTACTAAAAGCGTTTGTGGCTAGATTATAGGGTGCCAGAAGATTTTAAACACCAATTGTTGCAAAATTTTTATTATAACTTGATATGCATCCACGGTGTTGCATATCCTGGCTAGCGCCCAATTTAGTAGTAACAACTGGCGCTTCTAGATTAGCGCAGGTTATAAAAAATGCTGCACAGCAGCATAGGGAATAGGAGCAGTTAGATGAGCGCATTGTCGGGCGTCGAGGGCTACCTTTTCGGGGGCGCCATCGTTTTATTTTTTATTCTACTTATCATCGAAAAAAAATTCCCTTACATGCCCCTCTCTAAAGAAGAGTTAAAGGCTTCATTTAAAACTAACACGGGCGCATTCCTTCTCAATAATGTCATCATGAGTCTGTTCTCTCTCTCAAGTCTCATACTCGTGGCATCAAATTATTCTCATTATGGACTTTTAGGATCAATGGAAGATGGCCCATTGAAGTGGATAGTGAGTTTTATTCTTTTTGATTTTGCAGTCTATGTTTGGCATTGGCTAGGTCATAAACATGAATTCTTATGGCGCTTTCATAAAATTCATCATAGCGATAAAAGTTATCATGTAACAACCGGCTTGCGTTTCCACGTCTTAGATCAAGCGCTTGAAGTGTTGGTGAAATGTTTTTGCGTTATTTTGTTTGGCGTCCCAGCAAGTATTGTTGTGGTGTGCGAAGTGGTTAGAATGTTTTTCGTGCTTTTTCATCACGGGAATTTTACCTTTCCAGGAGAAAAATATGTCTCCTATCTCATCATCACGCCTTTTTTACACCGAGCGCATCACTCCACGCTGAGAGAAGAGCATGACAGTAATTATGGCATTGTGCTTTCAGTATGGGACTTGATGTTTCGAACAAGGAAAGAAGTTGTGCCAGCAAATATTGGATTAGAATTAATCGAGGCCGAAAATATTGTTCAGCTCTTTAGCCTCGCCTTTCTAACTGAGCGCAAACTAGCTAAATTTTTGCATTTGGTGCCCAGAAGAAAAAATTAAATTTTTTATATTGGCTAAGTCAGTTTAGGAGTTGCTAGCATGAGAGATAAGTTATTTTCCATTGGTTATTTGATAAATTTCGGAGTTGCTTTTTTTATGTTTCAAGCGTCCTCTTATGCGGAGGATTCATCAACGATTGTGATTTTGCCGCAAGAGATACATTATAAGGCGACAGGCGCGGGAGCTGAGACAGCAGTGCTTTACGGCGATCCGACTAAGGCTGGGCTTTATGTGATACGTCTACGACTGCCCGTGGGGACAAAAGTTCTTCCTCACATTCATCCAGAAGAAGTCCGGACGCTTACAGTAATCTCCGGAACGCTGTATTTTGGTTTTGGAGAAAAATGGGATGAAAGTAAATTAAAAGCCTATCCTGCGGGGACATTTTTCTCCGAAGTGCCAACTACGCCGCACTTTGTCGCAGCAAAGGATGGAGAAGTTATTTTTCAAGCAACGGGCATCGGCCCGAGTGGCTTTGTTTCAAAGCACGAATAAAATTCGTTTTGATGTAATAAAACGCCTTCGGCACGAAGCCGAAGGCGTAAATTTTTAATCTGCTAAGATAGTTGAAATTTCATCAAGCGTTGCTTTTTCTAAATCACTGACTTTAATGCCGCCAAAGCCCAAAAAGCCGCCTTCTGTTCCTGCTTCGGCAACCTTTGTGGCGATATCCTTCAGCCAATCTTTGAAAGCGTCGGCGTCTTGAGGCGCTTTATGCGCTAGAATATGAGCAACATCTTTTAGAGCTTCTAAAGAACGCTTCTTCATATCGTCAATTTTTGCTGCTTGTGATATTGTGCGTAGCCCCTCACGGGCATCTGCACGCCCATTTGATGTCGCTAATTCCTGACAGACCGCTTGAATAAGTGGATTGTTATGAGTGTTTTTGCCGTCCACAACGAGTTTCGCCGTAGCGAAGCTTTCTTGAATAGATCCAAGGAAACTACTTGGATCTGCGCAGCTTACGGCGAATCCAGCTAAGAGAGGCGCTTGGACGATTCTTGCCCATTCTATTGGAGCAAAGTCGGATTTACTGGCCATTATAACTTCCTTCCCTAGTTTTTGCCGCAGGGCAAGCATAGCATAATTCCACCCAAACGCATCTCGCTATGCAATAGACTAAAGCCTTGAGAATCGAATAAATTTTACTGATTGTATCGGCGACAAAAACGGTGGCTTAACTAATACGCTGCAGCGGCTTTCTCAACGACTTGTGCGATCGCTGACCAATCAACCTCTTCTCCCTCTTGTGCAATCACAGAAAGAATATGATCGCGTAAGATCCCTAAAAAAGGCATAGGTGTTTGGTTAATTTCCGCTACTTGGCTTACAAGTTTCATATCTTTCAAACCAAGCGGTGCAGAAAAGCCAGCAGGTTTAAAACTTTGATCAATCAGGATTTGACCATATGTCTCATAAAGCGGAGCGGTAAAAATAGTTGAGGTCAGCGCTTTAAGTAGGGTCTTTTTGTCTACACCTGATTTCTTCGCCAATGTCATCGCTTCCGCAAGCGATTCAACAGCAGACATAATCATGAAGTTTCCACATAATTTTACTATATTAGCAGCCTGGGGTGCGGCGCCGACTCTGATGGTGCGTTGACCAATGATGCTGAATAAGGCTTCGCATCGATCCAAAGAATTTTCAGCTCCTGCTGCAATTATAAAAAGCTTGGCGGCCTGAGCAGCGGCTGGCCGACCAAAAACTGGAGCGGAAACAAGATCGCCACCATGGCTACGGTGCGCCGCTGTCATGCAGTCAACGAGGCCAGGGCTAATTGTGCTCATTGTGATGTGAATTGCTGGACGGGGATTTTTTAATAAACCTTTGGCCCCAAAGACGATATTCTCAACAGCCTGATCGTCAGAGAGGATCGAAAAGACGACATCCTGGTTTGCGCAATCTTGAGGATCTTTGACAGCTCGAGCGCCCGCAGCAATCAGTGGGCCAGTTTTTACACTTGAACGATTCCAGACCATTAACTCATGACCTGCTTTGATTAGATTAAGTGCAATTGGAGCGCCCATTTGGCCAAGACCCAGAAAACCTATCTTCATCTCTCTCTCCTTAAGTCGGCAGATCTTTATGAACCCCGCTGAGCGGTTTAATAGGACCAATTTGGGTGTAAAATGCTTTCCTCTGGCATCTTTGCTTTAAACATTAAACCCAGTAGCATAGCGCTAGATTAAATGAAGCCAGAAATGCGCTGTTCGGGGAGAGAAACATGGGCGGATTAATCGTTTTAGGCGTCATTGTTTTGGCGGCGTTGTGGTTGATTGGCGTATATAATGGACTTGTTTCCTTACGCCAACGGAGCAAGCAATCCTTTGCAGATATCACGGTCCAATTAAAGCAACGTCATGATCTCATTCCTAATCTCGTTGAGACAGTAAAGGGCTATGCAACACATGAAAAGACAACGCTAGAAGATGTGGTTAAGGCGCGAAATATCGCTGTTTCGGCGCGTAGCCCAGAGGCACAGGGCGCAGCGGAAGGCGCATTATCATCCGCCCTGTCGCGATTGATTGCGCTTTCAGAGGCCTATCCTGAACTAAAAGCCAATCAAAATTTCCAGCAGTTGCAAAATGAACTCTCGGATGTTGAGAATAAAATTTCAGCTGCACGACGATTTCTTAATAATACAGTTGCGGAATACAATGCCACGCGAGAGGGATTTCCAGGAGTTTTGATTGCGCAACGCTTTGGCTTTGAGCCTTTGGAATATTTCTTTTTAGAAGCCGGGGATCAAAGAGCGGTACAGGAGCCGCCTAAGGTGCAGTTCTAAACCGCTGAGGATCCTCGATATTCTATTCTTATATTAGGAACGCCGTACAATATGTTTAAAGCCTATGGTCTCTATTCTCATATTCGAGCTAACCAATTTAGAACAGCTTTCTTATTAGCAGGCTTTGTTGCGCTACTTCTTGCTTTGATCTTTTCGCTTGCTTTATTGCTGGAGACGTTTTCAGCAGCTCCGGGTGCTCCATTTGAATGGATTATAGGTCAAGCGGTAGAGGATTTAAAGCAAGGATGGTCTGTTGGGTTTGCCGCTGCTTCTCTTTGGTTTTTAGTTGCTTATTTCTTTCATCAGAAGATGATTGATTATGCGACTGGCGCTAGGCCAATCACGCGAGAGCAGTCGCCGCGTCTTTATAATATCGTCGAAAATCTCTGTATTTCGCGCGGCATCCCAGTCCCTGGCTTGCAGATTATCGAGTCTGATGCCTTAAATGCTTATGCCTCAGGGTTAAAAGAGGGGCAATATAGGATCGCAATCACCCGTGGGCTCTTAGAAGTTTTAACGAATGCTGAAATAGAATCTGTCCTAGCGCATGAATTGACCCATATTCGCAATCGTGATGTTCAGCTAATGGTAGTTGCAGTGATCTTTGCGGGTATCTTTGCCTTTGTGGCGGATTTATCTATTCGCCGTTGGGATTTTCCATTTGGTTTTTCGCCTTATCGTCCAACAACACGCGAAGATGGACGCCGCGACGATGGTTCAGGACTGGCGGTTATTGTTGCTTTTGCCATTATTGCTTTGAGTTGGGGGGTTTCAATCTTGATAAGGTTCGCAATCTCGCGTTCGAGAGAATATCTTGCAGATGCGGGCAGTGTGGAATTAACAAAAAACCCTGATGCTATGATTTCAGCTTTGCGTAAAATTGAGTCGCATTCTGCCATTCCGGCCATGCCCTCGCGTATGTATGCCTTTTTTATCGAAAGTCCTGCTATTCACCAAGAGACAAGATGGCTAGCAAGCCATCCATCAGTCGATGATCGCGTCGCTGCCTTGATTAAATTTGCAGGCGGTCGCGATGTTGAAAGGTCTGCAGCCCATAAAGGTCCTTGGGGTTAGGGAAAGGCATTAAGAAACAAGCTAATTTTCCTATAAGTATTAGCCTCTGATCTGCGCTGAGATAAAATAAAGAGTCTTCTTATGATAAATGAATTATTAGAAGGTAATTTTAAGTTTGTTATTGAAGAATTCTTGCCACATGAAGAATATTATCAATCGATCGCCAATGAGCAGTCTGCTAAAATTCTTTGGATAGGATGCTCAGATTCACGTGTCAGTGAAAATGTCATCACAGGTATGAAGCCTGGAACCTTATTTGTTCACCGAAATGTCGCTAATATTGTTGCTTTTAATGATATGAACATATCTTCAATTTTAGAATTTGCGATTAAGCATCTCAAAATTGAAGATATTATTGTCTGCGGTCATACAAGATGTGGCGGGATCGCTGCTCTCGAAGATGGCGTTAAGGAAAATTATATTGCAGATTGGCTTTGTATTGCTTCACGCGCCAAAGAAATTACTGATGCAATTGCTAATGAGAAGAATCTCTGTCGTGAAGAAAAACTTGAGCTTCTGACAGAAGAAAACGTTAAGCTTCAGATTAAACATCTTAAAAATTTAGCAATCATAAGAAATTCTCATGAAAGGGGTCCTTTGCCAAGAATTCATGGCTGGATCTATCGTGTTGAAACCGGAAAAATTGAGGTCTTAGTCGATGGTCGTGAATGATATTTTAGTAGATTTGAAAATTAGTTGATGTATTTCGCGGAAATTGATCAAAGAGTTTTTGTCCCGGCCCTATGAAGATCCATGGCCTTTTGTTAAAAGCAGAAAATAAGAATAAAATTTTAGTAAAGCAATATGGCGGATTAAATGCAGGTAATTAATCTCTTAGAAGAACTTCTTTTATTAACCCTTGAGGATAGCGGCGGTGAATTTGATAGTATTCCTGAGATTCAATTAAATTGTGGACTTTCTGGCGCTGTTTTAATGCAACTCGCCCTGCGCGGACGCATTGATTGTGATCTTGACTCAATCTGGGTCGTAGATCCAACCCCAACTTCTGATCCAATAATGGATCAAGTCTTGCAGCAAATGACGAATACAACAGAGAAAATTTCAATTGAAAATTGGATTCAGCGTTTAAGTACGGCAGGCCATAAAATCAGAAGTGTAGCTTTAACAAACTTATGTAGTAAGGGTGTCTTAAAAGAAGTTGATCATAGTTTTTTATGGGTTTTAAATGAGCGGCGCTATCCTGTTGTTGAAGGTGCCGAGCGGACAGAAGCAAAGAGGCGCATCATTTCTTTACTCTATAGCCAGGAAATCCCTACGCCCTATGACGCTTGTCTTGTTTCGCTGGCAAATGCCTTATCGATTTTTGAACGCGTGCTTTCTAAAAAGGAATTACTTCGCATTACGCCTCGTATTGAGCAGATTTCTCGACTCGATCTTATTGGTGGAGAAATTACTGGCGCAGCGCGTCGGTTAACAGTTGAGCATCAGGCGGCGGAGCGGCGCACTATTATTGCTGGTCTCGCTGGGAATGTGATGGAATGGTACGATTTTGCAATTTATGGATTTTTTGCCGTAACAATTGGCGCGCAATTTTTTCCTTCAGATGATCCCTCGATTTCTTTAATCTCCTCATTTGGCGTTTTTGCTGCAGGATTCATAGCGCGTCCCTTAGGTGCGCTTTTATTCGGGCACATTGGCGATCGATTAGGGCGGCGTGCAGCAGTTGTGAGTTCCGTTGTGTTGATGGTCGTGCCAACATTACTGATGGCGTTGCTGCCCACTTATGCATCGATTGGGATTTTTGCGCCGTTACTCCTTATTCTCCTGCGTCTTGCCCAAGGTCTAGCGGTGGGCGGAGAGTATACAACATCAATGGTTTTACTTGTTGAAGAGGCGCAGCGTCGTCGTCGGGGATTTGTTGGAAGCTTTGCTCCATTTGGCGCATTAGGTGGAACATTATTAGGTTCGCTGGTTGGCGCAAGCCTCTTGGCATATTTGCCGCAAGAGCAGGCTAATAGTTGGGGGTGGCGTCTTGCCTTTGCGACTGGATTGATTATTGGCATTGTGGTTTTTCTGATCCGCAGACAATTGCCGCCAGACCCTGAAATTCTGAAAAGTGAAGAAGAGCGGAAGTCGCCTGTAAGGGAGGCTTTCAAAACACATGGTTGGACGATCTTTAAAATCGCCGGCTTAAATATCGCTCAAGGTATCGGATTTTATCTTTGCTTTGTCTATTTATCGACTTGGCTAAAAGAAAATGGAATTTTATCCTCCTCTGAAGCATTAATGCTTAATAGCATTTCTCTTGCATTAATGATGGTTCTTAACCCACTTGCTGGGGCGCTTTCAGATCGTATAGGTCGAAAACCTTTGCTGTATGTCGGGACAATCGGCATGATGATCTTTGCTTGGCCGATTTTTTGGTTGATGACACAATCAAACTTTATAATTATCTTGGCGGGACAATGTTCTTTAGCGGCAATTATTTCTTGTTTTGGCGGGAATCCTGCATTTATGGTTGAGGCGTTTCCAAAACATGTGCGCTGCACTGGTCTCGCAATTTCTTATAATTTAGCGCATTCTATTTTTGGCGGAACTGTTCCATTAGTGGCGACAACTCTAGTGAAATATACACATTATAATCTAGCGCCCTCATTTTATCTTATATTTGCGAGCGTGGTCTCGTTATTTATGCTGACGCAGCTTGAGGCTAAGGGTAAGATTGACGAGTAATATTTTGATCGAAAATTGATTACAAAAATTTTAAGCTGACCTTTAGTCATGTGTTCGTTTAACAGAATTATTGTGCAAGAGTAAAAATTTATAGTTTGGTCATTTCAAACTCTGCGGGGGATGGCTATTAAACAAGCCTTGTTTCGTGCGACGGCCTTGCTCTAGAGCGTTGCAAAAATACAACAGTCTCATCTTTTTTCGCGCTACTGGCCTGAGACGGCTTGTTGAATTGATCCTCATAAAATACGTTATAACATAACATTCAAGCGAGAGACTGAAATGCCTACACGATATCGTCCGTCCCCAATGGCTTGGGTTGCTTTGTCTGCTTTAACCATCGCAGGCTCGCCAGCTGCACAGGCGCAACAGTCGTTACCGACAATTGATGTTGGCTCGGCCAGTCCAATTAAGCGCAGCGGAGCACAAAAAGCTAAGCCCATTACTATGCAGACTGCTGATAATTCTCGTAATCGCGTTCTCTCTCAAGCCCCAGACGCAATTCCAGAACAGGCAATAGAGGCTCCTGACGGCGCTCTTCCAATTGTTGCGGATCAATATGCAACGGTGTTGGTCGTTCCCAATCGAGAACTTAGAAGATCTGGTGGCGGACAGTTAGGAGATATTTTATTTTCTCGTCCTGGCGTGACAGGCACAGAAACTGCGCCCGGCGCGGCCAGTAGGCCGGTTGTGCGCGGGTTGGATAATTACCGGGTTCGTATTCAAGAAAATGGCATTAGCACAAGCGGTATGTCTGAAATTGGTGAAGATCATGCCGTGCCGATTGATCCTTTAGGCGTCAGCCAACTTGAGGTTGTTCGAGGTCCGGCAACATTAAGATGGGGGTCGCAAGCAATTGGCGGCGTCGTTAATGCAACAAACGATCGTATTCCAGAAAAAATACCTTGCCCTGCAAACGCAACAATAAGTGAGCGTGAACAAGGCTGCGTAAAAATGGAAACACGCGCTGCGACTTCTAGCGTCGACGAGTCAAGGGAAGGTGGCGCTCTGGTCGATATGGGTGCTAAAAATTTCGCATTTCATGGCGATATTAGTGGTCGGAATGCGTCAAATTATGCAATCCCAGGCTATCCTTATTTATTTCCACCGGAACCTCCTCCTCAAGTCTTTGGTCGCCAACCTAATTCAAGCAATCGCTCGGGAGGAGGATCTGTAGGTGGATCTGTTGTTTCAGAAAACGGTTATTTAGGGGTAGCGATTACACAATATAACAGCACCTATCGGCTTCCTGGCATAGAGCCTACCGAAAATGATGTGCGGATTGCGCTTGAACAGACAAAAGTAACGGGGAAGGGCGAGCTCTTACCTGACTCAGCCTATGTCGAGGCCATTCGCCTCTGGGCGGGCGTTATTGATTATAAGCATGATGAACTTGCCATTGAAAATGATTTTAACGGCATACAGCAGACCTTTACCAATAAATCGCAAGAGGGCAGAGTTGAAGTTCAAATGAAGCCTCTCCAGCTTCCCTTTGCAAAAGTAACAACAGCAGTAGGCGTTCAAGGTTCAGCAAGTTATATGACCTCCCCTGGAATTGAGGGCGGACTATTTGATCCAAATCGTACATCAAGCGTCGCAGGCTTTGCCTTTAGTGATTTTGAATTTTCACCAACAACACGGGCGCAAGTAGCTGGAAGAATAGAAAGTACGCGCATTACAGGCTCTTCGCCAGATTTTTATAGTTTTACAAATCCAACCTGCGCACAATACGTAGAATCTGACGACGGAGTGATATGCGAAAGCATCAATACATCACCAACGCTTTATCGGGGAAGAGATTTTATGCCCAAAAGCGCCGCGGTTGGTCTGATACAAAATCTCCCGCAAGATTTAGTTGTCAGTTTGAATAGCCAATATGTTGAACGTTCGCCCCAGGCTCCAGAGCTTTTGTCGCGCGGATTGCATGAAGCAACGGGAACATATGATATTGGTAATCCTAACTTAGGAATAGAATCTGCAAAACAGATTGAGCTGGGATTTAAGCGGATTGTTGGTCCATTTAGATTTGAAGCGACGGGCTATTATACGAGTTTTAATGGTTTTATTTACAGGCGTTATACTGGAGAAACATGTGAAGGTGAAGCTTATAGTTGTACGCCTCTTGGGGAAGGGGGAGATTTACAGCAGGCTGTTTATACTCAAAGAAACGCTTTGTTCAGAGGAGCTGAGGTTCAAACCCAATATGATTTAGCAGAAATCAATAATGGAATTTTTGGCTTTGAAAATCAATTTGACGTTGTCAGAGCGACCTTTTATGGCGGCGGTGATGTGCCGCGTATTCCACCTGTTCGATTGGGCGGCGGATTATTTTTTAGAGATGCGAATTGGTTGGCGCGCTTAAACCTCTTGCATGCTTTCGCTCAAAATAATGTGGCGGAAACTTTGGAGACTCGGACACCAGGGTATAATTTATTAAAAGCAGAAGTGAGTTACAAAGTTAAACTTGATCAACTCGGGCGCAAAGAATTAATGATGGGTATTACCGGAAATAATCTGCTTAACCAACAAATTCGCAATAGCGTATCCTTTAGAAAAGACCAGATTCTGTTGCCAGGCGCTAATCTACGATTTTTTGCAAATCTAACTTTTTAGCGGCATCACCGAGGAATCAACCTAATATTGCGATAAAGCGCTAAAAAACGCCGGCTATTTTGGATTATTTCCAAAAAACCTGTGTCATTTATGCAACACATCGATTTCAAAGCAGCTAGTTTGGAAGGGTTTCATTTGAATTAGCTAAGTTTAATAGGGCACATGAGGGGGTGAAAAGGAACGCCGAAAATATAGAGTTTGGTGGGAAAATAGTGATGCGGTGCGTGGTAAAAATTTCATGGCTAGCTGTATTGGCTTTGCTTGGCGCTGAGGAAGCGCTCGCTCAACAAGCTTTGCCGGCAATCCATGTTGGCGGCCATCAAAAAGCGACCTCAGCGGCCTCCCGGCGCCCAACACAACCAACTCCACCAAGGTCGCCTTTGATCTCTGGGCCTGTATCAAGCGCCAATCTGGGCGGAGGAGGAGCCTCATTTTTAGCTCCTGGCGCGCAAATTGAGCGCGGGCCAACAGGGGTTAATGGTTATTTTGCCGGTGGAACATCCTCTGCGCTTAAAATGAATACGAAGCTGATGGATTTACCTCAGTCAGTTTCAATTATTACGCAGCAGCAACTTCAAGATCGTAACAGCATTAGTTTAGGACAAGCTTTGACCTATGTGCCAGGTGTTAATATTGCACAGGGCGAAGGTCAAAGAGATGAAGTTGTTATCCGCGGTCAAAGAACTTCCTCTGATTTTTATCTTGATAACGTTCGCGATGATGCTGAATATTATCGTGATCTTTACAATATACAGTCAGTTGAGGTCCTTAAGGGACCTAGCGCGGTAACGTTTGGCCGTGGTGGAGCTGGGGGCGTTGTAAATCGTGTTACCAAAAAAGCTGATGGCGTTAGAACGCGTGCATTAGAATTTAGCACCGGCAGCTTTGGGCGTAAGCGGGTAACAGTTGATTTGGGGGATAAAATAAATAACGAACTCGCTTACCGATTAAATGGGCTCTATGAACAATCCTACAGTTACCGCAATTTTTATAACTTAGAACGCTGGGGCGTAAATCCAGCTGTAACCTGGAAGCCAAGTGAAAAAACCTATATTTCAGCGCAATATGAACATTTTCGCGATCGGCGAGTTCTCGATCGCGGTATTCCATCAGTGAATTACCTCAACACGTTACCAAATGCTGGGACTGCGTATCAAACCTACAATGCGCTTGCCAATGCAAATGCCGCCTATCTTTTCCCGGGATATCCCGCGCCAACAAATAATTGGACATATTTTGGTAATCCTGACGCGAGCCATTCATCTGTTAATGTGGATCGCGGCGTAATCTTTCTTGACCATACATTTGATAATAATATCAATGTCAAAAATCAGACAGTGTACGCAAATTATGACAAATTTTATCAAAATGCTTATGCTGGTGGACCAGTAAATTTTAATTCTGGCTCTACCCCATATTTGGGCGCCACAAGCAGTGCTTCAGGAACATGCCCCTCAACAACTGGAAATACACCCTATGCAACAGGAGCGTTAGCGCCATGTACGCCAATAGTTGGCTATAATAACTACACGCCACGACAAAATTGGTTCAATCAAATGGATTTTACATATAAATTTAATATGTTTCCAGACGTAGAGCATAATTTATTAGCAGGCTGGGAAATTGGTAATCAAAAATCTACAGGAAATCGTAATGAAGCGCGTTTTAATAATTCAAGCTTTGGCGCAGCGGCGCGGGTAAACGCTTATTTTTTCCAGCCTACTGTCTGGAACCCCGTTTATTACGACCAGCCAAATTTTAGACGTCATACAAATCTTGATCTCATGGCCGGATACGCCATGGATCAAATTAAAATCACAAAATATGTAGATTTATTAGCTGGCGTAAGATTTGATAGTTTTAATATAAAGTATACCAATAATTTAGGGGCAGTAAGTCTAAGCGGGGTTAATACTGCAGGGGTTGTGACATCAGGTACGGGCGTTGTGACGTCATCCTATAACAATTATTGGGGACAAGAAATTAACAACGCAACAAATCGCGTGTCGCCAAGGCTTGGCTTGGTCATTAAACCGATTGAAAAATTATCTTTTTACGCCGCTTATTCTCGTTCATTTCTTCCAGGCGGTTCAGGGGCTGACCAATTTACAAATCTGACTTTGACGACTAGAGGCTTAGAGCCACAGGCCTTCATGAACATGGAAGGAGGATTTAAATATGAAATAACACCATCCCTGATGTTAACTGGAGCTATTTATAATTTAAGAAGAACCAATCAAATCGTTAATGATGGAACTTTCTATTCAACACTTATTGACTCAGATACCAATGGCGCAGAAGTAGCGCTGACGGGTAAAGTTAATGATGATTGGAATACTTCTGTTGGCTACAGCAATCAAAGACCCTATGTAACGAATTCGAATAAAACCTTTTCAACAATCTATGAAAATGTTCAAAGAATAGGCGCTCCAGGAACTATTGTAGTGTCCGACAATGGGCGCGTTGTTCCCCTTGTTCCATTCAATATGTTTAATTGTTGGAATAAATATGATTTTTCGAATGTTCTTGGTCAGAAAAAAGAAACGCTTGGCTTAGGCGTTGGCGTTATTTACAATACTAAGCAGTATGCTTCACTAGATAATGCTGTTATCGTTCCTGGCTATGTGCGTGTTGATGGCGCTGCTTATTTTAAGGTTACGGAAAATATCATTGGACAAGTCAATATAGAAAATATTCTTGGCGCAAATTACTATGTATCAGCACATAATAACAATAACATAATGCCTGGATCGCCGCGCGCTGCTTATTTAACGATGAATGCAAAATTTTAGCATTCTTAAAAACGATTCAGTCTTCGTGCGATGGAGCTAGTAGATCCAATCATCGCCAATGACATTTCTGCTATTATTGCCTGCGCCGCCGCCACCGCCACTACTTCCACCACCTCCGCCGCTTCCACCACCAGCGGCTCGGCTGTTATTTGAGCTTGTTGTATTACCCATTGCGGCTCCGCTACTATTGACGCCTGTAGCAAGATTACCTGCAGATGATGTGAAATTTGTAACCGGCGGGTCGCTCAGTGATTGGCCGCGATAAAAACCTCCCATCGAGTACGTTAAAAGCCCCGGGTAGCCTGTGAAGGGCCGGGTGGATGGAAAGCCTCCAACGCCAAAGGTGCCGCCGCCAAAACCACCAGCCTGAGAACTGGTTGAAGATGAATTGGGCGTAACAAATCCAGATCCTGCTGCGCCGCCTCCAGCGCCACTACCTGATGCATTATTGACAGAGGATTGCGCTAGGGCCTCGCCATTCAGTAATATACAAGCGATAATTGCGAAACGCACTGTATATTTCATTGCCTGGATTCACTTTCGAAGTGCGACTTTGGTCAATTTGTTGAGGTGACTGAGAATGCGTAATGTCTCAGTTCCCTTGACCCACCAGTCGAAGAAGCACCATGAACTATACGCACCTCAGTCAACCTG
>BJGJ01000042.1 GCA_014190435.1 Methylocystaceae bacterium | reverse complement strand
GTGCGCGTTTCTGATTATACGGCGTTTATGTATCTGGGCGAACTCGTCGAGTTTGGAAAAACAGATGACGTGTTCAACACGCCAAAAGAAAAACGCACGCTCGATTATATCACAGGCCGATTTGGCTAAAGCTATTAATTATAAAGGCAATGATTATGGGTGAGCATATTGTAAAATCATATGACAAATTGCTTGAAGATCTAGTAACAAAAATTTCGGAGATGGGGGGTTTGGCGGAGAAGATTCTCTCGGACTCTATCGCCTCACTCAATAATTTAGATGTAGAGTTCGCGCAAAAAGTCATTTCTCAAGATAAAAGAATTGATGCCTTACAAAAACAAATTGAAGAAACTGCAATTAGCACAATTGCTCGCAGGCAGCCAATATCAATCGATTTACGTGAATGTATTGCTGCTATGCGTGTTGCAGCTGATATAGAGCGTATTGGCGATCTAGCCAAAAATATTGCGCGTAGAACAATGCTAATTTCAAGCGAAAATCCAGCGAGTATCGCTATTATCGGACTAAAGACAATGCAGGAGGTAGCTTCTAGCCAACTTCGTTTTGTCATGGATGCTTATGTAGACAAAGACCTTGAAAAAGCTAAAGAAGTTATTGAAGCCAATAGTCGTCTAAATGCATTAGAGGACTCGGTATTTCGTGATCTTTTGACTTTTATGATGGAAGATCCTCGCAATATTACATTTTGCACGCATCTCCTCTTCTGTTCAAAAAATTTACAACGTATCGGTGATCACACCAAAGATATCGCCATTACAATCATTTATCTTGTAACGGGCGAAATGTTTATCCCTGACACTTCTCTAGCTAAGCAGCAGAGACTAGGGCTGCTATGAGTGCCGAGGAAATATAATTATGGCGGGTAGCTGACTTTTAATAGGATAGCCATACATGTTGAATTAGTGAGTAGTAATAAAATTTAAAAAATATATTTTAAATTATAATTTTATTAATTGTCGTAAATTTTTCATATCTAAGGATAACAATTGGTATTCAATAATATGAGGCCTTGTCATGAAAGACTCAGCGCGAAATAGTAAGCCTTCGTCTATTTTTGCATGGCCGCTCACAATTATGGGGCTCGGCCTTTGCTTTATTCAGGATAACCAGATTTCTGCTTATTTAAATTTCGATATATTCACAACAATCCTTCTTATAATGAGTCTTTTTTATTTCCTCATTAATCAAATAGACTCATATCTAAATATTGAAGAGACTATAGAAAACTAGTATAAGAATATTTCAATTGTAATGTCTCCATAAAATATGCGTATTATTTTATAGACTAGAGAAATTGTCGTGGCGATTGAATGTTAATAAAGCGATATGAAATTTTCTAATGATAGAAATTGCTAACAGAGAGCGGTTATCTTCTGAGCATAATAGGGCTCTAGAAAATGCGGTTTATGCGCTTGAAAAAAATAGTCTTGTTGGAAATATCACTGAATTTACGAGTAAGTCAGTGGAAGAACTTCTCCTTAAGGTTCCAAAGCCAATAAGAAAACAAGTTGAAAATAGCGTAGAAAGATTAACATTTAAATGTTTAGATTTAGCAATCAATTCGCTTGACCTCAAAACGGTTAGTAATCACCAAAAATTTGATACCTTATACACCGGAATTGCAGGAGGGCTTGGCGGTATATTCGGCATCGGGTCTTTGCCTATTGAGCTGCCTGTTACGACTACTTTGTTGCTTCGTTCAATTGCAGCTATAGCCCGCAATCAAGGTGAAGATCTTTCACAATTAAATAGTAGGCTTGCGTGTGTGGAAGTCTTTGCCTTAAGTAGATCAGTAAAAAAAGATCCGTCCACTCTGAGCTATTATGCTTCAAGGGCAATGCTATCTAAACTGTCAAATGATGCTATTCATGTAATGAGCGAGAGAAGTATAGCAGAGGTGTCTGGTGCGGCAATGGGGAGTATAGCAGCGCAGACAGCAATAAAATATACGATCATCGTATCTGAAAAAGTGCTTGCTGGAGCAATCCCTATTCTTGGGGCTATAGGAGGAGCAACGGTCAATATTATTTTTTTAAACTATTTCAAGAATCTTGCTCATGGTCATTTTACTATTCGAAAATTGGAAAGAATTTATGGAGCAGAGGAAGTAAAATCAGAATTTTACCTCTAAAATTAGAAAAGTTTAAAAATTAGAAGCATAAGCAAGAAGATCAGTCGGAAGCTTTTGATGTCCAGGTTGCGTGATTAACGCCATTTTTGTTTTGAAGCGATAAGCATATATTATCTAATTCTGAAGCAATTACACTCGTTGGCATTAAAATAGCCACAAGTTCAACCTTATTATCTCTCGGTATTTCTTCAATATTTTGGATGGGATAATTTGCTTTTTCGAGTTGTTCTATCATTTCATCTCGTAACTCATCCCGATTACTTTGATCGACAGTAATCCGTAATTCAAAAGTTGCTTCAGTCGCGCTTTCATCGATGGGCGCGCGCTCTATTAGGGAAACAAGCGGTCGCAAAAATGTGTTTCCGGCTAAAATAAACCCGGCCAGTAAGATGGCCTCCGCTGGTCTATCGGCGCCTGCAAAGGCCCCCGTAACTGCAGAGCACCAGATCGTGGCGGCGGTATTTAGACCACGGATATTTGCTCCGTCTTTTAAAATAACGCCAGCTCCAAGAAATCCAACACCTGATGCAACATAGGCCAATATCTGTGAAGCTCCGGGGTTCCCATTCAATCGCATTCCAAGGTCAACAAAAGCCGATGCGCCGAGAGCAACAAGAGCATTTGTTCTTAAGCCCGCAGTTCGTTGGCGATACTGTCTTTCTGCGCCAATAATTGTTCCCAGGATTAAAGCGACAAATAAAGATATAAATGTATTAAGCAGTTCGTTCGAGGAAAAATTAATTATACCCGGCATGATAATTCCTTTGTATTCAATGTCCGCAAACGCATCACACTGATTAGAACATGAAAGTCGAGACGTTTTCGCCAATCAGTTCAATGATCATCTATTGATAACGTCTTGATAACCTGTATGAGATAACTCGGCTAGGGCCCAACATGGTGATTTTTGAGCTTTTTATATCCTTAGAAAACGCTTTCTTTAAATTTCACAGATCCTGAGCTGAAATATAACCTCTTTAAATTAGTCGGAAACTACATAATGTCAGTCTTATCCTCTGCAGCAGATTTGTTGTTCAGTATATGTGTATAATTTATGACATGGTTAGTTGAGTAATGAGTTAATTTCTTCGAAATAAATTATAAACAAAAATATTTATAATAATGCAACTTGTTCCAAAGTTCTTGAATAGATAGGGAATCAATAAATAAGAGGAAAGACGTAGCTGGATAAAGGATATGCTACGCATAAACCCATGGTAATTCCGGCAATCACATCGCTCGGAAAATGGTGAGCTGTTGCGATCCTTGACCAAGCCATAGATACAATAAGGGCCAGGGCAGAATAACTTACTGAGGGCCATGCAATGACAATCGGCGTCAGAACTCCTGTAAGCGTCATCGCGTGCCCGCTTGGGAAAGAATGATCATCAAGAGTATTAAGCAGGGACGGCAATTTTATATCAACAATAAAAGGACGTCTTCTACGAAAAATCTTTTTAATCTTTGGATAAAGTAGATGAAGCGTTAGTGCATTAATTATTCCGAGAAAGATGATCGGTAAACTCCTATTTCCAGCGTAGCAATAAGCTACAAGCGCCAGAATAATGTAGATCCAACCATTTCCGAGTTTACTGATCGTTACTGCCGAGAATTTTAGAAGCAAGGGACGGGCAGTAAGGGAAAAAAAATAAACAATATTAAGTTCTTGTTGAGCTAATGCTGGGATTAACACGGGCCTAAGATTATGGACATATTTAAATATATAAGGCGCAGAGAAAAATCTTTGTGAGATTTGATTCGTCGTGTATGTCATGCAAATACACTAGCGCTAAATAATTGCGTTTTAGCGACTTTACGATTTCTGTTTAATGACGATAATTTAAATATAAGATGACAATAATATAAAACTAAAATGACAGGTTCGTTTGCAGCTTTTATGAAAAAATCCTCTTTTGAGCCTTGAGAGTAGCCACTTGCGCCTGATCAGTAGCCTCTTGATCGCAGTCCGGCTCTTTAGGGGCCTTCATAGATTATACATGGTTAAAATTTGCTATTTTAAGATGTGAATTCTGAATACTTTGATTTATAATTTTGTAATATTCTAAACTAGATTCTAGAATCCTACGGACACTAAATCTTAATTTTACATAAATTGCGGGTAAAGCTGTGACGATCATAACAAAATCAAATATTACGATAAGCTCTAATCGCCGTAGTAGAGATCTTGTCATCAATGCTGTCCATACAATCTATAGCTATGTGAACAAGTGCTCCTTTGTTCTTGCTAAAGTTAAAAACAAGTTCATTCTTGATCAAGCTGTATTGAATGTTTCTAACCACTTTAAATTCTATTTAAGAAAATATTTATATTCAAAAGTGGTTTACCCATCTGGTAGAAGTGCGTGGGTTTGGTCTAATTATGTAAGCGTTCTGCCTCAGATACAAACAGAACGGGAGGCTCTTAATTCTCCCGCTGTGCCGATGGCCTGGGTGTGGAGCTATTACAGGCCTTATCTAGGGTTCATGACAGTTAACTCAGATATCAGGCCTGATGATCAATCTACTCAGTCAACCGTTGTTCGCAGAACAAAATTAAAACAAAAAAAGTTAAGCTTGAATAAGACCAAAAATCCAGAGGATCGGTTGACACTGATGATTCTTGGAGCTGTTATCGCCATTGTTTTAATATGAGGTTTGACAAAAAACTTGGTTGATTTGCGCCTGTCAATAATAATTTATTTTTGTTTCTTTTTTTAATTGTATTTAATACCCTATAAATCAAGTAATGTAGACCAAATTAGCTCCTAATGATTCGTCAGAATCTATTGTTTGGATTTTGTCGAGAAGTGGGTTTGTTTTTCAACGACGCGGGATGTGAGGATTATTATGTCACCCAAAAAAAACGTAGCCTCAAAGAAAAATAGTAAAGCTAAGATCCCCACGAAACCAGCTGTTAGGAAAAAAAAAGCTAAATCTGATCCTGTTGCTGCCTTATCAAAAGTGCATCAGGTCGCTCTCAAGGTTGTTGAGAAGCTTCGCAAGACTTTGGACGCAGCGATTTTAAAAGAAGAAAAAATAGCGGCCCGGCTAAATGTTGCAGTAACAAAAGCTGAAGCCAAAGCTCAAAAATCTATCGCTAAAGCCAGTAAATTAGTGAGCTAGAAATATTTGAACATTCGGAGATTTCTTTTATAATCAGCAGTTCATTTCATATTAGTGTATTCTATTTTTTGAAATAAAAGATCAGTAATTATTATACTCAAATTGTTTCCATGAGTCTGGTTTTACACCCTTAATATCTTTATAAATATCATATTGATTGCTTTTCTTTTGTGGAAACATCGTCGTCTCAAATGCCCGGCTCCACATGGCGCAGAGATCGGATCTAACGATATCATCAAACGTAAATTCTATCACAGGGATTGGTAATAATAACTCTCTTATCAGCATAATAGCTTTAAATAAGCCAGAGGATTGATCAATATCGCATTGCGATATATCCCCATTAATTACTGTTATGCAGTTTTCTCCGCTTCTGGTAAGAAACATTTTTATTTCTTGAACAGTTGTATTCTGAGCTTCATCCAAAATTATAAATGAATTTTTCCATGATCTGCCCCGCATTACTTCAAAAGGTATAACTTCAATATCGCTATTTTTGATTGCTATGTCATAGACAGCTGTGCCAAGTCTTTCTTTTAATGCATCAATAATAGGGGCTGTCCAGGGCGCAAATTTCTTTTCAATACTGCCAGGAAAGTAGCCAAGAGATCTTCCGCATGGAACATTTGGCTTAGTTAATATTATTTTGTTTATTTTTCTATTTCTATATAGATCGGCTGCATATGTTGCGGCTATCCATGTTTTTCCTGTACCTGCAGGGCCTAAAACAAAAATCTGTTCCTTCGTTTTTAAATTGTGAAGATATTGTTCTTGATTATAATTGAGGGCTTTTATGGGGCTTGGCGATCTTTCTGTATCAAACTTTTTTTTATGTTTATTCTCTTCTTCCTTGACCTGAAATTTATTGCCAATCTCCAAAACCTTACGTTTATCATTTCGTTTAGTCATTTATGATTCTTTCAATTATATTATGATTTATATCGTATAACTTTTAGAATTAATCTGTTTCTTGTTGTCTTTAATTTCAGGTTTAATCTTTGGACATCTAACAAGTTCTGTGATTCTTATGACACTTTGATTAAAGCAGACTAAAATATGTGCTATACTTACTGTCATGAATTCTTAATAATAAAAGAATAAAGGGCTGATGAATCATTGACCTCTTAGTCGTTTGCTTAAGCACATAATAATTTTTATCAATCATTTATTCGAGATGATTGGAGAGCTTTGATGCCATCTTTTGTTGTTGATATTGTAGGATCTGTTGCTGCATTCTTAACGACGATTTGTTGGTTGCCTCAAACGGTAAGGATAATTAAAACTAAAGAGACCTCCGCTATATCTTTGGCCTCTCAAGCTATTTTTGCCTCAGGAGTCAGCCTCTGGCTTGCTTATGGATTTATGATTTCAAGCTGGCCAATTATTGCAGCAAATTTTATCACATTGCTTTTGTTAATCATGATTATTTTTCTCAAATTAAAACACGGATAGTTTGCGAACACGGTTAGTATATTTGTTGTAATTTAAATAATCATTTTTCGATCTTTTATTATTCTCAATATTAAAATAAGCCACCTAATTTAATGTCATAAAAGTTTCATAAATAATTTTTTAAGGCGGAAGCATATTTAAAATGTGTACATAAGGTTCGCCGGTTAATCATATCGTCATAAAAAATTTCTATATTATGACAAATTTATGTGAAACTTATCACGGTTCGATGACTTTCTGCGTTTGGAGAGTGCAATGGAACCTATACCCTTTGTAGATGTGCGTCAGGGTGGGCCAATGGCGCATGTCAAAGCGCGAATTGCGACCGCTCATGCTTTAAGAGATGCGTGTTTGGCCCCAGTGCCTTATTGGGGCCGGGGAATTTTAACGCCCATAGATTATTTGGCCGGCAATTGGTTGAAAAAATCTGCCTCTCTTTATCGAGAAGAGCTGGAAAGTATCGCTGAATATCTCGGTTTCCCAGGGGCAATGACTCTAAATTTATCCTATCTCTTTGCCTGTACAACAGCCGCTAACGTTGATGCTTTAGGGCAGCCCCGTATACGACGCAGCTTGGATTGGCCTTTTCATGGTCTGGGAAAATGCGTCGAAGTAGCTTGGCAATCCGGCCCTGCGGGTAGTTTCCATAATGTAACATGGCCAGGATCCGTAGGTGTCTTAAGCGCTATGGCGCCAGGAAGATTTGCCGCTGTTATAAACGCTGCGCCGATGCAGCGGAGAATAGACGGCTTCTTGGGACTGCCCTGTGATATAGCCCTCAATATCCGAAATGCTTTAGCAAGGTCAGGGGATTGGCCGCCTGACCATTTACTGAGATATGTTTTTGAAAATTGTGCTGACTTTGAGGAAGCCATAAAGGTCTTATCTGAAGAACCGCTTGCTCGATCCGCGCTATTCACAATCACTGGCGTCAATGCTGATCAAATCGCCGTTGTCGAGCGAACGGAAACAAAAGCAAGGGTCATACGTGGCCCTGTTACAGTTGCAAATGACTGGCAAAAGCCTGAAACAGGATGGAAAGCCCGGATGGGACATGAAAATAATGTCGCACGTAGGGAGGCTATGTCAGATATAGAAAATAATCAGGAACCTTTCAGCTGGGCAAAGCCGCCAGTGTTAAATAAATTAACGAGATTAACGGTAGAAATGTCAGCAACTGATAAAGGCATTCTGCATGCTCGCGGCTACGAGTCAGGGTCAATATTTAAAATGGCTGTGCCAGCGACATTGGATTTCTCATTGCAGCATGAAAAAATTGAGACACTTGCTGCATAGAAGACAGATTCTCATCATAACTCAGAGCGTCTGACGATGGTAACATCATAGGGATTTAGAGATACTTGGCCTATAAGAATCTCTGAATCCTTTATTAAATGCTCGATATTTATTGATTTTGCTCCATAATTAAAGAAATAGCGTTTATCGCCATTATCTCGAACTCTTATATTATTGGGAAGATTGAGTGTTTTGACATTTGATTTTGATAATAAATATTTCACAACATGTTCCGCTAATTGATCATTTGGCCAACCAGCCAAGTAATAAATGTTTTTATTTTGAATAAAAGCTGCGTGTCCATCTTCAGTAGATAAAATTGGTTCGAGTGAAGACTCTCCATTTAAAATTTCACGCCAGTGAATAAATGAACCATTATTGTCAATATTTATTTCAACTCCTGGTCTCAAACTTTCTGTTCGTACTACAGAAGAACCAAGTAATGACAAGAAATTACTATTCTTTTTGTTTTCAATATGAAAATTAGATGATTTAGTGCCTGTTCTAGGGCCTACTAAAATAGTTGATTTAGTGTTCTCAAAAAACCGAATGAATTCCGGTTGAACAGAAAAAAGTCCAGGAATAATGATTAATTCACGCTCGCCGAGCGCACTAACCTCTGCTGGAACAATATCTACAGATAAGCCCAATTTGCGTAGAGCTGTATAAAAAGTACGTATAAGTTGTGAATAGGAAAAATCTAATCCGTGAGGCTGAATATTCCAAGCCCAAGCGCTTTCATAATTAAATATAAGCGCAATGGGTGAAAACGAAGATGATGCAACAGATTTAAGAGATTCTAGCTCATCTTTTACCTTAGCAATCTCATAATAGCCCTCATTTGGCTCAGAGTTTGGAAGCAAAAGGCCCTCGTGCATTTGTTCTTGAGCAAAGGGCGCTTGTCGCCAACGAAAATAGCTCACAATTTCTGCACCTGCGGCAAAGGCTTCATGAGTCCATAAACGAACAGATCCTTTAGCAGGTATTGGGTTCCAAGGCGCCCAATTTACCACTCCAGGTTGCTGCTCCATTACCCACCAACGACCGCGTCCGCAACCTCTATACAAATCATGATGAAAAGATTGAAAATCCGGGTCGCCTATACGCATATACTCTTGTTTAAATTTATCGCTCTTAGGGCTGCGCTCTAGGAAGCCGAGGGGATAACTATCCCATGAGGCGATATCTAAGTCTTGGCACAAGTTAAAATGATCGAAAGCAGTAAAATCACCCATGAAGTTGTGAATTATATCCCGCTTTGGTGAGAGTTTCCGTAAAATTTCTACTTGAAAACGATTAAACTTTATAACTTGATCAGATGAAAAACGCTGAAAATCCAATAAATGACTTGGGTTTGCTTCAGTGACCGTTAGGTTAGGTAATTCAATTTCATCAAAACTTGAAAGCTCCATTGACCAAAATACATTTCCCCAGGATTGGTTAAGATGAGCTATATTTTGATACTTTTCTTTACACCAATTTTGGAAAGCGTTTCTTGCTGCTAAAGAGTAGCTTTCGACTGTATCATGGCAGCCATACTCATTATCTACTTGCCATGCGATAATATCTGGGTGATTACCAAATCTCTCGGCTAATTTGCATACAATCTCTTTGCACTCATTAATATAGCCTTCATGGCTAAAACAATAGTGTCGTCTTGAGCCAAACTTTCTGGGCCTACCAAATTTATCTAAGGCAACCATATCCGGCATGAAATCAATTAGCCATTTCGGAGGTGTAGCGGTTGGCGTACCTAAGATTATTTTCAAATTCTTTCGACTTAAGGCCTGAATCGCTTTTTCAAGCCAATCAAATTGATAGTTTCGTCTTGATGGCTCCAATCTCGACCATGAAAATTCTCCGATCCTAACAAATTCAATACCGACTTGTTTCATTCTCGTTGCATCATCATTCCACAATTCCTCCGACCAATGCTCAGGATAGTAACAAACGCCCAAGCTTTGTTTCGTCATGATATTCCTCTTTAGAAAGGTTAATTTTTGGAATAATTATGCTTTTTGCTAACAATATGATGACGCTACAATGATAAATGTGGAAAAATTTAATAGTATATTATATTTGATATTTATGCTGTAAATAATTTGGATATTACTTCTTTTATTCCACTCCATTGCCTCGATTTTTGATCAAAAAATAATAATATTATTGTTAGTATAAGGGGAAATAAATAATACACTATACGAAACATAAATAATCCAGCTAGGGCAGATTGCGGCGCCATATCCGGTAGCGCATGCATTATACTAGATTCAAAAACGCCAATACCGCCGGGGCTATGGCTAATAATCCCAAACACGCAGGAGACTATATAAATAACGCAGAAGGAGTAGAAATTAACGTGGGTATTTGTTGGAATAAATTGAAATAAAGCACCAGCAGCAAAAGCTTGTTCTATGCCACCAAGAATTAGCTGTATTACTAAAAAATAATTAGATGGGAGATTTATAGTAAAATCCTGAACTTTAATATAACGTGGAGCTAGGGCATTCCAAACTAAAAATACAACAATCAGCCCTAGAATTAAGCTGCCTAGTAGTATGTTGATGTTACCTTTGTAATTATATAGCCTACCTAAATCGTTTGCGCCAAATATTAGTCCTATACAACCCAGTACGACTAACCCAAGTAAAAAGGTTATACTTATAATAGTGGTGATATATGCAATTTGTTTCGCAGTTACATTTTCTCTTGAATATATCCAATATCTAATTGCAGGTCCTGTTACAACAGGAAAACCAAGATTAAAACATATACAATAACTTGAAAATGCTGCGAGTGTTACAAGCGAAAATGATGCTTTTACTTTTGCTTGAGTGATTGCAATAAAATCGTAGCCTATTAGGCAAATATAAGATAGTGCTGCAAATAGTACAGCAAGAAATATAGATGATGATTTAATCAAGCCGGCCGATATATATATTTCCTTAAGTGATATGGAAGATACAACGCTATAGATATTTATTGCTGATAGAATAATTATTATGATGCTAGCTATGGGCATGATGAATTTTAAAAATATTTTAAAATAATTATTGTCCATTGATTACTCATTTGTGAAAATGATTTGTTAGTTGAGTATTTACCATATTTAATGATCAGCAGCTCCAGCTAGGGTATAAATCAGATCGCTTGTTATCAACTGTCTATGATTCCTCCAGAAATATTATATTTATCTCAAAAATATGACGTATTTATTTTCTTAATCTGACGGAAAAATTAAATTTTGTATTATGAATTCTCTGAGCTTGCTATATAGCTCAATCTACCAGGGGTGTGTTGTTTCTGAATTTCTAATGACGGATCCGCAACAATGAGCGCTATTACTAGTAATATGGGGCAGTCCGTCAAAATAAATGACCGACTAAAACCTCGTCCAAAGCAGATTGATCCTCAATTATCTGCCCTACTCGAGGAAACGGCGGCGCTTGGAATTGTTGTTGCCGGTGTGGCATTGATAGAGGTAGCCCTGCTTCCTGGAGCCTTAATAGGGGGTATTGCCGTAATTGCGCCAAATTATTTGATAAAGCATAGAAAGGCACTTTCCCATCCACCTTCTGAATTTAGAAATAAAAATCAAAAAAAATTTAATTCTTTAAATAATTTGAATAAAAATAATTCAGAATTTAAACCTTTTTTTGGCCTTCAAAGATCTTTTGCCAAAACTGTCACATTTAGAATACTTTCATCAAGTTTAGATTTTACCTGGAATTACGCACTTCTAGGGGATGTTGCCGTGGCCGCAGGTTTGTCTGGATTTGGATTTATAGCCAGTAGTACCTTTTATTTCATTCACGAATCCTGCTGGAATCAACTAAAGTCTTTGTCGGTTAATAAGCCGATTAAGCATTTGCCTAATAAAGATATTAAACAGGTTTCTTATAAGACTTTAGATGAGAAATATTGGTGGGATTTACAAATAAGCCCTGCCTTAGCTAAAACATTTACTTTTAGATCTTTGGCGACTGTAGCTGAATTCACTACTAACTATTACGTAGTTCGTGACATACCAATGGCGGCGGCACTTTCAGCATTTGGCTTTATTTGTGGCCCATTTATCTATTATGCTCATGAGAAAGTATGGGAAAAATACAGTAGAAGTAATGACATAATCGTAAGCCCGCTGAACTAAATTGCTATAAAAATATTGCCAAAATAAATATTTAAATTTTGACGGTTGAATGATTATTATTTTTGGTTTTTTTGGATGTTGTCCTCGGGCTATTTTTTTTATTTCAATAATATATACTGGCAATGATCAAACGATAAATCGACTAGATCAGCTCCGTGATATATTTCTTCGATATATCGAAAGAAATTTATTCAAATAGATGATTTAATAGAATAGGAATAAGAAATAAAACTTATTCGATTTTAATTACATAAATTTGTCATGGCTCTAATGCATTGTTTTTTCTTTACCGACGATTAGAGTAATTCAGATGAATTATAGTTTAATTTCACGCCGGCATTTTCTTGGATCTAGCATGGTCTTCGCTCTTGCAGACTATGCGCCAAAAGTTTGGGCTAAGCCCGTTTTTTCCTCTTCACCGTTTACCCTAGGCGTTGCCTCCGGATACCCAGAGCATAATGGCGTTTGTTTGTGGACTAGACTTGCGCCTGAATTCCTTGCGCCTGCAGGCGGAATGCCTCCAGAGGCCGTGGCGGTTAGTTTCGAGATTGCTGATGATGAAGCGTTCAAATCAATTGTAGATCAAGGACAGACCTGGGCCGAGCCAAATTTCGCTCATTCCGTCCATCTAGAAACCACTAAACTCTCGCCTGCGCGTGATTATTGGTATCGGTTTCATGTAGCGGACGTCACAAGTCCAATAGGACATACGCGCACGGCTCCAGCGGCCCATCAAACGGCCGATAAGCTTCGTTTTGCCTTTGCCTCCTGTCAACAATATGAACAGGGCTATTATGGCGCTTACCGCCATATGGCGAAGGAAGACCTAGACTTAGTAATTCACCTCGGCGACTATATTTACGAGACCTCTTGGGGCGAAAATAAAGTGCGCTCGCATGCGAGCCCTGAACCGATAACCCTTGATGATTATCGAGCGCGTTACGCCCTCTATAAATCTGATCCCAATCTACAGGCGGCCCATGCAGCATTTTCATGGGTGGCTGTGTGGGATGATCATGAAGTTGAGAATGACTATGCAGACGACCGTTCAGAGAACGCAGACGACCCACGCTGGTTTATTCATCGGCGCGCGGCAGCCTATCAGGCATGGTATGAGCACATGCCTGCACGGCGAACAATGGCGCCCATAGATGCTTATGCCCGTATTTACACTCAATTGAAATTTGGTCAGCTGGCTGAAATAAATCTTCTCGATGACCGACAGTTTCGCTCGCCGCAGCCTTGCCCCAAGCCCGGACGAGGCGGATCAAATGTGGTTGAGAATTGCCTAGAACGCCTGGATCCAAAAGCGACGTTACTAGGTGACCGTCAGGAAGCCTGGCTTTCCACCAAGCTTGCATCGAGCAAAGGTCGATGGAACCTGCTGGCTCAGCAAACACTGATGTCACAAGCTGATAGCAAATCAGGAGAAGGGCAGAAATTCTATACGGATGGGTGGGACGGGTATCCGGCGGCAAGGGATAGGCTGATGGATATCTTACAATCAACTAAAGTAACAAATCCAATTGTAATTGGTGGCGACGTTCATTCCTACTGGGTCGCTGATCTGAAACGTGATTTTAATCGACCCGATTCTCCAACAATAGCCACTGAATTTTGTGGAACTTCCATTACATCTAAGCCGCCTGCTGAAGATATGATTCAAACTGCCAAGTCTGAAGGCCCTCATATTAAATTTGCGACTGGTTCACATCGTGGCTACACAGTGATGACTGTCACAAATGAATCTTTGAAGACGGACCTTCGCGTTGTCGCAAATCACTATGATCCAGATACGACGATTAGTACATTGACGTCATTCGTCGTCTTTAACGGTAGGGCGGGTGCGGAACAAAGCTAAAATTATTTAGGTCACAAATCAATATGTTTCCCCAGAGGCCTACTCAGACGCCTTGAGATGCTACCGAGTAATTTTCGTGAATGATTATATATTCTAAAGCTGAGTTTCAAATTTAATTTTAAAAGACAAGACATTGGAATGATTTTAACAAATATACATTAACATTGATAGGATTAGATCATTGTGTCGCGCAACACATTAGGGCGCAATCACTGATATTGGTGATTTTATCGCATTTATTTTCAATAAGGAGCGCTGCTTGCGAGCTCGATAGAGGGACTAATTGTATCAGTAATAGGTATAATATGATTTCCAACGGTCTTTTTAGAAGTTGAATTTGAGATCTTTTGGGGGAGTTCATAAAGATCTTTCCCGGATGGCTAGTCATAGTAGTGATCGGCAAATTAGTGTTTTATTGCAAGGGAAGTAGCAAAACATTCCCTAAATGCGTGCTAGGAATGTTTGTAATGAAAAGTTTTACGCTTTAAATGCAATAAGTGTTTAAGATATGTTGATGCCAATTATTCCGATGAAAAGGA
>BJGJ01000041.1 GCA_014190435.1 Methylocystaceae bacterium | reverse complement strand
GATTTTATACTTTATCCAAAAATTTAAATCAAATAATATTACGATTTTAATTCTAATTATGCTACTACTCTAAGCATTGTTTATTTAAAGTTAGCAATGAGAGCAAATCTGTCTTCGCTAAAAAGAATACCTCACTTTAGAAAGAATCCAGATGATATAAATGGATTTTTTTGGAAATTATGAATGAATTTCGACCATGACTTAATTTATTCCGCCTAAACAAATATATTTTTTTTCTAGATATTCCTCCATACCATAAAGCGATCCCTCCCGTCCTAGACCAGAATATTTTACACCACCAAAAGGCGCGACAGCCGTTGAAATACTTGTCTCATTTACGCCAACCATGCCGCTTTCAAGCTTTTCTGCAATCCGAAAAATTCGCGCCAAGTCCTGACTATAAAAATAACTTGCCAAACCAAATGGCGTTGCATTCGCAAGATGAAGTCCTTCTTCTTCACTGCTAAATGAAATAATCGGGGCAACTGGACCAAAAGTTTCCTCGTGAAATATAAGCGCTTGTGGCGAAACATTGCTTAAAACTGTAGGTTCAAAAAAAGTATGCCCTAGCTTATGACGATTCCCACCAGTTAAAATCTTTGCACCCCGCGCAACCGCATCAGCAATATGTCGCTCAACTTTTTCAACCGCAACTGGTTCTATCAGGGGACCAATCGCAACCCCTGGCTCTAACCCATCACCCACTTTAAGTGCAGCTGACGCTGTCGCGAGCTTTTCAGCAAAGAGCTGGGCAACCGACGCGTGCACAAGAAATCGATTAGCGGCAATACAAACCTGTCCAGCATTCCGATATTTTGCCGCTATCGCCCCTGCCACTGCGCGATCTAAATCAGCATCCTCAAAGACAATGAGCGGAGCGTTGCCGCCAAGCTCCATTGAACATTTTTGAATATGTTCCGAAGCTTGTTTGAGAAGGATGCGACCTACTTCTGTTGAGCCTGTAAAAGTGATCTTACGAACAAGCGCATTATGGGTTAGTTCAGCGCCAACCTGCGCAGGTTGATTGGTTGTGACGACATTAAAAACACCAGCCGGTAGACCAGCCTGCTGAGAAATTTCAGCAAGAGCTAAAGCGGATAAGGGCGTGAGTTCAGCGGGCTTGGCGACTACTGTGCAGCCTGCAGCAATAGCTGCCGCCATTTTGCGCGCGAGCATCGCATTTGGAAAATTCCACGGCGTAATCGCGCCAACAACGCCAATTGGTTGCTGAATAACGAGCAGACGCCGATCTGAGGGCCCCGGAATAATTGCGCCGTAGCCTCGACGGCATTCGTCGGCAAACCAATCAAAATAACTTGCGCCATAAGCGATCTCACCACGAGATTCAGCCAAGGGCTTACCTTGCTCCAGCGTCATGAGATGGGCTAAGCACTCTTGCTCCGCCATCATTATCTGGCCGATACGTCTCAAAATTTCAGCTCGCTCTAAAGCAGGTCTTTCGCGCCAAAGAAGGAACGCTGCGCCAGCCGCCTCAATAGCCCGCCGCGTTTCCGCCTGTCCCATATTAGGAACTTGCGCAAGAACCTGGCCATTAGACGGGTTTTCAATCGGAAAGCTTGCTCCCTGATCAGCCTCAACCCATGCGCCATTGATATAGGCCTGTGTTGGAAAAGAAAGCTCAATTGAACCCATAAAAATTCCCTTTTAAAAGCAACAAGACCATAGAAGCTCATAGAATAACTGGCATTATGTGTCGCAGATTGAACACAGAAAAAGAAGCCCAAAAATATGTTACCCGCGCATGAGGGCACAAACGCCTATCGAAAAGAGATAAAATTTTACTCAAGAGCCAAAATTTGCAAGAACATGACGGCAGTCACCCAAAATTAACGTCATTCCCTCCTTGGCGTTAGGCGGGCTTCATTTCAGGCAGGATCTAGATTCCAATGACGATCCAGAAAAAACAAAAAAATAAAGTCGAAAAACCTAAATCTACCGAAAAACTCATCATAAGACACGCAACGCGTAGCGATGTAATAGACATTATTACAATGATGCGCCGGGCGTATCCACATATGACGCCCTATACAAACGGTCATTTACTGGGACAAGTGACAGTCTTTCAGCAAGGCCAATTTGTCGCCGACTATGACGGCAAGATTGTTGGCTATGCCGCTACCTTTCGTATTGACGAAGCCACAGCGCTATCAAAACATAAATGGGCGGAAATCACAGGCGGCGGCTACGCCTCTCGACATGACCCTTCTGGTCCATGGCTCTATGGGATGGAAGTCTGCGTTGATCCTGACTGGCGTGGCTTAAGAATAGGGCAAAGACTGTATGAAGCTCGCAAACGACTGGCTGAAGAATTAGAGCTCAAGGGCATTGTTTTTGGTGGACGTATGCCGGGTCTGTCAAAAAAATTGAAAGAATATAAAACAGCCGACGCCTATCTTGAAGCTATCAAGGAACAAAAAGTTCGCGATCCGGTCATCACTTTTCAAATCAATAATGGATTTGAACCAATTGGCGTTTTAAAAAATTATTTGCCAAGCGACCGAGAAAGTCTTGGTTATGCAGCCCATCTTGTTTGGCGCAATCCATATGTCGATCAAGATAGTATCGCTATAAAAGGCGCAATCCGCCCAAAAGATTGGGTGCGCGTTGCAACAGTTCAATTCCAACAAAGAGCTGTCTCAAGTTTTGAAGAATTTATCTCCAATATCGAGTATTTTGTAGATGTTGTCTCAGATTATAAATCTGACTTCGTTGTCTTTCCTGAATTATTTACCCTTCAACTCTTAGCACTTGAAAAAAAGCGGATAGGACCGATTGAAGCCATTGAAACGCTCACAAAATGGACCGAACCTTTTGTTGAAGCATTAAGTGAGATGGCGCTTTCCTATAACATTAATATTATTGGTGGATCGCATCCGACAATGATTGCCGATAATGAAATTAGAAACATTGCCTATGTATTCTTGCGCGATGGCACTGTACATACGCAAGAAAAAATCCATCCAACGCCAAATGAAAGAAATTGGTGGAATATAAAGGGCGGCGATCAAATTCGCGCCATTGATACTGATTGCGGACCTATCGGGGTTTTAGTGTGTTATGATTCTGAGTTTCCTGAACTCACACGTAGACTTGCAGATGAAGGCGCAAAATTATTCTTCGTACCATTTTGTACAGATAATCGACAAAGCTATTTACGGGTTCGTTATTGTTGTCAGGCGCGCGCAATTGAAAACCAGTGCTATGTCATTCTATCCGGAAATGTTGGTAATTTGCCTGGCGTTGAAAATATGGATGTGCAATATGCCCAATCGTGTATTCTAACTCCTTGTGACTTTCCTTTCGCAAGAGATGGCATAGCAGCTGAAGCGACAGAAAATGTCGAAACCATTGCGGTAGCCGATCTTGATCTCTCAGATTTAGATTGGGCGCGACGCAATGGCACTGTTCGCAATCTCAGAGACCGTCGTTTTGATTTATATCGGCTAGTTTGGCAGGATGATGCGAAAGGCTGACAATAACGAGAGATGATTTATCTTGTCCCTGCTAGGGGTATTGAGACGCGAGCCGGACGGCTCAATGAGAGCTAGAAGAGAGTAGACCTCTCGTATACCCATTCAGTCGCAGCATGCTTCTAACAAGCTCGATTTATCCCATCATTTTATACCCTCAAAAGGAGTAAAAATGCTTATTTTTCGTCGTCACTTTATGACAGCTTTGCTTGCAATGCTGATCTTCGCCTCCCCGGCGTTTGCAGATGCTTTAATGACTCTTGAGACAAAATATGGAAAAACAGTTATAAAATTACGCCCTGACCTCGCGCCAAAACATGTTGAGCAAATTACCGCTTTAGCCAACCGCCATTTCTACGACAATGTCGTTTTCCACCGTGTGATAGATGGGTTTATGGCGCAAACCGGCGACCCAACGGGAACAGGCAGAGGCAAATCAGATTTACCCAACATTCCTGCGGAATTCTCAAAGGAAAAATTTATTCGCGGTACTGTCGGCATGGCGCGCGGTCCTGACAATGATAGCGCAAATTCTCAGTTTTTCATTTGCTTTGCGCCAGCCCCCTATCTTGAGGAGCAATATACTGTAATTGGCGAAGTTGTTTCTGGAATGGAATATATTGATAAGATTAAGCGCGGAGAACCACCCGCTAGCCCTGACAAGATCATTAAATTGAGTGTGTCTGGCGTCAGCAACTAAACGCTCAAATTTAATAAAGACAATAATATAAAAAAAGCGCCCTGACTGAAATAGGGCGCTTTTATCGTTTTTTAGCTTGAATCAAATATTTCCGATAGTGACGTCGTGCAGAAAAATAACTTAAGCAGTAATTTAATGTTTCATTCCCCCGCCATGCTTCATGCCGCCCATTTGCATACCAACTTTCATTGTATCGGCAAAGATTTCATTGGCGGTCTTTTTCTGAGACTCATCTAAAACAGCAAAGAGAGGCTCAAGGGCCGCTTTCTGTGTGCGAACAACTTCTAGATGATCAAGCATGTGCATTTCCATCATGGACAATTTCCCAATCACGCCCTCGCCGTGGTTCATGCCCATATGCGCATTCATGACGTCGCATTTAGCAGTCGCTTTCTGAGCTGCAGCGCGCCAGGCGTCAAAAAAACTATTCCAAACGGCGATTTGCTGATCTGTTAATTTGAGTTCTGCCTTGAGAAAAGCCAAACGGCCATCAAGCTTTTCAGCAAAGCCACAGATCATCTTCTGCATCATACCGCCCCCGTGACCGCGGCCATGGTCCATGCCGCCCGAGCCACCACCATGAGTCATCCCCGACATCATGCCGCCGCTCATGCCATTTTTACCGCCACGGATTTCCATTCCATCGACAATTGTATTTTGCTGCGCCTTACCTGGATCCACCCATTGCATTGGTGAAGCGCCTTGCATCTTACTGTGATCCATTTCGCCTTGAGCTGAGGCAGGTTGTGTAAGTAAAAGGCCAACTGTGGTTAAGATTAACGCACTTGCAGTAAGCGCCAATAATGATGATATCATTTTCATATGATTTTTCCCTTGAGAATTATAGGCATTCACCTGAATGCGGCTTAAAAATTAATGATCCGCGCATCGGGCGATTTCGCAGCGGCATGAAATTCATTCATCCCTGCTAATTTAATACGTTTGTCGAGCTTTGCATCCCCCAATCCACGGGCTTCGAGACAAGGCCTACAAGCAAGCAACAACATGTTTGGATGTTTCAGCGCCTCTTCATATCGATTTGGCGGCCCAACTGGGATAAGTTTTATGCCAGCTCCTTCTACAGCTGAGTACACAGCATCGGCAAATAACATCATGGTCACCTTATCACCATCCTGTAATGCAGATGTTGCAAAAATATAAGGTAACATTGCTCGCGTCGGATCTGTCGGCCCGTAAGTAGCAGAAATAACAAAATGCATGAGGCGATCCTTAAAAAAAGATTTACTTATTTTACAGCGGCGCATGAAGTTGATCAAAAGCTGCTAAGGCGTGGCTGGCGTACATGACAGAAGGGCCCGCGCCCATGTAAATCGCCATTGATAGGACCTCAAGCACTTCTTCACGCGAGGCACCATGCTGAACTGCACCCTTGCTATGGAAAGCGATACAATCATCACATCTGATTGCAACACCAATCGCCAGTGCGATTAATTCCTTAGTTTTTGCATCCAATGCGCCACCTGCGCCAGCAGATATGCCCATGGCTGTGAAGGCCTTCATCACATCAGGAATTCCTGTTCTGAGATTCTTGATGTCTCCAGAAAGGTCCTTTATCTCCTCTTGCCAGTTTTTAACCATTTTTTCCTCTCTACAGATACATTCATTAAATGATCATTGAGCTCTACGTCTTCAAGCGCATTAAACCGCAAAAACTGTCTTTGCGATCATATAGCCAGCAACAAAGAAAATGAGATTAGCAAAGATCGTGGTGAGGAGACTACCTGAGCTAGCAAGTTTTTTTGCAACCTGTGCGCCAAATAAACCGCCAAAGATCCCCCCGATAATAAAAATAATCGCCAGACTCCAATCAACGTAATTAGAAACTGCATAATTAAATGCTGTCGTTAATCCAAATGCGCTCACAGCCACAAGCGAGGTGCCAACGGCTTTTAAAATAGGCATGCCCGTAGAGCCAACAAGACCAGGCACGATCAAGAAGCCTCCACCAATGCCAAAAAAACCAGAGAAAAGTCCTGTGCTAAAGCCATAGCTCAATACTTTTGGCGCTTTGGTGACAGTGCACTCAACCCCTGGATCGCCTTGATTGCCGCGGCCTTTCAGCATGATGACGCCGACAATAATCATGATCAAGGCGAATAAAAAAAGCAGCTTTTGCCCGTCGAATGCCTTACCTAGAGTGGATCCTACCAGCGCACCAATCACACCGGAAGAGGCATAGATACCGCCACACCGCCACTTCACATTTCCAGCGCGCGCATGTGGAATGAGATTAACTAAAGCATTGAGCGGAACTGCGAGGATTGATCCACCGCCCCCGACAAGACCAAGCGTAAATCCAACAAGTCCACCGCTCAGGAGACCTGGCGCATAAGACGCTAAAGCCATTGGCGAAAGAGACTCTAAACTCACTGAATAGCCTCGCCGGTTTTCTTGTTGTAGATATGCGGCTTAGCAAGATATTCGCGACCCTTAAGCATGAAGTGCCAGTAGATTACTGGCAACATGCGATCTTTTAAAAACCAAGCGGCGCGTGTGGGCTGCGTGCCATCAAGCAACCATTTTGGAAAGCTGGGTAATAATTTTCCACCATAGCCAAATTCAGCTAAAACGATCTTACCTCGCTCAACCGTAAGCGGACAGGATCCATAACCGTCATAAGCAACAGTCGGAGCACTCCCTTCCAAAACTGAAATCACATTAATAGCGACAGCGGGTGCTTGCTTACGCGCTGCTGCAGCTGTTTTTGCATTTGGTGTTGTTGTCGCGTCCCCAAGCGCAAAGACATTTGGATATTTCGTATGTTGTAAGGTGTCTTGATCAACGCTGATAAAGCCTGTTTCACCCGCCAAGGGACTTTTCGCAACAAAATCAGGAGCGGTTTGTGGCGGCACCGCATGCAGCATATCAAACTCGCGCTGTATCTGCTCAACGGCTCCTTGTGTATTTTTACGTTCAAAGATAGCAATACGTGTGGCGCCATCAACGGCGATAAGTTTCGATTCAAGGTTTAATGAGACGCTATAGCTTTCAATATATTTCATCAAAGCAGGAACATAGGCTGGAACGCCAAAAAGAACATTTCCGGCCGTATGAAATTGAACATCGATATTTGAGAGCACTCCACGGCGACGCCAATTGTCACATGAAAGATACATCGCTTTTTGCGGCGCGCCGGCGCATTTAATTGGCATGGGCGGTTGAGTGAAGAGCGCACGCCCCCCTCTCAGACTATCCGCCATTTCATGCGTATAGGGCGCAAGATGCGGGAGATAATTTGATGTTACGCCATTCCGGCCTAATGTTTCATCTAAGCCCTTAACGCCTGCCCAATTTAATTTAATTCCAGGAGAAGCCACCAACATACGATAGGTAACGTATCCGCCATCTGAGAGAATGACTTCATTTTTTTCTGGCGCAAATTCAGTAACGGAATGTTTAATCCAGGTTGTTTTTTTAGGGAGAATTTTCTCCATAGGATGCCAGACAGCGTCAGGAGTAAAAACACCGGCCCCAACCAGGGTGAAACCAGGCTGGTAATAATGAATTTCTTCTGGTTCTATAATTGCAATGGACAGTTTAGGTCGGCGCTTAAGAAGGCTCGCAGCAACCGCGACACCGCCAGCGCCACCACCAACGATGACAATATCAAAGGCATTTTCTTTCAAATAAGCCCCGGCACTGCCCATGTTTCTACTCCTTGATTATTTAGTTAATTTTGATTTGGCACCATTGTCGAAAGTAGTGCTTCTACAAAGCGATAAAGTCCCATACCCATGAGCATCGCCCCGACAAAAAGGAACGCTTTTTTAGGAAGCAGAACGAGCCCAACAAGCGCTGGGCCAGGACATAATCCGGCTAATCCCCAACCAACGCCAAAAATCATCGCTCCGCATATGAGCCGCATATCAATCGGCATTGTTTTAGGAAGCTCAAAGCTAGAAGATAATATTGGCTGCGATAATATTTTTTGCATGCGCCAGGCGAAGGCCATGATCAGGAGAGCGCCCATCATGACAAAGGCGAGTGTTGGATCAAATGCGCCGCCGATATCTAGAAAGTCATGCACCCGTTTTGGATTGGCCATTCCAGAAACGGTTAGTCCTGCGCCAAACAACAGACCGGAGAGAAAGGAAGCAAAAGAGGTAAGTTTCATGATGCAAGTCCTACGCTTCGCATCAAGGCGACAGTTATAAAACCACTGACCATAAAAACTATGGTTGCGAGGAGAGAACGCGGGGAGAGTCGTGAGATACCGCAGACGCCATGACCGCTGGTGCAGCCAGATCCCAACCGCGCGCCAAACCCAACAAGCAAGCCCGCCAAGATTAAAAATAAATCTCCATTTGGATAAATGATCTCAATAGGTCCGTGGGTCTGGTCGATAACTAAAGCGCCCAAAGGCAGCCCCAAAATAAAGAAGATAGCAATTGTGTCGTGCTTGCGCGGACGTGTTAGCTGCATTGCCCGGGCCAGCAAACCACTGACACCGGCAATTCTTCCTAAAAGCACCAACATAAGCGCACAGGAAGCTCCAATCAGTATACCGCCAATAAACCCTTGTAGCGGCTGGGCGCGATTCCAAATTTCCATCATAGAAGGTCAAGAGGAAGTTTGAGATATCTCACGCCATTATCTTCTGCGGGAGGTAAATGGCCACCTCGAACATTGACTTGGACAGAGGGAAGAATGAGCGTTGGCAAATCGAGCGTTGCATCGCGCTTGTTCCGCATTTCAACAAAATCGTCTTCTTTTATTTTGTCATGAACATGTATATTGCCGCGCTTTTGCGCGCCAATTGTTGTTTCCCAGACAAATCGATCACGCTGAGGGGCTTTGTAATCATGACAGAGATAGATTTTTGTTTCTTCTGGCAAAGCCAGTAAGCGACGGATGGACTTAAAGAGTTGGCGCGCATCCCCACCTGGGAAATCAGCACGGGCTGTGCCGTAATCGGGCATAAAAAGCGTATCGCCAATAAAGGCGCAATCACCAATGATATAGGCTAGATCTGCGGGCGTATGACCGGGAACATGAAGACACATAACGGGCATATTACCCAGATGAAATTTATCACCGTCGGAAAAGAGTTGATCAAACTGCGATCCATCTCTGGCGAATTCCGATCCAAAATTAAAAATTTTTCCAAAAACTTGCTGTACTGTCTTGATATGTGCGCCGATAGCAAGTTTACCACCTAATATTTCTTGTAAGTAAGGGGCCGCAGAAAGATGATCGGCATGTGCATGCGTCTCAAGATGCCAATCAATTGTAAGATTAGTGTTGCGCACATAGGAAATTACAGCGTCGGCTGAATTTTTAGAGGTGCGTCCAGAAGCTGGATCAAAATCTAATACACTGTCGATAATAGCGCCGTGGCGTGTCTGCAGGTCATGAACGACATGCGTTGCGGTAAAAGTCGTTTCATCAAAAAAGCTTTGCACAACAGGCCGAGAGACTTGAGACGCCAAAGCCAGGCGGATCTGATCAGCGGCAGCTGCAAGATTGGCGTCACCCATAACAAGCTCCAAATTTTTAATTGACTTTCATAAACTATGTAAATATGTAAATTAATAGACGCCAAAAGTCAAGAACTCGCCCAAAACGGAGCCTTTAGTGGACGCCGCACCTTCCTCTACTGACTGTAGATCATTGAAAATCGGTGATCTTGCGCCTAATTTCCGCGCTAGGACCACGCAGGGCACGCGTAGCCTGCAGCAATATCGCGGCCGCTGGCTCCTCTTCTTTTCACACCCCGCAGACTTTACCCCCGTCTGCACAAGCGAATTTGTCGCGCTCGCGCGGGCGCAACAGGAATTCGACCGCCTCGACTGCGCATTGCTGGGACTTTCTGTTGATAGTCTCTATGCGCATGTCGCTTGGGTTCAAACGATTCAAAAAAGCTTCGATGTAAACATTAATTTTCCTATAGTTGAAGATCCCTCTATGGCGATTGGACGTGCCTATGGAATGATTGACGATGAGTCAGCAGACTCTTCCGCCATGCGCGCAAGTTATTTTATCGATCCCGAAGGCGTAATCCGCGCGATCACTTGGTACCCGCTTTCAGTCGGACGCTCAGTGGATGAAATTATTCGCATCATTTTAGCTTTGCAGAAGACTGCTTCTGGACAAGTCTTTACACCTGAAGGATGGCGTCCAGGAAAAGATGTGCTAGCGCCTCCCGATCAAACGCTGCCTACTGTATTTTTACCCTTAACGGGGCATGATTGGTTTTATAAATTAATGAAAGATAAGACATGATTTATCAGTCTAAAACTAAGGCGCGCGCGGCGGCTGAGATGATGAAAAATTATGCTCAACCACAAAGATTGATGATTCTGTCATTTCTCGCTCATGGAGAAAAAACAGTTGGCGAAATTGATGACGCCACTAATATTGGCCAGCCTGCCCTCAGCCAACAACTTGCCGAATTACGCCACGCAAATCTCATAAGCAATCGCCGCGAGGCAAAGAAAGTCTATTATTCCTTACAAAATAAGCACGTTGAAAATTGTATCAACCAGATTGAACACCTGTTCACAGATGTAGAAGATGTAAAAGCGCCAACCCTATTATCCCAGAAAAAAAATTCTTCTTTTATCAATAAAAAATCAAGCCATCAGGATAGCGTTGTCGCGCCAATAGGCGCTGCAGCCTTTGCTAAGGTGTTTTAAAAAAATCCATTTCATGACGATAGTTTGAAGAGAGGGATCTTTTTCTCCAAAACATCATTTTTTATAATTAGTTCGATTTTATGTGAAATTTTACTTTTGGAGTCTCCTGCTCTATTTACACAAAAAATATACTTCTCTCAATTGAGTCTACTTTTATGCCTGATTTAAAAAATACTCCCGAGACCCAAGAACAACACTGGTCAGATAAGGGAGGGCAGAAATGGCTTGAAAATATCGTAGATTTTGAAGAAATGATTCAGCCTATTGGCCGGACGTTACTAGACTGCGCTAAAGCCAAAATGGGTGAAAATTTTATCGATATTGGATGCGGCGCCGGTCTTACGACAATAGAATTAGGTCAACATGTCGGCAACACCGGTCTCGTTCTTGGTATTGATATTTCTCAGGAACTGATCAATGAATCTCGCAAAAGAGTTATCGCCGCAAATCTGAATAATGTCAGTTTTCTTGCCGGAGACGCCGCTAAAATTATGGTTCCAAAAAAATTTGCAGATTGCTTATTTTCAAGATTTGGGGTGATGTTTTTTAAAAATCCAAAAGCTTCTTTCTCGCACCTAAGAACCTCTCTTAAACCTGAGGGGCGCCTCGTCTTTTCTTGCTGGTCGTCTCTAAAAACTAATCTTTGGATGCTGAGCGTGCGTGAGGCGCTCGAAAAATATGTTGACCTACCCCCGCTTGAAGCGCGCGCTCCAGGTCCGTTTGCCTATGCAGAACCAGACTATATCAGAGAAATTCTCCAGGCCGCTTCGCTTAAGGATATTGAGATCTCACCCTGGTCAGGGAAAATTCACGTCGGAAAATCCGATAATACTCCTGAAGACGCCGCCCGCTTTCTCCTGAAAGCTTTAAGCGTTGCGCAAGCCTTCAATGATGAATTGAAGTCAAAACAAGATATTATAAAAAGTGATTTAACGCAGAAATTAAAACAATTTGAAACATCCACCGGTCTTTTAGCGCCAGCGCAAGCATGGATCGTAACAGCGCGCATTTAGCAGATGCGCTTAATTGAGCATAGGGCATCAAAGAGATTGAAATATCCCCTCTCCCTGTCTCTGAAATCCTGGAATCTGAAGGATAAGTAACAGAAATTTCGGCTCAGTTTAAAAAAAGTTAGGCTTAGTCAGTTAAATAGAGCCCTTCCCTTCCAAATTTAAAGCCCTAAAATACAAGGCAATCCTAAAAAAGAGTTCTCAGCTTCACTTTGAAACATTTTTAAACCTAAAATTATCTGAGGGCGTTATGGACATAACTAATCTTGAAGCCAACGCCCTCTATTATGACTATTCTTCAGCTGCAAACCCACTCGTTCAAAATATTATCACGGCTATTCCTTATAAAAGCTTTTCTCCTTCCTTTTTTGAGGGAAACGACTCGTGCATTTTGCCTTTGGATATAAGTGAGGCGTTAAATTGTGACGGCCCTGCAACCTCGCCTGCTCTTTGCGCTAATTTCATAAGAATATCAGATGGATTTATCCAAACCTCGGCGATTGCAACAAGCCAGATATTTTTTATCTTTAGAGGAGAAGGACGCACCGACGTCTGCGGCCAGTCAATATTTTGGCGTCAAGGAGATTTCATTGTTCTCCCCGCACATAGTCAAGCGCTTCATTATAGCCAGGGGCGATCTGGAATATATTGGGTGCATGACGCGCCGCTTCTAGCCTATCTTGGTGTGACGCCGACCGTACAACGCTTCAAACCCACGCTTTATAAACACGCGAAGGCCGAGCAAAAACTTAAAGAGGTTACTGCAAACGCGTCAACCGCCTCAGCAAATCGCATCAGCGTATTACTGGCAAATAAATCCTTCCCACAGACTCGAACAGTTAGCCAAACATTATGGGCAATGTATGGGCTGCTGCCTACAGGCAAATCTCAACTTCCGCACCGACATGAGTCGGTTGCGCTTGATTTTGTCATCGACTGCAAGCCAGGATGTTACACATTAATTGGTACTGAACTTGACGCAGATGGCTGGATTAAAAATCCACACCGAGAAGATTGGGCGGCTGGCGCAAGTTTTATCACGCCACCAGGCTATTGGCACTCGCATCATAATGAATCTGGAGCAGATGCTCATGTTTTACCAATACAAGACGCAGGCTTGCAGGAGTTTCTTAGAACGTTAGAAATCAAATTTAGCCACATTGAACCTGATGGCACAGTCCATGTGTCCGATCTACCTTAAGATCATAAATTTAAAAAAATAATAGATTTGACATTAAGAAAAGATCTCTCTGTCAATACTGATTGGATAAATAATCAATAATGATTTTTGCGTCAGATTCTGAAACTGGCGCATGGTAATTTTTAATCATTTTATTCACCTCTCCCTCCCAAAATTTAATACCCTGTTTGGGAGGTTGAGTTTCAATGTAATCCGCTGAATGACAGGACAGACAATTATTCTGCACAACCTCGCTTCCAGGCCCCGACCTTAAGAGCGTTTCTTGATCAGGCAGGCTATAGCTTAGTGGCTTAGCGTGAGATACCGCCATAAAGCATAAAGTAGACGCTAGGCTTAGGATTAAAAGCTTAGCTTGCGAAAAGAACATATGACGCCTCACACAGCATGCAGTTGAACAGTCTCGACAGCGTTACGCATATAGCCTGGCGCATTCCATAACGGCTGCATGGGTTGCGATTGGCCAATATGATTAGTGGCGCATACTTTTATATTATGCATGCCTTTTGGCAGCTTAAGAGAGCTTCGCCATTGTCGGAAGGAATATTTGCCGTAGTCATCACCAAGTTCTGCCGCACGCCATGTAGCACCATTATCGGATGAGAGAAGCACTTGTTTCACGCCACTACCCCCATCAAAGGCGATACCCTGAACTATTATATCCTTTTCTGCAGGATAAGATGCGCCATTTTTTAAATTTGTAATAAATGACCGCACGTTAAATCGATTAATTGGGACGCTCGCTGAGGCAGACTGACCCGGCTCTGTACAGGCGCAATTATTTGCCGGTATTCGATAACCCTTCGTCATCCAGTAGCCGTCAAAATTATGAACAATCACATTAATTTCATTAAGATGCTTGACCCAATAGGTTCCATAAAATCCTGGCACAACAAGCCGCAAGGGATAGCCGTTTAACCAGGGAAGATCTTCGCCATTCATGGCATAGGCGACCATAACTTCGCCATCCCGCGCGTGATCCAGATCAAGCGCTTTTACAAAGTCTGGCGTTTCAGGAAGCACTGGCCCATCAAGGCCGGCAAATGTTACTTCTTTGGCTCCAGCCTGAAGGCCAGCTCGATCGAGAAGCGCGCGTAAGGAAACACCCTTCCAACGCGCATTACCCATTGCCCCATTGCCTAATTGCCCCCCCCGCAACGCGCGGCTCAATAAACCCACGGCTATTACCAGAGCATTGATTAACAGCAACGATTTCGATTGGATCAAATTTTGATTTTAAATCTTGTAACGTGAGCGAGAGGGTGCGCTCTACATTCCCCTTTATAGTTAGCAAAAATTTCTCTGGATCTATTGATAACGGAATATCAGCCATATGATAGCGCACAAAAAAAGCGTCATTAGGCGTTAAAATACTTTCATCAAATATGTTAAAAGGCGTTTCTAGCTGAGGCGGTCGCGCTGTCAGCTGAATTAGGGGACGTTTTCCAGGATAAGCCACAAGGGGACGCCGGCCGTTAGCAAAGGGAAGATTGGTAGTTTCTCCAGCGGCAAAAGCTTTGGAAAGAAATCCAGGATTTAGCGCTGAGACGCTCAGGACGCCGCCAAAAGAACTGAGAAATTCTCTTCGCTTCATCAACAACCCTCCCTGAGATAGATTCACCTTAGCAGAATATTCGTAAAACACAGCCCCATAGATTAACACATTCTATGCTGCGCTGCATTATTTTAATGAAACCCAAAATTATCAAGCCAAGGATTATTTCCCTGACTTATTCATGATGCAAAATAGAGTTAAATTTAGTGTCATTATCGTTAGAACTTAGCAGACATTTTAACTCTTAAAAAAAGTTTTATCTACGTAACTAATTAGA
>BJGJ01000040.1 GCA_014190435.1 Methylocystaceae bacterium | reverse complement strand
GTCCGATTTTTCAGCCAGTTCGTTTAAAGCTGAGGCAAGGCCTCCCCGCGTTGGATCTCTCATAACGCGGATATTATTGCCGCCGACCTGAAGGATAAGCTGGATTAACTCATGTAAGGCTGCTTGAGCAGCATTTCTCTTGCATATTTCCAAGCAGGATTAGTTGTTTCTCTTATACGTTTACGCATAGTCATTATTATTTTTCTATGTTCTTGCATTTCAAATGCCGGACGTGAGCGATAGTTTTTAAGTTTGAATACATAAGTAGGCATAGGTTTATTACCCCTATAGCCTTTTTGTGTAGCCCACTTGATTACCGTCTTAAAAAACGTAATTTCCCATTTAAGTGTTTTATCTGTTGGTACTAATGAAGCATTGCGAGGGAGTTTTGCGTATTTGGAATAGTAATCACGCCTCCATGTTTCGTAATTTTCAAATTCTTAATTATCAATTTTATCTATTTGTTTGTCGCCTACAAATTCAATCCAAAATTTCTGAACCCTTTTTATTTGACGTAGCATGGCATCTTTAGTGCGACCTTGCTCATTTTCTTTTGTTCTAAATTTTTCATACTCTGCCAACACCTTCTTTACGGTTGGCGTTACATAAGCCAATCCTTGCTCTGCTCTATCCTCAAACTTAAAGAACTCACGTCGTGCTTTCTCAACTGCATCACGCTTGTTGCGTGTTTTGAGACTTTTATACACATAACGCTGTGGGGCTATTTTCAGACGCATTTGGTAAATGCCGTCGCGTGAAAAAACTACAAGTCCATCGCGTACGTAAACAGCGTCTTCCATTTCACAGCCCTTCACTCTGCTTAACACGCAGTATGTGGAAATGGGGCTAATTAGCAACCATTATATGCAATCAAATTTTGTCTACATCTGCCTACAAGTAACTGATTACATTTTATAAAAACGCCTATTTTCTGCCTACAATGCAGCCAAAAGATGCATTTGCATAGGGTTTGCATATGGTGAATATTTTTATAAGTATTTGATTTTATTTGTTAAACAAGCTGACCATGGCAGTGCTTATATTTCTTTCCTGAGCCACAGGGACAAGCTTCGTTGCGACCGACCTTGCCCCAGCTTGCAGGATTTGCAGCGTCTCTAGCGACAGCTGTCTCTGTCGCAGCATAGGGTGATGAAAAATCTGCCGCCGACAGTCGCGCATTCAAATCAGCCAGCATCGACTGATCTGTATTTTCAGCTGCGGTCAGCGCCAAAGGATCAGGGTGCGAGAATTCCATTGGCGGCAAGTCAGGCAACGATGAGGCGGGAGCTTCAAAACTCACCTCAACACGCATGAGCTGCGCAGTAACCGCCTCGTCCCAACGAGTCATGAGCGCACGGAATAACTCTAGAGCCTCAGACTTATACTCATTAAGCGGATCTCTTTGCGCCATACCACGCCAGCCAATCACCTGACGCAGATGATCTAAGGCGATGAGATGTTCTCGCCACAGCATATCAAGAGACTGTAAAACTACTTGCTTCTCAATCAACCGAGACATTGGTTCAGTATTTTTATCGACACGTTCGGTATAAGCTGAGTCTGCTGCCTCGAGCAATCGATCTTTAATTTCTTCCTCAGCGATACCTTCTTCCTGTGCCCAAAGAGTTACGGGAAGGTCTAGGTTAAGCGTATCGCGAGCCTCCGATTCTAACCCCGCAACATCCCACGCTTCGGCGTATGCATCGGGTGCGATATGCCGGGAGACGATAGATTCTACCACTTCAGCGCGCATGTCCGAAACTTGCTCTTCAACACTTTCTTCAGCCATAATTTCACGTCGACGCTCGAACATGACTTTACGCTGATCATTCATCACATTATCAAATTTAAGAATATTCTTGCGAATATCAAAATTACGCGCTTCTACCTTATGCTGCGCCTTCTCAATTGCTTTATTAATCCAGGGGTGGACAATTGCTTCTCCATCCTCCAGACCAAGCTTCACAAGCATGCTATCAAGTCGCTCAGAGCCAAAGATACGCATTAAATCATCTTGCAAAGACAAGAAAAACTTAGAACGGCCCGGATCGCCTTGCCGGCCTGAACGACCTCGTAATTGATTATCAATACGTCGACTTTCGTGACGTTCAGTACCGATGATGTAAAGACCTCCCGCCGCGAGGGCCTTTTCCTTGAAATCAGAAATTTCAGTGCGGATTTCTTTTTCTCGTGCCGAACGCTCCTCCCCTTCTAGGGAAGCACACTCTTGCGCAACGCGCATTTCAACATTTCCACCCAATTGAATATCTGTGCCGCGACCCGCCATATTCGTCGCGATTGTAATTGCTCCAGGAACGCCCGCTTCTGCTACGATATAAGCTTCTTGTTCGTGAAAACGAGCATTAAGAACAGCAAACATTTTCGAAGGGCGGCCTGAGCGCGCAGCTTCGTAAAGCTTCGACAATCCTTTTGGATCGGCGAAGTCAATCATTTTATAACCTTGGCTGACTAAAAACTCGGCAAGTTGCTCTGATTTCTCAATAGAGGTAGTGCCTACAAGCAATGGCTGCATACGCGCGCCAGCGGCTTGGATCTCTGTTTCAATTGCTTTAAGCTTTTCTTTTGAAGTACGATAAACTTCATCGTCATCGTCTATGCGTTGGACATTTCGATTAGTGGGGATTTCAACGACATCAAGCTTATAAATCTCAGCAAATTCATTAGCCTCAGTCGAGGCCGTTCCTGTCATTCCAGCAAGCTTATCGTAAAGACGGAAATAATTTTGAAAAGTAATTGACGCTAACGTTACGTTTTCTGGCTGTACTTTGACATGTTCTTTTGCTTCTAGCGCCTGATGAAGACCTTCTGAATAACGTCTCCCTGGCATCATGCGGCCAGTAAACTCATCAATGATAACAACTTCATCTTTCTGAACAATGTAATCTTTATCTTTTTGAAATAGCTTATGCGCTCTCAAGGCCTGATTAATATGGTGAACAAGTGTCACATTATGCGCTTCATACAAAGCGCCCTCAGTCAACGCCCCAACATCAATAAGAAGCTGCTCCATATGCTCATTACCGGCATCTGTAAGATGAATGGTGCGCTGCTTTTCATCAAGCTCAAAATCTTCAGAATCAAGCTTAGGGATCAGTCGATCTATTATATTGTAAAGGTCAGATTTATCATCAACTGGTCCTGAAATAATGAGTGGCGTCCGAGCCTCATCAATGAGAATAGAGTCAACCTCATCAACAATAGCAAAATTATGCCCTCTTTGCACCATCTGAGAGAATTCATACTTCATATTATCGCGCAGATAATCGAAGCCATACTCATTGTTAGTGCCATAGGTAATATCGCATGCATAAGCCTTGGCGCGTTCTTCATCCGAGACGTCGTGAACAACAACGCCAACAGTAAGACCCAGGAAGCGATAGATTTGTCCCATCCATTCACTGTCGCGCTTAGCAAGATAATCATTGACAGTGACAACATGCACGCCCTTACCTGAAAGGGCATTTAGATAAACAGCAAGCGTTGCAACAAGCGTCTTACCTTCGCCAGTTCGCATTTCAGCGATCGCGCCTTCATGCAACACCATGCCGCCGATGAGCTGTACGTCGAAATGACGCTGCCCCAAAGTTCTCTTCGCGGCTTCGCGAACCGTTGCAAAAGCCGGCACCAACAAATCATCTAAGCTTTTGCCCGCAGCGATTTCATTCCGGAAAAATTCGGTGCGATCGCGGAGTTGGTCATTGTTAAGCGCCTCAAGCTGAGGCTCAAGCGCATTAATTGCTTTGACTTGCGGCGCATAAGTCTTCAACCGACGGTCATTGGCCGTGCCGAAAATCTTTTTGGCCAAGGCGCCGATCATGAAAAAGACCTTTCTATTATGGCCCAATCACCGCCGAGAGCGGTGGGGCATAACCGATGAATTAATTTGGAAAAACAGCCGCTTATAACATGGCCCGATCCCGGACTACTCGATCGGCGCGGTCTTCCCGTCGGAGAGATAAGAGGCGCGGGATACCTTGTCAATGAAAGGAACTTCGGCCTGCCAACGGCAACTTTACGGCGCTTCGTTAATAGATCGAAATGGCAAAGGCATTTTGCCGTCTCGCAGGTATTTCGAGAATAGCCTCAAACCTTGGGGCTCATTGCCATTTGGATGAACGAGCACAATCGATCCTGGCCTAGGCGCTGGCGCTAAAACTAGCCACGCGTCCGCCCCGAGCGCGATGAGGTGGCGCGCGCGCAGTTGAGTCTGCAAAGACTCATCAGCAACAAGCCCAGGAAAGCGAAAAAAAACCGAAGGTACGGCACCCTGGAGGATTAATTGCTTTTCTGTCTCGAATATTTCCTGATCGAGATTAACGCCTGCCTTCATTAAGTAATTTTGTTGATTAGGCAACCCAGGAATATAGGGGTGCGTATATGAATGGTTCACCCATGTTATCTTTAACTCTTGATGTTGAACTTTATTTAAAAGCCATGCGAAATCTATTTTATGGCGGACCAACCAGGTGCCTGAAACAGCCAGAGCCAGCGGGGCCATAGGAGAAAGTTTAATTACCTCTTCTATAAAATTCCGATCCAATGGTTTTCCACTGGGGCAAAGATCGCCGGTAAGATAAACACCGTCTCCGGTGCCATGAGTTAGACCAGCGTTAAAGAGCCCGGGACGGCTGATGTTTAAGGCCTGGAAAAATCGCGTTGAGGCATAGTCTTGTTCTTGAGTCTGCGCGCAGCTTAAACATCGTTCTCGTTCTAACCCCGTTTCTAGGGTCATAGGATCTACTGTGAGCAACAATACTTCATCATCAATCTTCATGCGTCGAATAGCTAAGCGCGAACGATCCTGCGCCGTACACGCCTCAAAAACAGATTGATAGTCCTTAAAACGCTCGCTATTCAAATCCTCCTGTGTTAGGCGCACCGGCCCACATTCTTCTTGAGCAATTGCCATTGCCGATATGTTTAAAAAAACGCACAATGAGCATAAGAAAATTTTCTGAGGCATAAGTGTGATTATGAGCAAGAAAGAGTCAATTGAAAAGACAAGAATCGAAGTAACATCAGCCGAATCTCAGGAATTAGCAAATCGCTTAGGCTCAGAAATGACGCAAAGCTATGGTGCGCGCGAAGAGGCGTATATTTCCATTTTGATCAGACAAGACGACATCGGCATTATTGGTGGGCTTAATGGTCTAATACATTGGCGCTGGCTTTATATTCGCCATCTCTGGGTGGAGCAAAACTATCGCCGTCAAGGATACGCAAAAAAACTCATCAGCGCAGCCAAAGAGCTTGCGTATAAGCGTAATTATATTGGCGTTTATATCGATACATTTGATACAAACACCGCCCATTTTTACGAGACCGTCGGTTTCAAAATATATGGCGAAATTCCCAATTTCCCCGCCGGATTTAATCGCATATTTCTTTATCTGCCGCTAAGCGCTCATAATAATGCACCCTAAAGCCACGACCAGTCAGCTGGCCACCTGAGTAGTCAAAGGAGAGCGACATCTTCTTCACTTAAATAAACAAAAATAGATTGTGCAAAGCTCTTATAGTTAAAAATTGTCAACTCCAATAAGCCAGCTGCATAAAGAAAAAAGTAGAAAATTTCCTATAGTTTCAGAATTGCATCGAGAGCCCCATCTCTCAATCAAAGGTTGCAAGCACAAAAATCTAAGAATAAAGCTTGGTCCAAATAATTGCGCTCTACTCCATACCCAGGGCTGTGAGATAGAGGTCAAGAATCTCTTCTTCTTCTTGCCGTTTACTTTTATCCTGACGTCTTATCGATACGATTTTACGCATCACTTTTGCATCAAATCCCGTGCCTTTGGCCTCAGCGTACACATCTTTAATATCATCTGCGATTGCTCGCTTTTCTTCCTCTAGCTTTTCGATACGCTCAATGAACGCGCGCAAATGACTAGTATTAACAGCATTCGATTTCATGAAATTATTTCCGATGCGGGACGCAATTGACTGCGCCTGAGTAAATTAGGCCTAACTTTTAAAATGCTTTACTCTTAAACACTCCGGCGTCAAGGCAATCATGGTATTAATCCTCGCTTTCCCAAGATATAGGGCTTGAAAGCCCACAAAAATAAGTCAACATCTTATTTTCAGCCTAATGCGCTTAGGACTTAAATATGAGTAATAAAGAATTGGATCAATATTCTAAAGTTGGCCGCACCCCCAACGCCTCAACCGCACCCTTAATTCCACCTCAAGCTTTAGAGGGCGTCCGCACCCGCCGGATCATAGCAGTCTGCCTTGATCTTTTACTTGTATCAACATTATCGGCCGCTGTATTCCTAAGCCTCTTAATTCTTAGCTTTGGTATGTCAGCCCTATTACTCCCCCCTCTGTTTCCCATTGTTGCGTTTTTTTACAATGGCCTAACAATCTCTGGCACACGCCTGGCTACTCCTGGCATGGCCTTTATGGATCTTGAAATGCGGGCCTTCAATGGCGCGCCGGCGTCTTTCCTGCAAGCAGCCGTTCATGCAGTCCTTTTTTATGTGACCTGGCTTTTGCCGCCGCTGCTACTAGCTTCTCTTTTTAACAAAGACAAACGATGCCTGCATGATATTATCGCAGACGTCATCGTCATTCGTCGCAGCAATAAATCAGATTCATTAAGATGAACTCTCCTTGGTTGCGGGCAAACACAGAAATTTAATTCGATTGACTAAAGAACTCTGCGATACGACACAATTTTATCTGACCTCTGAATCGCCATGCCCTTACTTGCCTGGTCGTATGGAGAGAAAAGTTTTTACCCATCTAGTTGGCCTGCGCGCAAAAACATTTAATAATGCCTTAACTCGTGTTGGATTTCGTCGCTCACAAACAATTGGCTATCGACCTGCCTGCGAGGGATGCAATGCCTGCATTTCTGTCCGGGTGAGATCAAATGAATTTCAACCTTCGCGCTCACAACAGCGTATAATAGGAAGGAATACAGATCTGACCGCCATATCTCTGGAGAAGCGCGCCAGCACTGAACAATTCAATCTATTTCAACGCTATATTCACGTGCGCCATGTAGAAAGCGGAATGGCGCATATGAGTTTCAATGATTATCAGATGATGATTGAGGATAGTTATGTTGAAACTCAAATAATTGAATACCGTCATAGATCATTACATAATCCGACTGGAACTCTTGTAGCCTGCTGCCTGACCGACCATCTCAGCGATGGATTGTCTATGGTTTATTCTTTCTACGATCCAACTATGAGAGAAAGATCGCTAGGTGTATTTATGATTCTTGATCATATTATGCGTGTAAAAGCAGCAAATAAGCCCTACCTTTACTTAGGTTATTGGGTCGATGGCTCGCCAAAAATGGCTTATAAAGCACGCTACCTCCCACAAGAGCGCCTCGAGCGAGACGGCTGGAGAAGCGTATATTAAAAGCTTCGTTAATAGTTATCCAAAAATAATTCATAAATTTACCAGCCACTAACCTTCTTTTGAAACTTTCTGAAATTACTGCTCAAAGAGATAGAGCTATGGTGTTTTTCCTGATATTTCTCATTAGTGTGATCTTAAGCGATGCATTATTCCTTTGGTCACTTTGTGAAAGCATTGTATTTCTTGAATACCCTTTGTGGCGCGCAAACTGACAACATTAAGCGCCTCTTACAACGGTGCCATCATATGCTAGATGAGCCCATCAAAGCTCTGGGCCCAATTACTCTTTACAACCGTGAAAATCTTGAACTAGTTGTAAAAATTCACTCCGATGCGCTCCGCACCGCCTCTCTCAACGCCCGATTGCTCGCTGAGCGACGCATAGATGAAGTCGTCCTGCGTTTACTTCAGCTCGCGCAAGAAACTCCTCTATTAAACCTATCCGATGAATTCTGTTCTTTTAATTGCGAAATACAGTGCAACGAGAAAACGCTGAATGCATCGCGCCTGGCGCAATCTGGCTTAATCAGAGACTACAACAAAACTTAAAAAAGGTTTCCAATAAATCGATTTGCAGAACATTTTAATTTTACTCGACGGGCGCTCTATGACGGTGGCGGGCTGATAGAAACCCCAGCACAGGAGCCCAGATGTTGAGAAAACTCCCATTATCTGAGCTCCAGAGACCAAATGGCCACAAATTCGCCGGACTATTCGCCTCTTATAATTGAGAAGAATCACCCCCACATCAAATCAGTTACTAGGCTTGAAGCCATCGGCTTTTCAAAACTGCCGGTAAAAAAACCCGTGACCTTGAAAGAATTGGAGTCTTCGGTGCGCAATTATGCGATCTTTCATCTTTCCGCTAGTCTTATCTTGGCGACGCTCAGTCAAGTGACGGCCGGCCCGGCTCGAGCGGAAGAACAAGCAGAGTGGGCGCAACGCTATGATGCTGACGCACGCCTTACAGTCTCAAGGTCAACGACACCTATTTTATCCGAGCAGACTGTCGTAGCGACAGAGGCGGCCATTGATCGCTTCCGTAATATTGTCGCTAATGGCGGCTGGCCCCAAGTTTCCTCGACGCACCAGCTTAGACTTGGGACAAACAGCCCCGCTGTCTCAGTACTAAGGAAAAGATTGATTATTTCTGGAGACATTGGTTCTGAAACTGGCGCAAGCCCAATTTTTGATTCTTATGTTGAGGCGGCCGTACGAAGATTCCAGGCGCGCCACGGAATAATTGAAACAGGCATAGTCAACCAACAAACCTTCACTGCACTCAATGTGCCCGCCGAAACCCGCCTCCGTCAGCTTGAAACTAATCTGGTGCGCTTGCGTAGTTTTTCAAAAGACCTTGGCAACAGATATGTCACCGCCAACATTCCTGCTGCGCAAGTCGAAACAGTAGAAAATGGCGCAGTGGTCACCCATCATATTGCTGGCGTTGGCAAAATTGATCGACAGTCGCCGGTAATGCAGACAAAAGCGATCCAGATAAACTTCAATCCATTCTGGACTGTGCCCGCATCGGTCATTCGCAAAGATCTAATTCCTAAGATGCAGGCTGATCCAAATTATCTTCGTGATAGCCATATTCGCGTCTATAATAAGGATGGGCAGGAGCTCCAGCCTGAGCAAATTAACTGGCGCTCGTTGGATGCGATGAATTATAAATTTCGTCAGGATATTGGCGGCGATTTTAATTCTCTTGGCGTAGTTCGTATTGATATCGCGAACCCCTACGGCGTGTATATGCACGATACTCCCGCCAAAGGCGTATTCGGAGATGATTTTCGTTTTGTATCATCGGGATGCATTCGACTACAAAATGTGCGCGACTATGTTGCCTTTTTACTACGAGAGACTCCTGGCTGGGATCGCGACCATATTGATCAAGTTATTGCTTCTGGTGAACGCGTGGATGTTAAAATTATGCCCGCCGTTCCTGTTTACTGGGTTTATGTAACCGGTTGGGGAGCGCCTGATGGCGTTACTCAATTTAGGGATGATATCTATCAACGTGATGGCCTTGGGGTGATAGACGCCGCTACTATGGCCCCTGCCTCTGGCTCACAAACAACACAACAAACGGGATCTAATGGCTTGTTGCATAATGAAGAGAATGAAAACTAGTTTTATTAAATGCTAGAATTGCTACTGACGCACAGCGCGCCAACTTCCTCCGCATAGATCTGTTGAAGAAGACCAAGCGCCGGCACCATTTGATCCTCGAAACCGCCCATGAAAACGCGCAACATGCCCATCTGAGCTTGTAAAGCGCGCAGTAATCGCACCAGTTTCATCTATATATCCCCAAACTGAAACATTGGCTCCAGTTGTTTCAGATATTTTATTATCTACGATAACCAAACTATCTGGGATCAAGTTTGAGCAGGAGCCTACGCTCGTTGTCGCCTGCACCGACCAAGAACCGTTTGCATTTCCTAAACCCACTGGCTCAGTCGATTTTGATGCCGCCGCCCAAGCATCAGCGACAATCAGAATGAGCCCAGTAATTAAAACAACTCTGTTCATTTTGCCTCATCAAATGCATCACTTAAAATCTCATACATATCACATCCAACATAAATGAAGCTTTCTATGCCAGACTGATGCAGTTGTTGCTCTAATGCATCCGGCCTTCCAGCCAGGTAAAGCTTGGCACCGGCTTGTTTTAATTCTCTTGCCAGCTGTTCTCCTTGATCAGCATAAAAACGATCGCTTGAACAAAGACAGGCGAGTTTTGCCCCAGATTTACGGAAAGCTTCTATAATATCACCATTTTTCTCTGTCTCAGGACCAAAAATCGCTTCGATGCCTCCTGCTTCAAAAAAGTTTTTAGAAAAATTTGCACGCGCGGTGAAAACAGCGATGGGGCCAAGGTTAGCTAAAAAAATTTTTGGTCTAGCACCGACTTTTTTAAGCCGGGCGTCTGAAGCATCTCGTAAAGCTTCGAATGGCTCTGAAAGCCGATGAGGGGCTAAGGCTGGCGACTTCAATGCGTTTTGAGGCACCGTTAAGCTGCGCCATCGCGTGTCATACGATGAAAGCACATGAAGTTCTTTTTCATGAATATCTGGAAATTCATTAACGCCAATGAGCTTTTCTCTAGCTCGCGCTATATTCTTTGCTCTTAGGCTAGCAGTTTCGGCAAGAAGTCCTTGAAGCGTTCCATTTTCAAGTACTTTCGAAACACCCCCCTGTGCTTCAATATTTTGGAAATCATCCCACGCTCGACAACATAATTCTTGCGTCAAGGCTTCGAAACTACCAGCCCCACTAGTTGGATCGTCAACTGCCTCTAAGTGAGATTCATCTTGCAACACAAGCTGCGTATCGCGAGCAAGACGATGAGCAAAAGCATCGGGAGCTCCTAGGGCTTGTGTAAAGGGCAATACAGTAATGGTATCAGCACCTCCGATAGCGGCAGAGAATGTCGCCAAAGTACCTCTTAAAATATTATTCCATGGATCGAGACGTGACATCATGCGCCAAGCAGTTTCAGCGGAAACGAGCGCGGGCTTTGGTTGGAGGCCGCAAACCTCCTCTACCCGCGCCCAGAGACGCCGAATGGCTCTAAATTTTGCGACGCTCAAAAACTCATCTGCATCGACTGCGAAACGAAAGGCTATAAGACTGCGAGCCTCATCAATACTCACGCCATTATCCGCCAATGCGCGAAGGTACGCGAGCGCTGTAGCAAGTGCAAAAGCTAACTCTAGACTTTCAGTACCGCCTGCTGAATGAATGACCCGAGCATCGGCAACTGCTGCGCCAATTTTAAACCCCTTGGTGGCGACTTGCTTCACGTTTTCAGCAAAATGCTTGGATGTGCTGGCCCACGGCTGCGCAAGAAATCCGTGTATAGCTTGCAAGCCGATTGGATCATATCCAAACGATACGCGCGTCAAAGAAGGCTCGACATGATGGCGGTCGATAAAACGCAAAATTGATTCTGTTGCGCGAGGCGCGAGCGGAGATTGCTCGATGATTATCGGGATGCTGAAATCAAATCGCACCTTGTTAAAGGCGATAGCAATTGTTTCTGCGCTATCGTCAGTTAGCCCGCCGCCATAGGAGCCCTGCGCGCCAGCAAAAACCACATGCAGTCCATCGGTGCCGCCTTCAAGATTTTCAAGCGCAAGCTGATTAGCCACTTCCGGCATTGCGTGATCAAAGCGTGACAGAATAGACCAGCGCCCAGGCGTTCGGCGATATGCCCTCGGTCCAGCCGACTGCGCACGCGCATAGAGGGGAACCAAATTGATGGCGTCATATGTTTTTGAAACAAGGGTATCAAAAGAACCACCTTTGAGGGCCCGATCAACAAGTTTGCGCCATTCGGCCTCGTTAGCCTGTGGAAAAACTCCTATGATTGCAGTCTCTTGCGCAGTCATTTTATCTCGAACCTTTCAAGTTTCCCGCGCCTTTTCGCATGAAGCGACGCCTTGGGCCACAGGAAACATGCTCGGGCAACACGCCCCCTTTGATTTTCGTCGCTAAAACCCGTAACCAGGTTAAGTGTCGCCTCACGCGACAGGGGCCTCTCCGACCCCGGAACCGAGCCCTAATTCATCGATTTAGGAATCGTAACTCCGAGACCGTGCTGAGCCAAGATGATGTGTCCCGGCGTCCCAGCGCTTCCATAACTGGATCCAGCGTCTGCTTGTTGTGGCCGGAGAGACCCGAACGGAGGGATTTGTGACAGATAACACGCAATTAATTCAAGAGATTAAAGAGGTAATTGCTTCCGAGGGCATGGTTGATATTTCTAAAATTACCCCGGATGCAACAATTGAAAGCCTTGATCTCAAGTCTGTTGACATTGTCATGATTCTTACGGCCCTAGAAGAGAAATTTAACGTCTACATTCCGATGGACGGCTCTCTCCAGGAAGCGAAAGATGTTAAAAGTCTTATTGAAGCGCTCGCTGACCAGATTCAGAAAGAACGCGGTAAACAGTAAATGACCCGCGCCTCTGGGCGTACGGCAGGACGCCGTGTCGTCATTTCTGGAATGGGCGTGGCGAGCGCCTCTGGTTTAGGAGCGGACCTCTTATGGCGCGCTGCGCGGGATGGCCTATCCCAAGTGCGGCCGCTAGAGACACGGCGACCCTATGATGGGCGAATTAAGATTGCTGCTCAGGTCCCAGATTTTGATCCGAGCGCCCATATTGAGCCAAATATTCTTCCATTTTGCGATCCCTTCACGCAATTTTCTGTAGTCGCTGCCGATGAGGCTATTGCGCAAGCTGGCTTTGATCGCATAGGCATTGCCGGCCCCAAAACCGCGGTCATTATCGGCACCGGCATTGGAGGCATGGAGACAATTGAAGACGGTATTTATCGTTATTACGTAGATAAAATACGGCCAGAAACGCTGAGCGTACCTAAACTTATCCCAAGCGCCGCGCCCACAACTTTGGGTATGCGCTACTCCTGCTTAGGTCCCACATTTGCTATTGGCAGCGCATGTTCATCAGCAAGCCAGGCTCTTGGACTGGGCATGCAAATGATCCGATCAGGCATGATTGATAAGGCTATCGTTGGCGGAGCTGAGGCTTGTGTAATTAATGCGACCATTCGCGCATGGGAAGGATTGAGAGTTTTAACGCCAAATCTTTGCCGGCCTTTCTCCCTTGGCCGTAATGGGATGTCCTTAGGCGAAGGTGCGGCTATATTTATTCTTGAAACAGCTGAGGCAGCGCGCGCCAGAGGTCATATACCTTTATGCGAATTAGCAGGCTATGGCACCACAAGCGATGCAAAGGATCCGGTAAGACCAGATCTCGAGGGCGCGTCCCATGCAATTGAGCTTGCTTTAGAAGACGCCCAACTGCGTCCGCAAGATATCCATTACATCAACGCTCACGGCACAGCGACACATGCCAACGACATAACTGAATCCGAGGCCATTATTCGCGTTTTCGGTGATTACGGTCGCAGTGTGCCTGTCTCGTCTACAAAACCAATCCATGGTCACGCACTCGGGGCGAGTGGCGGCTTGGAACTCTCGATCGCGATCAATGCATTAAGGGAGCAAATCGTTCCACCAACAATCAATTTTATTGAAGCAGACACACGTTGTCCGATTAACCCAACTCCCAATATTGCACAAAAACATAAAATTCAGGCCGCCATGTCTAATTCATTTGCCTTCGGTGGAATTAATGCTGTGCTGATCGTTACCCATGCAGAATGATCAACAACACTTATCTCTTGGTCCCTTACGCCTGCAAGTCGATCCCAAGCGAGCGAAAACTTATGCATTAGAAACTGGCGGTGCCGGCCTATCTGTGCCTCTTACCTATCCTGCGGTATGGCTGGCAGAGCCAATCCTCTTAGAAGTTATTCAAGATCTTTGTCGCTCTCAAGACGTTATCCCGGTCCATGAGTCTCAAAGTTTTTTATATACGCTAGAACTAGCGTTAGGCGAGAGCTATGATCTTTATGTTCTGTTGAAGCGCGAAACCGAACCTTCGCGTCTGATCATTGAAGCTACAATTAAGACAACAACAAATAAGCTTGTAGCTACAATAGAAACCATATTGCGCCTTGTGCCGCACGATATCATGAAAGCAAAAGCATGAGCTGCGCGATCACACTTGGAGAAAAACTTCCAGAAGTTATCATTGGCCCCTTCGACGCAGACGCGTTGCAGCGTTATGCCGATGTCTCCGGCGATACGAACCCCTTACATCTTGATGAAACACTTGCACAGTCAATCGGCTTTTCCTTACCTCCTGTACATGGCATGAAAATTTTAGCCGCTTTTGAACCCATGCTAAAAAACTGGCGAAGCGAGCTGATAATTATTGCTCTTTCTGGAAAATTTGTTCAGCCTATCCTACGCGGAGAGAGCGTGAAACTCACAGGTAAAGTATTACGCGTCTCAGACACAGAGATATTTGTCCGGCTCTTCGCACACGGTCCACAGCGTCTGCCAGCAATTATAGGCGAAGCACGTTTACGCCCCCCGACCGGGCCTTCTGCATGAAACGCTTGTTGATCACGGGTGCCTCTAGTGGGATTGGACGCGCACTAGCTCTTGCATACGCCGCACAAGGAGCAAGCCTTGTTCTCTTGGGCCGAGATTCAGAACGACTTGAACAGACAGCCATGGCTTGTCGCGCAAAAGGAGCCTTTGAGACACAAGCATATACTGTCGATGTCCGCGACCAAGAAAAAATGTCTCAGATCATCCATGAAGCAGACGCACACAGAGCACTTGATATCGTTGTCGCCAATGCTGGGATAGCAAGCGGCCTTTCTCCAGGCCAGATTATGGAAACACCTGCAGCAGTGCGGGCAATGCTGGATATTAACCTCTCTGGCGTTCTCAATACAATCGAACCTGCTATTGCAATGATGCAGGTTAGGTGTCGTGGGCAACTGGCCATTGTTGGCTCTATGGCCGGTGTGCGCGCTCTTCCCTATTCGCCAGCATATTGCGCGAGCAAATCAGCCATCCATATGTGGGCAGATTGCCTGCGCGGCGCTCTAGCGCCTCACGGCATTGGTGTAAGTCTTATCATCCCAGGCTTTGTAAAAACCCCCATGTCAGCGCGAACAAAATCATGGCAGCCAGGGTCTATAAGTGATATTAAAGCTGCTAAAATTATTCAGCGGGGACTTGAAAAACGACGCGGTATAATTGCTTTTCCTTACTCTATGTATCTCGCTATGCGGGTCTTCACGCTCCTACCTGCGGCTCTCGTGGATGGCGTCATGCGTCATTTTCATGTTGAGGTGCCAGAGACAAGCGAGCGCAGCGAGGCGCCGTGACAATTTATTCTGTTATTAGCTACGCAGCG
>BJGJ01000039.1:12505-15418 GCA_014190435.1 Methylocystaceae bacterium | reverse complement strand
TGGAACTCGGAAATGCAGGGGCCCTCACTTCTTTCTGTGAGATCCTGACACGGTAGCGGATCCATTAGCCGATCCCTAAGCGCCCGCCTCACTCCAACTGATTGTTAATTGATTTAAGATAAATTGCTAATTCACGTGATCAGTATGGATTGCTATTGGAGGTCTTGATGGGACGCACGACGAAAAAAACTTCAAGAAGTAAAACACCGCTGAAGAAGACCGCAGCAAAAAGGTCAACAAAAAAGAGCACTCCTCGTAAAGCTAAAACCAAGTCCTCAGCTAAAGTTAAAATTCATAGCCAGCTTGCCGCTGCTGAAAAAGCGCTACTTGCTGCTTACAAAAAGATGGAAGCTGCCCATAAGATTTACGTTAAAGCCGAAACGTACTTTCTTAAAATTGACGCTAAGGTATCTGCGCTTGAGGCAAAGGCGTCTCCTAAAACCTCCAAATAGGAAGATCTCTAAAAAGGGGGCTCTATGCCAGTAAGAGCTCTTTTTTCAAAAGTTGAAAAGCAACCCCAAAGCAAAAGACAAAAAGGATGCTGTTTATGCAGCTCTATAATGCCTCATCATCTTATTATTCTATGATCGCCAGGCTTGCATTGCTTGAAGCTGGAGCAAATTTTGATGATCGACGGCTCGATATTCATTTCAAAAAGGAACAGCTTTCAGGCTGGTATAGGCAGCTAAACCCAAAAATGACGGTTCCTACGCTCATCGCTGGAAGTGATATTTATTCAGACTCACGAGATATTCTTAACTTTGCCCAAAGTCATGCGGCCTATCAGTGGCTTGATTCAGATAGCTCTCACGAAACTCCAATTAGAGCCCTACAAGATCACTTTTATGCGATCCAAATAGAAAAAATAACCTTTGCAAAGGCCATGCTCAGTATCCCGCCATTGCGTTACGTTTTTCCAAGCTTACTCAAGAAAATTGTAAAACAACTTGAAATAGAGCTTGCTACTGCGCCCAATAAAAGCGCTGTCACTGAAAAAATAAAACTAAATGAAGCGCGCATTGCTTTTTTTACACAAGGGACGCTTCGAGACAAATTTGATCATGAACTTCAATCAGTAACGGACTTCCTCGTCCAACTACCTAAACCTGAACCGATGCTATTAGGCAAAAAGCTTAGTTCAATCGATGTTATAACTGCAACATTACTAACGAGAATAAAAATGATTGGAGAATATGGTCTTATTAAAAATTATCCAGAGATTGATGCTTGGTTTCAGAATTTTCAGCAGCGACCTACATTTAAAAACGCCGATATGTGGTTACGTTTCCAGCCTATGAGAATATTTCTTAAAAACTAATCTCTGATAATGCAATCGCTGCCGCATAGATTGCGATTAAACTACGGATCATTAGTAAATTTAAGGACGCCAGGCTATCTGCGTGGGTTAGATTTAAAAAAATTATCGTTTTGAGACTTGTCCTAATTCTTACCGGCATCATTTATAATAACACAACTCACTTCCAATGAATGTGAAAGTGTATCTGATTTGTTTTGTTAAAGTCTTTTATTTCCCAGTAAATTCAATCAATATTGATCTTTTACTCCGCATCACAAGACTTTTAGTCAAGGATGAGCTTAGAAAGCTAGAAATGCAGACTCAATTGCTCATAAAAATCTCATGACAACGCTGCGTCTCATTTTAGGAGATCAACTCAGCCACGACATATCCGCTTTATCGGATCTAGATAAAGACAAAGACATTGTTTTGATGATGGAAGTCATGGAGGAGTGCGCCTATGTGCCCCATCATAAGCAAAAACTCGTCCTTATCCTGTCCGCAATGCGTCACTTTGCTTCTGAGTTACAGAAGTCAGGAACAACCGTTGACTATGTCCAATTGGATGATTCCTCTAATACTGGTAACTTCACAGATGAGGTGAACCGGGCTTTTTCACGCCATAAAATTAAACGCCTGATCGTTACAGAACCCGGCGAATGGCGGGTGCAGAAAATGTTTCAAAATTGGCCTAAAACTTTCAAAATTCCTATCGAAATAAGGACTGACTATAGATTTTTCGCTCCACATAAATATTTTTCCGATTGGGCGAAAGGACGCCGTCTCTGGCGTATGGAACATTTTTATCACGATATGCGCCGCGATCATCAAATCCTCATGGACGGAGACAAACCAGCGGGAGGCGCTTGGAATTTTGATATCGAAAATCGCAAACGACTTCCAAATAATATAATTCCGCCCCAGCGTAAGCGATTTTCACCAGATCCAATAACGCGTAAAGTAATGATACTGGTAGAAAAGCGATTTAATAAAAATTTTGGCGCTTTATCTGAATTTGGCTGGCCTGTGACGCGGCAACAAGCTCTAGTAGCTTTAGATGACTTTATTACTTATGCTTTGCCAAATTTCGGTGCCTATCAAGACGCGATGAAAGGCGGCGCGCCTTTCATGTATCATTCACTTCTGGCGCCTGCGCTCAATATTGGCCTACTCAACCCGCAAGAAGTGTGTCGCGCCGCAGAAACAGCTTGGCGAAAACAAGCTGCGCCACTCAATGCTGTTGAGGGCTTTATCCGCCAGATCCTTGGTTGGCGGGAATATGTTCGAGGCGTCTATTGGAGCTTAATGCCCAGCTATGCTGAAACAAATACCCTCTCAGCCTCCCGCCCCCTGCCAGATTTCTTCTGGACTGGCAAAACAGATTTAAAGTGTCTTGCTGAAGCAATTTCGTCCACAGAGCGTTACGCTTATTCACATCACATCCAGCGTCTCATGCTAACGGGAAATTTTGCGCTTCTTGCCGGCATAGCGCCTCGCGAAATCGAGCGTTGGTATCTTGCCGTTTATGCAGACGCCTTTGAATGGGTCGAAATGCCAAATACCCTTGGCATGGCAATTTTTGCCGACGGCGGTCGAATGGCGTCAAAACCATACGC
>BJGJ01000039.1:0-11986 GCA_014190435.1 Methylocystaceae bacterium | reverse complement strand
TAACACAGGAAACTCGATGTTAGTTGTTTTTATAAGTTGAAAAAATCGCGCGTTAATGAATTTTAAAATTTATTTGCCGCGTTCATCATAACACAATAGGAATTAGCGAGTGCACATGATCTATTCTATCACACGCAATTATTTCAGATCCGCAATTAATGTCAGCATGTTTTCGCTGATCTTCCTTTTATCCTTACACTGCGCGAGCTTTGCGCAAAGCGAAAGGGGTAAAGAGCCAAATATTCCAGCTTCAGCCGGCGCAACAAAGCCAAGCGACGCGCAACAAATTCTCAAAGATGAGGTAAAATTAGAAAAATCCTGGATTAAGGATAAGAAAAAGGAAGACTCTATCGGAAAATTAATCTCCGCCTTAGATCAAAAGACACACGAGAAAAAGAGTCCAAAAGTAAAAAAATCCCAAAAGCCTAGTCAGGTGATGAGTCATAAAAAAGTTAAAAAAACTCGCAGTGAAAAAAGCCCTCAATCCTTGCCAACGCAAGAAAACGATACGCTTTTCGACGATCTCTTTGGTAATAATTAAGAAATAAACGAATAAGCTCGTTTCAATGACTCTCATTCAGAGCGGCCTTAGCTTAGGTCGCCTGGAGGGAGATAGAGGGAGATGGATGTAGTTGAAAGCATCGTCTCGCAAAAGCGATCTCTCCAGATGTAATCTTTTGAGCTATAAAATAAACAATCTTGATACTAAAACTGCTCAAAATCATACTCTGTTGAATGTGAGCTCCATATACGAGTGCATCAGGATTTCATCTTGAATAATTTGCTCTAGAGCCCAAACGGCTAAAAGCGCCAATATAATTTGGTAAGTGTTTATTTGGCCCGCGCTGTTATCCAGCCTCTGCATAGATTAAATGATCGTGATATTAGTCTGCAAAAGACTATTATTTAAAAAACAAACTTAATAAAGCTCAGCACATGAAAACGATCCCTAGTTTTTATATGCGCTTAAAACTACTGATTAACTGAAATTGTTTTTTTATTTATGATTAATCTAAAATCCCTCGCAAAAGAGTTTCGATTTTTATTAATTACAACAAATATCACTTATGACGTTTTGTGCTTGGAACGCACTGCTTGCGCCCTAATTAAAGAATGACTTTTTTAAACTTGCAGATAAATTTAAGCTGTAAGACCATCTGTCAGTGGACAAGTAACCTTTCAAGCTCGAAGGAGCGGCTTCATGGATGAATTTGGGGGCGGTTTTCTAAAAAGCTTAATGATGGGCTTTTTCCTGGCTCTTTTGCTCTCATTTATCTTCGTCTGGTATCCTGATCTCTTTCGCCCCTAAGTAAAGCTAGAGCTGAGGGCTGCTTCTTTTGCCGCCGTCTTGATTTTCCATATACGCAGCGCATTGCCGCGCCCTACCGGAGCCCCTATATCAGCATGGTATGCGGCACACCGTCGCTTTTGAGGCCACAACAACAATCGGCGGGAAATATGCCCTGGAGCAATCAAGGCGGGCCGGGTCAACAAGACAATAATCCCTGGGGAGAGCCTGGAGGACCCTGGGGCTCAGGTTCTGGCGGCGGCAATCAGCCTCCCAATCTGGATGAACTTTTGCGTCGCGGCAAAGAGGGCTTTAACCAGTTCCTTCCCTCAGGTTTCGGCGGCAAGAGCTTCGCAGCCGCCCTGCTCATCCTTTTTCTTGGATGGCTAGCCACCGGCCTGTATACAGTCGGCCCCAACGAAATCGGCCTCAACCTCATCTTTGGGAAATATCGCGGCAAAACTCAGGCTGGATTAAATTACAATTTACCTGCGCCCATTGGGTCCGTCATTAAACTCGCCGTTACTGACCGAAATCTTACAGATGTCGGCTTCCGCGATAGCGGGCAACTCGATGTCTCGCATCATACGCCTGCGCCGGGGCGGAATGCAGAAGTTTTTGAAGAAAGCTTAATGTTGACTGGCGATGAAAATATCGCCGATATCAAGTTCCGCGTGGTCTGGCAGATCGACCCATCCAAACCGGAAGATTATGCCTTTAATGTCGCTAATCCACACTCAACGGTGAAAGCTGTTGCTGAAAGCGCAATGCGCGAAATTGTTGGCCAATCGCAAATTCAGAAAATTCTCACAGCAGATCGCAAACTTATCGAGCCAGCCTGTCAAGCTTTGATGCAAAAAGTTCTTGATGATTATCATAGCGGCGTGATGGTGCTACAAGTTCTCCTCCTTTCAGTCGATCCTCCTCAATCGGTCATTGCCGCTTTTCGCGATGTGACAGCAGCGCAACAGGATCTACAACGCTTGCGCAATGAGGCGGAAGCTTATGCAAATCGCGTTGTGCCTGAAGCGCGCGGCGCTGCAGCGCGAATTCTTCAAGAAGCCGAAGCGTATCGTGAGCAAACCGTTGCTGAAGCGCGCGGCCAAGCAGGCCGTTTTGAAAAGATCTATGAACAATATAAAAACGCGCCTGCCATAACGCGTGAACGTCTTTATATCGAAACAATGGAACGTGTTTTGGGCGGGGCGGATAAAGTTATTCTCGACGATCCTAGTAAAACAGGGTCAAATATAGCGCCTTTTGTGCCCTTGCCAGCCTTCTCGCCATTTCAGGGAGGTCGCAAATGAAATCATCCCTCCCCTACATTCTCATTGCGATTTTTTTAGCCTTTAGCGCACTATTTTCTGCCGCCTTCACCATTGATCAGACAGAGCAAGCGATAGTTCTGCGTTTTGGCGAACCAGTTGTTGGCCGAGGCCTCATTACCGAACCCGGCCTACATTTCAAACTTCCTCTGATTGAAAATGTGGTCATTCTGGATAATCGGATTTTAGATGTTGAAAGTCCAAATCTTGAAGTGCTCGCCTCAGACAACCAACGCCTTGTAGTAGACAGTTTCATCCGTTACCGGATTGTAGAACCGCTACGTTTTTATCAAACCGTCAATAGCGTCATGGGAGCCAATAATCAGCTCGCTTCTGTTTTAAACTCAGCCGTGCGCCGCGTGTTGAGCGAAGCTAATCAGCAACAGATAGTTCGCGATGAGCGCGCCAAGCTGATCGTAAAAATGAAAGAACAGGCTGATACTGAAGCACGTAAATTTGGCGTCTCTGTTATTGACGCGCGCATTCGTCGCGTTGATCTGCCCCAACAAATTTCAGAAAAAGTCTATGGCCGGATGCAAACTGAACGACAAAGAGAGGCTTCTGAATATCGCGCGCAAGGGTCAGAGCAAGCACAAAAAATAAATGCAAAAGCGGATCGAGATGTCATTATCTTAAAAGCTGAAGCGCAACAAAAGGCTGATCAGATTAAAGGCGAAGGCGACGCAGAGCGTAATCGCATCTTTGCTGAAGCCTTTGGCAAAGATGCTGATTTCTTCGCCTTTTATCGCTCTATGCAAGCCTATGAGACTGCCTTTAAACCCAATGAAACAAGATTTCTTGTTAGCCCGCGCTCTGAATTTTTTCGTTTCTTCTCAACGTCAACAGGCGTAATGCCCTCGGCCGCGCAACGGCCCGGAACTGAGCCCGTACCCTAACCCTAAAAGAAATCAATTCACCCGTTCAATCGCTTGAATAAATATATCTGGAGAGAAATGGAATGACTTTATTGTCACGTCGTCTGGCCTATCTCGTTACGCTTACTGTGTTTTGCCTTTCCTTATCGCCAGCCTACGCTAAGGGACCAGATTCTCTTGCCGATTTATCAGCGCAAGTCTCCGATGCTGTTGTTAATATTTCCGCCACGCAATCAGCAGATAATGCGGCTAAACATGGAAAGCATGACGGTCAAAATTTACCACCTGGAATGGGACAACCTGGCGCGCCTTTCGACGATTTACTCGAAGAATTTTTCCGCCGTCGCGGCGGCCAAGGCATGCCAGAAATGCCCCATCAGCGTAAATCAAGCTCGCTTGGTTCTGGATTTGTCTTAGACCCATCAGGGATCGTCATCACCAACAATCATGTCATTGATGGCGCGAATGAGGTTCAAGTCATCTTTAATGACGGGCAAAAATTAAAAGCGGAAGTGATTGGAAAAGATCAAAAGGTTGATGTTGCTGTTCTTAGAGTGAAACCTGAAAAGCCGCTGAAGTCTGTTAAATTTGGCGATAGCGATAAATCTCGCGTTGGCGATTGGGTCTTAGCGGTCGGCAATCCCTTTGGATTAGGCGGCTCAGTAACGGCAGGCATAGTGTCTGCTCGAAACCGCAATATCGATAGCGGTCCCTATGATAATTACATCCAGACCGATGCCTCGATTAATAAAGGCAACTCTGGCGGCCCACTATTTAACTTAGATGGCGAGGTCATTGGTATTAACACTGCAATCTTATCGCCTTCTGGCGGCTCTGTCGGGATTGGTTTTGCAACACCCGCCAATACGGTTCAGCCCGTTATTGAACAGCTGCAGCAGTTTGGCGAAACCCGCCGCGGTTGGTTGGGCGTGCGGATTCAAAATGTAGATGATGGTATTGCAGAAACCCTTGGCCTTGGCGCTACGCGCGGAGCGCTTGTTGCGGGGGTTGATGATAAAGGCCCCTCAAAGCCCGCAGGCCTCAAAGCCGGCGATGTTATTACAAAATTTGACGGCAAGCAGATTAAGGAGTCTCGCGATCTTCCAAAACTTGTTGCCGCAACGCCGGTTGGTAAAGACGTTGAGCTCATCATTGTGCGTAGCGGCAAGGAACAAGTTAAAACTGTTAAACTTGGCCGTTTAGAAGATGGTGAAAAAACCGCTGCAAATGACGCAGGCTCGCGCGACAAAATTGAGCCCGTAAATCCAGCTTCTCAAAATATTTTGGGGCTGGAATTATCGCGCTTGACGGACGAGTTACGCGCCCGATTTCAAATCAAGGATAGCGTGAAAACTGGCGTGTTAATCACAGCTGTAGATCCCCGTTCAGAAGCGGCTGAAAAAAGACTGTCGCCTGGCGAAATACTTCTTGAAGTCAATCAAGAAGCTGTCACGGATCCAGCTGACGCCATAAAGAAAATTAAGGGCTTGAAGGACACTGGCAAAAAGACCGCACTGCTTGCAGTCGCCAACGGCCAAGGCGATGCGCATTTTATCGCCTTGCCTGTTGACTAAGCTTTATAGGCTTTCTCCCAAAAGAGCTGGGAGAAAGCCTATTGCCGAAATTCTTCTTGACGATACCCTTGCGCGTAAAGAAGTGCCGTTAAGTCCGCATGATCAATCCGCGCACGGGCTGCCTGCGCGACAATGGGCTTTGCATGATAAGCCACGCCCAGTCCGGAACCTTGCAACATATCAAGATCATTTGCCCCATCGCCAACAGCTAGCGTCAATTGTTGCGGAATAAGATGGGCTTGGCGGATCTCTTCCAGAGCACGGAGCTTTTCATGTCGTCCCAGCACCGGATAGGCTAATTGTCCCATGATGCAATGATCTTTCATAAGAAGCGTATTTGCGCGCGTTTCATCAAAGCCAAGCCGGGTAGCAATCGACTCTGTGAAAGGTTCAAAGCCGCTAGAGACAAGGGCTGTATATGCCCCATGAAAGCGCATTGTCGTAACTAATGCGCGTGCGCCAGGCATCAGCGTCAACCGCTCAATGAGCTGGGAAATTTCCGCTCGCGTCACGCCTGCAAGAAGCGCAACTCTTTCTTTCAAGGCCGCTTCAAAATCCAACTCACCAGACATTGCGCAGGCGGTAATATGAGAAATCTCCTGTTGCAATCCTTTAAATCGCGCTAATTCATCAAGACATTCCTCAACAATCATTGTTGAATCCATATCTGCGATGAGTAACTTTTTTCTACGATCCTTTTTTTGCTGGAAAAAATAATCAATCTGCGTATCTTTTAGGAATAAGCTTAACCTCTTTAACGCGGTCTCTGGATCTTGTGTCGTAAAGGTCACATCAACGGCGCCATTCACTGCAAGCCAAGAAACGTGAACTTCCCGCAAACCCATTGCCTCGATAGCACCGTCGAGGTTCTTTTGAGTCAATGCCGCTTTGGGAGCGGCAATTAATGTGGCAACATAAGCAACCAATTTTGACATCTCGACGATTTGTGCGGCAATAGGCGAATGCACAACCGCGCCATTCTCATTGCAGGCCCAACTGCCTCAGGCAAAACAGCCCTAGCGCTCAAACTTGCAAAAGAAATTAATGGCGCAATAATTAATGCAGACTCAATGCAAGTCTATCGCGACCTTCGTATTTTGACAGCGCGACCAACGCCAGAAGAAGAAGCGTCCTTACCGCATTTCCTTTTTGGTCATGTAGACGCATCAGAAAATTACTCCGTTGGGCGGTGGATCACCGATCTTTCCAGAATTCTAAACGAGCTTAAAGAAACGACGCAAACGCCGATCCTTGTTGGCGGCACAGGACTCTATTTCAAATCCGCTTTACTCGGGATGTCAGAAATTCCTCACGTCCCAGAAGCAATCCGTAGCGAAATTCGACGTCAAGCCGCCGGCAAAGATGCGCAAACACTGTACGCGCAACTCACGCTTCTCGACCCAGATACTGCTGAAAAGCTCAAGCCCTCTGATCCCCAGCGCATTTTGCGCGCATTAGAAGTGTTCGTTGCAACAGGAAAGCCACTTGTTTCCTACCAGGGCCCCCGAGCAAAATCTGCGCTTGAGAGCTTGAACTGTGCAGCATTTTTTCTCAGCCCTGACCGAGATCAGTTGAGAAAGCGCATTGAGTGCAGATTTGATGAGATGATGGCTGAAGGCGCCTTGGAGGAGGCCCAAGCATTAGATCGTCGCCGGCTTGACCAAAGCTTACCCTGCATGCGCGCCCATGGCGTGCCGCATCTCATCGACTGCCTCAACGCTAAAAGCTCTCTGGCAGAATCAATCGAGCGCGCAAAAGGTGACACCCGGCGCTACACCAAACGCCAATTTACCTTCGCGAGACACCAATTGCTCGATTTCAGCTGGCTTGCGCCTGAGGGCGCGCTGGATGAGATCTTAGGACAGCTTTTGTGAGTCAAACCGTTTTATTTAAAGCAATCATCTCTTTGTAATTAAATCTTTGTGATCCTCGAGAGCTGGCGGTAATTTTTCTCTCCTGCTGCGGGGATTTTCTGTTGAACTGTTACCCTGACTGAGCCCTTATCCTAACGCCTTGCATGCGAGCGGCAAAAACGCTAGCAAGCGCAGCAATCGCCGGAGAATTGCGCTTATGACTTATGTGGTCACGGAAAATTGTATCAAGTGTAAGTATATGGACTGTGTGGAAGTTTGTCCGGTGGATTGCTTCTATGAAGGCGAGAACATGCTCGTCATTCATCCAGATGAATGTATTGATTGCGGGGTCTGCGAGCCAGAATGTCCTGCTGAAGCCATTAAGCCCGATACAGAGCCTAATCTTGAGCAATGGCTGAAGCTTAACGCCGATATGGCACAAAATTGGCCGAATATTACAGTGAAGCGCGAAGGCCCCGCAGACGCCAAAGAATGGGACGGTAAGCCTGGCAAATTTGCCGAGCATTTCTCCCAAGAGCCTGGCAAGGGAGATTGATTGGGTTTAGGGATAACTGCTGGGCTTTTTCCAAGACATTGCCAGAAGAGTGTCCAAAACGTTAACGCAGCAAATATTATAAAAATTCAATAAGTTAAATTAAAAACAAGACTGTCTTGCTGCCTCTCCAGGAGCAAAGCGTCTTTGATTTTCGTCGTCTGACGTGTTATAACTTTCTTTTATAAAGCTTATCTTTCGGTGAAAGCGTAACAGCGCCTCGCCCCCAGCATTAGTGGTGACTACACGCTCAGTCCGGGTTTCTGAGCCCATCTTCATGTTGCTTGAGGCAGGTTACGACGACACAAAATGAAGTCGCGCACCGGTGAAGGATAAAAGTTTCTCGCGGCCTGTCGTTGCATTGGGCCGCACTAGGAGTACAGCGTATGCCATCCTCTAAAAAGAACGTAAAAACAAAGATTTCAAGCTCTGCTCCTGCTCAGACGTCAAGTAAAAAACCGCCTGTCAAAACTGCTACCGCTGCTAAAAGCGCGCCGAGCAAATCGGCATCCAAGGTCTCAGCGATAGCTTCATCAAAAACGCAAGCGGCTAAAAAACCAGCCTCACCTGCCGCCAAAGCGCCAGCTCCAGCAAAGACGCCAGAAAAATCTAAGGCGGCTCTCAAAGTCGCGACGCCCGCGATTGCTGCCGCTGAGACAGCAACAAATAAAACTGCTGCTGCTCCCAAGGTTGCGCCCCCTTCATCTAAAGCCTCTCCGACCGCCAAGCCAGCTGCCCCGACAAAAGGAGCGTCTGCGGATAACAGCCCTACAATAAAAAAAGCGCTGCCAAGCAAGGCTAAAACGCCTGCCCTTGAGAAAAACACCTCAAAAGCGCCGGCACCAACGGCAAAAACCCCAAGCAAGCCGATCAAAGGCTCAGAAGCTTCAACGAAACCGCCAGTTAAGGTGGCAAAGTCAGCTGAACAGAAAACAGCTGCTCCAGCGAGCAGCGCCAAGGTAGAACCGAGCGCTAAAGCAGCTCCAATTGCCGCAAAGCCAATGGCTGCGCCTCAAGCAAAATCTCCTGCGCCAAAAGCGCCTTTAGAGGCGAGCACCACAGCGAAATCTGCGCCCGCCAGCCTTCCACCGCGTATCGAAACGGCCAAAGCCTCGCCGCCAAAACCACCGGTCTCTGGAGCGAGCGCCAATGCAATACCAAACGCTGCTAAACAACCCGGTATAGACCCAAAAGCCGTTCAACCCGCTAAGCCAAAAGTTGCAGCGCCAAAACACGGCTTTAAGTTGAATGAGTTTATTGTCTATCCCGCTCATGGGGTTGGTCAGATAACGGGCGTTGAAATTCAGGAAGTCGCGGGCTTTAGTCTAGAGCTTTTTGTTGTCAGCTTTCTTAAGGATAAAATGATCCTGAAAGTGCCGACCAGCAAAGTTATTACAGTCGGCATGCGCAAGCTTGCAGAAACCAATATAGTGGAAAAGGCGCTCAACACGCTGAGTGGCCGTGCGCGGATCAAGCGCACTATGTGGTCTCGCCGCGCCCAAGAATATGAAGCAAAAATTAATTCTGGCGACTTGGTGACGATTGCTGAAGTTGTGAGAGATCTTTACCGCTCAGACACGCAACCTGAGCAGTCCTATTCGGAACGTCAACTCTATGAAGCCGCCCTTGATCGTATGGCACGAGAAATCGCCACTGTGCGCCGATTAATCGATGCTGAAGCCCTCAAGCTTATTGAGTCTTTCTTGCAGAAAGGTCCAAAGCGCAGTCCTAAGATGGAAGCTGAGGGCGAGGGAGACGATGTAGGCGCCTCTGATACAGAAGCCGATGTTGAAGGCAATGATTCCGATGTTGATCGGGCCGCTTAATTAACAGCCTCTTGACCAAATTAAAAAGCCCTCCTTATTGGAGGGCTTTTTTTCATTAGGCCATTTGAGCTTCTAACAATTGGACGTCCTCGCCTTGCAGACGCGAGAGCTCATGACGCAGTTTGCTCAGCGCGCGATTTTCAATTTGTCGCACGCGCTCTTTTGAAATACCCAACTTATCACCAAGCATTTCTAAGGTTACAGATTCTTCCGTCAGACGACGTTCTTGGACAATGCGCAATTCACGATCTGACAGAATCGCTAACGCATTATGCAACCACTGCACACGCCGATCTGTATCGATGTTTTGTTCTACAACTTCATCTGGCAGAGGATGATCATCGACAAGAAAGTCCATGCGCTGTGCTGATCCAGCAGCATCGTCATCGACAAGCTGGGCGTTGAGTGAAACATCCGAACCTGACAACCGCGCGTCCATTGTCTCAACATCCGCGCACGAAACACCGAGCGCTTTCGAAATTTCCCGAAAAGCTGCGCCTGAAGATTGCATACGCGGATCACGGGCTAATTTTGCGCGCAGACGCCTTAAGTTAAAGAATAAAGCTTTTTGACTCGAGCTTGTTCCGCCTCGAACGATAGACCAGTTCCGCAATACATAGTCTTGAATAGAGGCGCGGATCCACCATGTCGCGTAGGTTGAAAAGCGCACATCTCTCTCTGGCGCAAATCTTGCAGCTGCCTCGAGGAGCCCGACATGACCTTCTTGCACAAGATCTGTGAGTGGGAGCCCATAGTGACGAAATTTAGCAGCAAGAGCTATAACCAACCGCATGTGCGCAGAAGTCAATTTATGCAAAGCTTGGCGATCGCCCTGATCACGCCAATTAAGTGCAAGTTGTTTTTCTTCTTCTCTTTCGAGGAATGGCGCGTTTGCAGCAGCTTTGAGCAATTCTCTGCCAAGACCAGGTAAGTAAGCCATTAGGTTCCCCCTCTGCGCTTATTGTCGATTGGCTCAGAATGAAGACCGATCGCAGGCGCTTTTAGTACAACTCTAACTATTAAACCCATGGGGCAGGGAGGATGTTCCGGGCTCACACCAATTATTCGATTACAATTTTGTAATGTTCCCCCGGGATGATTGAGTCATTTTCAGCTAACCCATTGAGAAGTCTAAAATATTCTAAAGGCCGATTGGGGACAACCATACGCGCGGCGAGCGTTTCCGGGCTATCGCCCGCAACAGCGGCGATAATGGCGAGCCGTAAGCCATGCACATCCAAATATTCTTGGGGCGTTAGTCGTCGAAAAGAGTTGATGGATTGAAGGAAAGACTGGTCAACGCTATCCGATAATGCGCGAACGGCAAAAATTAACCGATAGAGAAAATCACCATGCTGAATCACGGCAATCCGAAAATTCCACTCCCCAGCGCGCGCAGTGGCAATGATCGCCGGCAGGCCATTGATCTCTAATTTTTTAATCGAAGAGGATAGAAGACCATCGATCCATCCTGAGTTCAAATAAGCTTCCAAGCCGCCAAATTGCGGATTGCGCACACTATCTAGCCGCAGCGCTTCATTGTCTGGCTGCCTAACGCCAAACACTGCTTCATTAGCATTTTCCAATAAAAATCCCTCTGGCGCATAAAAAGAAAAATTCAACCGAGGGTGCGTGAACTTACGATCTCGAACAAAGCCTTCATTGGGATCATCGCCAAAGGCTACGCCATTAATTGCTGCAAGATATTCAGCGCGATCGCGGATGCCCAGACCAGGCGCACCAAGCTCGCGCGCTGAGGCGACGGCTCGAGCAACACGATCAGGCGTCGAGGGATGAGTCGACATTATATCAAAATCAAACACGCTTTTTTTCTTCCCATAGAGCGAGGTTCGCAAATCGCTTGACCTGCCAAGCGCGGTTAAAAAGCGTGAAGCGCCGTAAGGATCAAAACCCGCGCGCGCAATCACCCTTACACCGGCGATATCGGCGTCGAGTTCTTGCTGACGGGAAAAGCTTGCAACAGAAAGTCTTTGATGAGATCGAACTTCCTCTCCCTTTTGACGATTTTGAATGATCGCGGCGGCTTGAGAGATTAAAGCCGCCTCGCGTTCTCGCTCCGCGCGTAGGGCACCGTGCCGCAGCGTCACATGAGCAATTTCGTGAGCCATGACAGCTGCGGCCTCTGAGGCATCTGCAGATAAGGCAAGCAGCCCCCGCGTGATGTAGAGGTTACCGGAGGGTAAGGCGAAAGCATTCACAACAGGCGTATTCAAGATCGTTACTTTATAGGCTGCCTGACCAGGAACATCACTCGCTTCAGCAAGCTTCAAGAGGATTGCGTCAAGATAGGCCTCGGCCTGAGGCGCATGATATTCGCCGCCAAACTGAGTAACGAGTTCCTTGTGCTGAACAGAGCTGCGGTTATCCGTTACGCTTGAGCTGGGTTTTTGTGTTGGTATCGGCTCGAAAAGATGTCCTTGATGCTCAAGTTCAGCGCAAGCTGTGAGAAAAAAACTCAAAAAGAAAATAGTAAATAAGCGCACACAAAGGCCGCAACCGTCCAGCCAGAGGCGTAGGCTCGGTATGCGCACTTCATTGGTCTTTCTCAAGGCGTGAGAATTATATTGCAATTGCCCTCGCCTGCTCACCCAATCCGTGACAAAGCGTCGAATCTAATCTGCCCAGATATAAGAGAAGCGATATCAAATTACGACCCAGAGAGGCTTTCTAG
>BJGJ01000038.1 GCA_014190435.1 Methylocystaceae bacterium | reverse complement strand
TGTGAGGTTGCTCATAAAGACGACTTTGAGCTTGAATATATGAAGACGTTATATAATTACGGATATAAGCTAGCCAAGGACGGCTACGAATGGGATCACCACCCGCCAGGTTTTGATCCACATATTACCCAAGCAAATTGACGGATCGTCGGGACTATAAATTTTTCAAGATTTACAAGGCTTGGTCTTTCAATAGTATCGCAAAATCGTACAGAGTTATAACTTGTATGTCCACTTATAGCGCCTTAGCGGAGTATTTTTTTACGTTCTTCTCATTGAAAGTTGTGATCTAGAAAGCAAAGGGGTGGAGAGTCATCTAAAGAAGCGTTGTTAGCCTGTGAGAGAGGTCTAGAGCAACTTTGTGTCAAAACCTATTTTAAAAGGAATAAGAGCAAAAAATGCTGTCTGTCTTTTCTTCTCAGTTGTTTTATAGAGTGCCAATTTTAATAATGATTAAAAACGCTTAAAGTCATAAGCGGTTAGCTTATTCCTGCATCATCTACCTCTCCAGGGTTCAAAAAATATAGGCGGTCAATTACTTAAAAGACGACAGATGTTAAGCGGTCGCTACACATAGCGCTTTCTCAAGATCAATCTTGGTTAAAAGACTTCCGTCGGAGCCTCGGATTTCTAATAGATCGAAATCTTTTTCCTTAATTAGAAAAGCGGCATTTAAGGCCTGATCTCTAGAGGGATAGGCCATCGATATTTTTTGGACGGGGCGTCTAGGCCGCACGTCTTGATAGCGAATACAAAATGTCTCTGACATGATTTTCACACCTGTGTAGGAACTCTGGTTTGATTGTGTCAAATCAGAGACAATGCACAAGTGCTCTAGCGCCATATATCCAGAGAATTTGAAAGATAGAAGCTGCGAAACGAAATAAATATCTAAATTCTATTTATCTTCAGTCACTTATTTGCGTTGCTAAAATACCACACTATCGCAATTTCATCATCGACAGGGCCTTTAAAGAGATTAATGGAGACATTTCTTCGATTCTGATCGAAATTTAGGAGAGCCTTATCAAGCTAAATGCCGGTAGTTTAAAACCACGCTTATGTCTCCCCGTTTGACATCAAAATATTTTGTGAGAAGGATTAAAGTCAGAGCAATATGATCGCATCAAATAAATTACTTAAATTATAGAAAGACTCCTATGACTAAAACTAGAAATATAAACTCTACTATTGATGATTTGTTTTCTCGGACAACTATAGTGCCGCGTCGCGCTTTTTTAGGGATGGGCGCTGCCATATCTGCTGCGACCTTGTTTCAGGCGTCTGAGACACATGCAGTTGGTGTCAAGACATCTAAAGCTAACAGCCTCCCGGTTACACAAGAAGAACTTGATTATATGCGGCAGGCTATTGACTTGATGCGCCGCGCGGGTGTCGTCGATAGAACAGGGGGCCCCTTTGGTGCAGTGATTGTAAGAGATGGGCAAATACTTTCGGCTGAAGGCAACAGCGTCTTGCGGGATAATGATCCAACCGGACATGCCGAGGTTAATGCGATCCGAGCCGCCTGTAAAAAAGTTGGCTCTCCACATCTTACCGGCGCGACCATGTTCACAAGCTGTGAATGTTGCCCAATGTGCTACGCAACTTCGTATTGGGCGCAAATTGATAAAGTTTATTATGCGGCATCTTGGCAAGATTATAAGCAATACTTTGATGATGGGGCGATTAACGCAGATATGTGCAATCATAAGAGTCAAAGAAAAATCCGTATGAGCCAAATCATGCAGGCAGAGGCTCAAGAGGTCTGGTCTGAATATGGAAGATTAGCAGATCGGAAAAATTACTGACCGACGATACTTGGAGACTCCATCAATAAATGGGACAGAAAATGGCTGTATATTTATAGTTTATGCCTTTATTTTAATAAAGTCGTCGGCACGCTACTGTCGACTTTTATTTTTTATAACTTATTGAGCATAGTAATTTTCTGAATATTGGATTTCAGTAGCGAACTCGTCATAGATTATGCCTATGCTAGATTAAGATATGTTTTTTCAGCTATATATGCAGTAAATCATACTAAGTACTGCGGCATCTATTTTACGTGATTATTTTGCCACTATATTTCTAGCTAAGTGTCAGTGTATTATTATTTCTGCGATCTATTTTGGGTTTGTATGCATATTAGAGTGCAAATTTTAATCTCCTTTCATATTAGAAATCCAATACATCAAATCAATAGGCGGGCCTTAAAAAGAGCCTTTTCTCCATGAATAAATACGATGCTATTTCTAGCCAGAAAAAGCAAAGCTAATTCCGTTTAGCTATAAGAATCATTCGCTGAGTGGCTAATTCAAGATGGGTGCGCTAGAATAAATTATGTGTGAGTGGGTATTTTTTTCTTCTTTTCATCCCACGTCTGAAGAATAATAAAAAATGCCGGGACAAGAACGACGGCTAGGCAGGTCGAGGAAATCATTCCCGTGAAAACGCTTATGCCGAGCGAGCGGCGCGCATTGGCTCCTGCTCCCGATGCAATTACGAGCGGGACAACACCTAATATAAAGGCGATAGAAGTCATTAAGATAGGACGAAAACGGATACGGGCCGCTTCAATAGCCGCCTCAATGATTGGTTTACCGTGAAGGATTCTCATTTCGCGTGCGACTTCGACAATTAAGATCCCGTTTTTCGCTGAAAGCGCGATCAACAACATCAGTCCGATTTGAACATAAAGATTGTTGTCAACTCCTAACGTCGTCAAGGTCAGCGCAGGGCCAATGAGTCCCAGGGGTACAACCGAAATTACGGCAAGCGGAAGGATCCAGCTCTCGTATTGGCCTGCCAAGACGAGATAAACAAGCAGTACCGACATTGCAAAGGCGTAATAAAGAAGATTACCTGTAATCTTCTCTTGATAAGCCATAGTCGTCCATTCGAAGCCAACATCATTTGGCAGTGTTTTCTGAGCGATAGTTTCCATTTCACGGATAGCATCTCCTGAACTAAATCCCTTGGCGGCTCCACCAACAACGATCGCAGAGGGATAGAGATTATAGAGCGTGATCAGAGCAGGCGCGCTGGAGGGTGCCAAATGGGCGAGGGTCTCAATAGGGATCATTTTCCCATCTTGGCTTCGAACATAAAGCTTGAGAAGATCTTCTGGTTGGAGACGATATTGCGAGTCTGCCTGCACATAGACCTGAAGAACCTGTCCATATTTGTTAAATTGATTAACATAACTAGAGCCTACGTAGGATGTCAGCGTAGAGAGAACGTCGCCAACGGAAACCTTCAAAGATTCGGCTTGGACGCGGTCAATTGATAATTCAACATGTGGTGCATAGGGATTATACGTCGTATTGACGCGCTGAAGAGATGGATCGCGCTTAGTTTCAGACATCAAAGCGTCGGTCGCGCGGCCCAACTTGGCGTAATCAAAGCTGCCGCCGAGAAGATTGATCTGCATCTGGAAGCCGCCAGCATTACCAATGCCCTGAATAGGCGGAGGCGGAAGCAACAGTCCGCGACCATCGGGCAGCGTATTCATTTTCTTTTGTAGCCCGGCCATTAAGCTGATCAAATCCTCGTCCTTATGTTTCGCCCGATTAGCGAATTCATCAAATATGACGAAGTTGACGCCAACATTAGAGCGGATGGCATTATTCTCCACCACTGAAATACCAGCGATTGTTAAAACATCTTTTACGCCCGGCGTATGAAGGGCAAGATCTGTGGCATGACTCAGGGCGTCGACTGTGCGCCCCAATGTGGCCCCTTCTGGTAATTGAACGGCTGTAATGCCGTAGCCTTGATCCTCAATGGGGATAAAAGCTGTTGGTAAGCGGCCAATGCCTAAAATCCCAGCTAGTGAAACAATCAAGCCGATGATGACGACCTGTCGTGCGCGCGCTGTAGTCCATGTGACAAATCTAATGTAAAAGAGCTCACAATAATCATAGGCCTTATTGAAGGCTTTGTAGAAGGCATTACGCTTTTCAAGCGGAACAGGTGTTTCAAGCCAAAGCGCGCATTGCGTTGGTTTTAGTGTAGCGGCGTTCACAGCACTGATCAGAGCAGTGGTCGCAATAACCACTGCAAATTGCGCGAGCATTTTCCCAGTTAGACCTGGCAGAAAGGCTGCAGGCAAGAAAACCGCCATCAACACCAGCGTGATGCCGATGATCGGTCCAAAGAGCTCTCCCATTGCGCGTACAGAAGCGTCATGGGGGTTTAGCCCTTCTTCGATATATTTACTTACACCCTCGACGATTACGATAGCGTCATCGACAACAATGCCAATAGCGAGAACAACGCCAAATAACGTTGAGAGATTCACCGAATAGCCTAACGCATACATACCAACGAAGGTGCCGATGATCGTCACTGGAACGGTAGTCGCGGGAACAAGAGTAGCGCGAAAATTTTGTAAAAATATCAAGATGACAACCAGAACAAGAAAGCCGGCCTCATAAAGCGTTTGATATACCTCGTTGATTGACTCTTTGATAAAACCTGTGGTGTCGAACGGGATGCGATGCTGCATGTCTTTGGGAAAGGATTTTGCCAGCTCCTCCATTTTCTTTTCGACTGCCTTACCGACCTGCAGCGAATTGGCTTCCGGCGTCTGGTATATAGCGACGCATCCAGCGGGCTTGTCATTGATTTTGCATTGCTGCGAATAGGTTTGCGAACCCAATTCTACGCGAGCAATGTCTTTGATGCGGACGAGCCGACCGCCATCGCTATTTTGCGCCTTAACGATGATTTCGGAAAATTGAGCAGGATCGTCAAAACGCGAGAGAATATCAACGGTGTATTGAAAATTCTGATCTGTTGGCGCTGGCGGCATGCCGGCCTGTCCCGCAGCAACGAGTTGGCTTTGTTGGGTGATGGCCTTAATCACATCTTGTGGCACAAGGCCAAATGAATAGAGCTTTCTTGGATCCATCCATACGCGCATGGCATATTTGGAGGCACCAAACACTGTCACATTAGCGACGCCAGGCAAGCGCGCCAGCTCATTGACGATATTGATTGTGGCGTAATTGCTGAGAAAAGATGAATCATAGGTTGCGCCTGGCGACTCCAGCGTAATGACTTCCAGCATCGCTGTGGAGCGTTTCATCACCGTAACGCCTTGTGACTGAACTGGCATGGGAAGTTGTGCAAGCGCGTTTGAGACGCGGTTTTGCACGCGTACTTGCGCCTGATCTGGATCGACTCCGATCTTAAAGGTGATGATCAGTTGGTAAGTGCCATCCGCTGCTGCGGTAGACTGCATATAAAGCATTCCGTCTACGCCATTAACTTGAAGCTCAATTGGTAGCGCGACAGTATCGACGATGGTTTGCGGGCTTGCACCGGGGTAGCGGGCTGTCACCATAACCGTAGGCGGAACAATATTGGGATATTGAGAGACTGGTAGACTAAATACAGCGACAATACCCAAAACGACCATTATGATCGACAGGACATTGGCGAGGACAGGACGTTCGATAAAAAATTTCGACAGCATGTGTCCGAGTCCTTACTGGCCTACAGCAACGAGTTTGGGATTAACCTTCAAGCCAGGTGCCGCAAGCCATAGATCGCCAACAACAATATGGTCATCGGGAGCAAGTCCAGAAGTGACGACTCTTAAGCTATCAACAAGTTCGCCCAGGTACACTGTGCGCTTCTCAACAATATTTTCTGCGTTTACCACGAGAACATAACGTCCAGTCTGATCTGTCAGGATCGCGCGATCTGGTGCGAGTAATGCGCCGGGATTAGTCTTGCCCTTGGGAATGCGGATACGCAGAAAAAAGCCAGGTAGAATGGCGCGGTCGGGATTATCAAGAACACCTCTTAAAAACAGGGTGCCGGTTTTTGTATCTATTGCTGGCGCCACATATTGTAGATGTCCATGGTAGGGAAAGGCATTATTGTCTATGACACCGACATCGATTGGCGTATTCATGAGTGTCGCATAATTGATGGGACCAATATTTTTACGGATTGCAAGCACTTCCTGCTCGCTTAGATTAGCAACGGCGTAAATCGGATTAATTTGTAAAATTTCTGCTAGCACTGACCGTTGCCCGGCCCCGCCCACTGTCGCGCCGGGATAAAGATAAGTATTACTCATCAAGCCGTCGAAAGGCGCGCGCACTTCCGTGTAGCTCAAATTGAGTTTAGCGATTTCTTCTTGCGCGCGTAAGCCTGCGATATTAGCCTCTGCTTTCTTGGCTTCAAAAAGCCATTTATCGACCCTGACCTGCGATGCAGCGCCTAACTCTCGCAATGCAGCGTAGCGGCTAGCCTCTAGATGTGCCAAGTCAAGTGCTGCTTGTTCGGCAAGAATCTGCGCCTGCGTCTGCGCTAGTTGTGCTTTATATTGTTCTTGCTGAATGGTGAAAAGCAAATCACCCTTTTTGACGATCTGCCCATCCTTAAAGTGAACCTGCTGTAGATAGCCTTCAACCCTAGCCACGAGATCAACATGATTAGGCGACTGAGCATTGCCAGTTAATTCGACATATTCATCGACCTTTTGTTTTTTCGGCAATGCAACCAATATTGTCGGAGCGTTAGGCGTATCTGTTTTCGCCGGACTTGCGGACGTCGCTTTTTTCTCATCCAAGCCACCAGCGATATAAAGTTTTTCATCGATGCGCGCGGCGTGATGGAGATCGGCTTCTGCAGCGAAGGCACTAAATGTGTTTAGCCATAGCGAGGCATTTAATAGCGCAATACATAGCCGCAAACCGTTCGTTGTTTTTATCAAGGTCTAAGCCCTTCCAACAATTTGTCCCATCCCTATACACATGCGTGAAAGCACTGTTTCAGGCTCACCAATCTGGCCAACGAATTAACGGGCCAACATTTTCTGGAGCGGGTAGCTGATCCGTATTTTGCTCAGGACGAGAGCCATCAGGTCCCATAATGTCGCCCCAGTCTGTCCGTGCTCTCATTTCCTGAGCAACAGATTCCGGCACAAAGGGTTTTCCTTCACGGGTTTGCCAACCACCGCCAAGCGAACGGTAGATCATAACGAGCCCCTTGGAGACATTTCCTGCTGCAGTCGCTTGGCTGGTTTCCGTGTTATAAACATATTGCTGCGCATTCAGCATGGTGGTGAAATCTCGAGAACCTAGCTGATATTCGATCAATCCGATTTTGACTGCTTCTTTCGCTTCCACAACACCTTTTTTCAAGAAAGCAGTTTCAGTTTGAGATAATTTAAAGGTATAAATACCATTTTCTACTTCCTGCTGCGCCTTCAAAACAACGTTCTGGTAATCAATGAGATATTGCTGAAGCTTTGCGTCCTGTAGTCGGACATTGTTGGTGATTTGACCGTAATTCAACACATTCCATTTGAAGGAAGGGCCGGCTGCAAAAGCACGACCAACTGGCGACACGACTTCACCGAGATAATTTCCGTGAGTATCGCTGGAGACCCCGCCAAAGTTACCTGTGATACTTATAGCCGGCAAAAGCTCGGCTTTAGCAACGCCAATTTGTGCGCTCTGCGCCATTGCGCGTAATTCGGCGGCCCGAATGTCTGGTCGACGACGTAAGAGTTCAGCTGGAAGTCCTAGTGAAACTTTTCCATAAGGCTGCGGAATTTTTCCTGTCGAACGAGCGAGAAGAAAGCCCAGTGATTGTGGAGGCATGCCCAACAGGACGCGGAGTGCATTTAATCCGGTATTGAGCTGGATCTGCAGACGCGGGACTGATGCCTCTGTCGTTGCTAGAATGTTTTCAGCCTGATGCATATCAAGCTGAGACTCTGCACCGCCTTCATAGCGGATGCGCGCAATTTGCGCGACAGATCGTTGGCGTACAACATTTTCTTGTGCGATCGCAATCTGTCTTTCAAGAACGCGGATCCCAATATAAGTTGAGGCCACATCGCCGAGTAGCGTGATCAACACATCATCATAGGATGCGATGGACGAGAGATAGGCGGCATCCTTAGACTCAACACCCCGTCTGAATTTGCCCCAGATATCAATTTCCCAAGCCGCCTGAATGTTCAAGGCGTCGAGCCAGAATGTATTAAGCGAATTTGATGCGCCGCCAGCTCCTAGCGGCACGGCCTGACTCATTCGTTCATTATGAATAAAGCCTTGTCCCTGTTGCGTCTGTGGAAAGAGTTGACCAATACTTACGCCTAACTCCGCCCGAGCTTGAAGAACGCGCGTGCCTGCGCTCATCAAAGTTAGATTTTCCTCGCAAGCGATTTCGATCAGTCTGTTAAGAACGGGGTCATGAAAAACACGCCACCAGGCGCGATGGTCTGTTGACTCTCTGCTAGATTTTTCACCCCACCCCAACCAGTTATTAGCAACGGGGGCTTGTGGCGCTTGATAATCCGGTCCGATCATGAAGCATCCAGGCAACATGATAATGCTCGAGAGCAAGAGACCAATTAGAAATCGATAAGCCCACAATCGAAAACAAATATTCATGGTGATAAGCGCACCACAAGCAACTCAACCCGTGTGTGGCAAAGCTCTAACAAAGAGCCGACAGGCAGCGCCGCGAACTTGCTGAGTGACAAACAATAAATCCAAAACATATCTGAACGGGCCGCCTTCGACAAAATCTCATTGTAGTCTAAAGCGATGTTATCATTGGTGATATGGGGGGATTAAGAGTGAATCAAACTCACAAGATAATTATGCACAAGTAACCCTCGTCATTGTGAAGTTTTGATCGCTTGCTTTGGTCATTAAGGCCCGGCGTTCGGTTAATAGGCAAGAACCGGCGTTAAGGTAATAGACAAGAATAGGTAACGTTGACAGTTAGAGTTGTCGTTCGATCTAGACCAGGATCTAGCTGGCAAGAGCTAGCAATGAAACCAGACGTATGCCCTGGTGATCTTCTAATCACTTTGAGACGAGGGTCTAACGCAAGGCTCGGGAGGAAGATTTCAAAAAGCAAGCGCTTAGTAATCTGTATTTATTGGGGTCCATAATTTGGGATCGCGCACGAGAGTTTTGTCAGTCCAACTTGTCCTTTGACAATATGATAGTCAGTCTCAGTATGTTTAGGATGAGAGATGCGAGGGAATGCACTGAAGGTAGCCATGGTTACGAAGCTGACGTCATAACAGAGGTTAGTGTCCTAAAGTACTGTCTCACTTACGACGAGGCTCATTAGGCTTCACCGTCAAATAGATCTAGCAATCATTAAGGTTAAGGGAGTGAATTTCCTGATTAGAAGATCGTATTTTTCCCAGCCAATGTTATCTTACTGGCCAATCCATAAGCACTTTAGTTTTAGCATAATTTGATGAGAGCGATGGAAAGACTAGCAAAAAGAATTAGGGATTTCAGAAATGATGATTATGATGGAATGTATCTGTTAGTTAAGAGGCAGCCAGGATAGTTATTTGATATCAAAAAGTTAAATTATCTATCATTTGTATATAAGCAACTCTCCTTAAAAAGAGTATGTCTATAATGAACGCTTATATAAATTAACCTTATCTCTCGGACTTAGATAAACAAAACGTTTCTCGTCTATAGCTTATAAGATACCTGTTTATATGGTTCTTATATCTTTAACAGCTATAGAAACAATTAGCGGCTTTGGTATGTGGCAGCTTTCACTTAGCTACCTAGCTGAAAAAGACCTGTCATCAAAAACTAATAGCTCAATCAAAAAAAGATGCGCTCATTAATTTATTTAATAATATAGACAATAATCTTTTGTTTATTGCAGATGCATCGCCGACGAAATTAGCGTTTCGTACATTAAGTAACGGCTATTATAAATTTAATAGTCCAATGGGGGGATGCGCAGCGTCTTTATATCAACACCAATCCAAATCCTATCGGAAAGAAAGAATATTATGACTTTGCTTTAGATGGGTCGGAGTATAGTAGAGCGCATTCCGCAAATCATCCATGGCTAAGGCAATTTCTAAAATCAAATGGGTTGTATGATATATTCTTTTATCGATCTTAAAGGAAATATTATTTATACAGTTTTTAAAGAAAGAGACTTTGCTACTAATGTTATGCAAGGGCAATGGAAAGATACTGGAATTGCCAAAGTCTTTAATACTGCTGCAAAGTCTAAGTTAGGAGAAATTTCTTATGACACATTTAGTCACTATGAACCAAGTTATAGCGTAGCTGCTGCTTTCATTGCAACGCCAATATTTGATGGTTTGAATAAGATAGGAGTTTTGGTGTTTCAAATGCCTATTGATCGGGTTAATAATGTATTGTCTGGAGACGGAGGATTTGCAAAAACTGGTGATATACTGCTTGTAGGTCCGGATGGACTGCTTCGTAACGATACGCCGCGTACAAAAGAAAATGATATTCTTCTAACAAAATTTAATTCAAGCCATGACCTATCCAGCTTAAATGAAGGCTTAGAGGTCTGGAGAGATGATGGGTTTCTGGAAGTAGAAACGCTACTAAATTATCATTGCACTAGAAATACAATTATTTCTCGCATTTCAGAATCTGAGGTCAAAGCCCCGCTTTATGAAGCGATTTATTATTCTCTTGCAATAGGAATTGTAATTTTTACTTTAATAATATTTTTCTCATTTATTGTCAGCCGTTAACTAACCAAACTAATACTTCTTACAACATTGGGTATCAGGCAATTCGCAACTGGTAATTTAAGCATTAAAATGAATGAAGAGAGAGACGATGAGATTGATGATATGGCTCGAGCCATTAATACTATGCGAGCAAATTTATTAGAGACCGTAGAAGTAGCTTCAAAGTTAGCCAAAGGTGATTTTGCTGTTGATATCCCTATACTTTCAGACAAAGATAATTTAGGCCTAGCCTTAAAGCATATGGTTGAAAAGTTATCGGATACGGCTGATATCGCGGTTAAGATCGCTAAAGGTGATCTAACGATAGAGGTTCCTGTGCTGTCAGAACGCGATAGGCTTGGAATAGCTTTAAGAAATATGTTGGATAAGTTGTCAAAAATAGTCAGCAATTTTGGAGAAATTTCAGATAATGATGCTGACAGCAGCGGCGAGCTTAGATCAGCGTCAAAGCAAGTCGCAGATGGAGCTAATGATCAATCTTCGTCATTACAAGAAACGGCTGCAGCCATGGAGGAGATCGCCGCTAGTGTTCGTCAAAATGCAGCATCCTCCAAAACGACACAAGAAACCTCTGCAAGATTAACTGAAGAGGCGCGAAGTTGTTCGCGGGCAACAAATCAAACATCAGAAGCGATGCAAGATATTGCAGAAAAAAGCATGATGATTGAAGAGATAGCCCGCAAAATTGATTTTCTAGCCTTAAATGTAGCAGTAGAAGCGGAGCGTGCTGGGGAGTATGGTAAGGGGTTTTCAGTTGTTGCTGCAGAAGTTTCGAAATTGGCAGAATTAAGTAAAGATGCAGTGGGAGCTATTCAAGGCTCTTCTTGTCAGGGCCGTGATATCGCAGAAACGACTAGCCATAAACTTCTTAATCTTCTGAGTCAGATAGAAAAAACAAAAGAATTGGTTGATAGAATTAGTATCACCAGTAATGAGCAGGCAACTGCGACGCAACAAGTAAATGTCGCAGTGCGTCGGATGGATGATGTTTCGCAAACAAATACCAGCTCCGCTCAGCAGATGGCTGCTACAGCGAATTCTCTTGCTGAACAGAGTATAAAACTAAAAAAACACAATCAATTGGTTTAAAACAAATGAATCGAGTGAGAGTAGAAGTAGTAACGAAATCTCGTTTGATATTGAGGCGCCTCAGTACAATTCTTCCTCTTATGTAAATCTACAAAAGGAAGGAGTTGATTCTAAAAATTTTGACAAATATTAAGACTTCAGTATTTATTATGAGCATATACTTGGATTCCTAGGCTCGCTAACTCTGTGATGGAAGTCGTGTTTGATGTGCTTGTTGAATCAGGCTAGCAGTCTTTGGTCAGTTAGTAATTATTATTTCGATAATCTGGATCGCTTATCCGATGCAATGAACTAAATCATCTATTAAAATTAACTTAGGCACGGCGGTGCCGGTAGTATACATATCTACACAAAAGGGTTGATAGCTTACCTATTTCTTTTAGGTATAAACCTATCGAAGGAAAGTAATAAGTTTAGTGCGAAAAGTTGTCGCAGAACTTGTCCTTTAAGGGCTATGTTGTTTTTTATAAAAATGAGAAAAACAATAAGGTGAATAATGCCATATAATCTGCGTCTAGATAATTACGCTGTCGGCTTTCCGGCAATTCTCCTAACAATAGTCTTTGTGTTATATTGCCAATCTCTCGTTAGCAAACGGCTTGGCGCGGAGGCTATCACTAAGTGCCATCAGGTTGGCAGTACCTACCTCCAGGTTGTGGGAACATTTTATGCGGTGCTTCTTGGATTAATTGTCGTAGACGCTATGACTAAGTTTCAGAATGCACAGACCAGTGTTGATAATGAAGTTGCGTCAATTATTGCAATTTACTCGTCTGCTGAACGATTTCCTATACAAAGACGACATCTGGAAGAACTTACTAAAGGATATACAAAGGAGATCATAGATATTGAACTTCCAATGATGGATAACACAGGAAAATTTGATCCAAGAGCGAGGGAAATATCACTCGAAATATTAAAAACTGTAAAAAATATTGAGCCAATTACTGAAAATCAAAAGGCTATGTTTTCTATGCTTCTCTCTGAAACATCTGATTTCCTAATTGCAAGAAGGGAACGAACAAAGGCGGCAAACTTTGGTGAGCCTGGAATCGAATGGCTCATATTGATTGTTGGAGGCATTATCACGGTTGTTTTGACATTCTTCTTCACGATCGAATGTCATGGTATTCATTTGGTTATGAGGGGGTTGGTAACGCTTATAATTTTGATGAGTTTATATCTGACATATCTCTTTGGCTCACCCTTTGCAGGAGATCTCAAAGTCTCGCTCGCTCCTTACAATCTAGTTTTTGACTTTGCTAATTCGACCTTGGGAAAACCTTATGAAGACAGTAAGATTGAGCAAGAAAAGTCTTCGCCGACTGAGGTTCAGCAGACGGTACATGATAGTGAATTACGTAAGAACATCAGAAAAGTTAGGAAGTAGATTGTCGTTTCAGATATAATAGTTTCGGGAGTCGTTTTCTGTATGTGGCAGGAAGGAATTTTGAGAATTTTACACTTTAGTGAGTAACTGATTTATAATACGTCCTGAAAAGTGACGATAAGAGTGTTTAATATTTCTATAAAATCTTCTAAAAAATAAGTGATTATAGGATTAAATTAATTATTTAAATGGAGCCACTATAGCCCAGCCATAGCAAAGACTGTATTTCAGGCTCAAGTCAAACTTTATATCCCTGCATTGCAGAGGATCATAATTTGTAGAACCTGCCCCTCAATTTCTGATCGCGCAGCTATAGAAAGTCTAATTAATCGAGAAAACCATACTCTGACATCATCGATACAAGTTGCGGCGATGCTTTGACATGTATTTTTGCAGCATGATTTGATTGACAGGATTGTGATAAGTGGTGATATTTTTCATGCAAATAGTTCTTTTCGGAATGAGCAACACGATTACCAATCATAGATAAGCCAAAGTGAACTTGGGAATGACTGTATTTTTGTATCTTATGACAATTAATTACAATATTATGGGCTAAGGCAATTGAAGGCGCGCTCACAGCGCCTAATATAATAAAAACCAAAGAAATAGATTTATGCATGGTCCGAGGCCTCTTGACGACATTGTGTGACATTGGCGTAGATTTATTGTCAGTTAGTTATTCTTTTCCATTGTAAACCCGTCCCTACATTTCTGACGAACGTAAGTCTGGTTGACTCTAAGACCAATTTTATCTCGAAAATACTAATTCATAGACCAGATAAAACAAGGGGTTGATTGCTAAAAAATCAATTTTCTTAAAATACAACGTTTTAATGATTATGAATAATTAAGCAATGGCGCCTAGCAACGCATAGGGCTCCTACTATGCAGCCGCACAACCTTCGCGTGCCTTCATGAGGGCTCATTTGGCATATTTTTGCAACTAAACCCTGTAGGTCAACCCTGGCGGCTTTTCTCAGTTAACTGGTTAATTTTTGCTAAGATTGATTGCTCTTTGGCCGGAAGCCACTGACTTTATCCCCTAGCTCGACTGTTCTGCTCGTGGATGCGTTAGTGCTGTTACATTAGGAGCTGAATATGAATGATCTCATCATATTTGCCGGCGTCGGTCTTCTTCTGATTGGGATACCAGTAGTAATTGCTCGTTGGACAACGCACAACACAACAAAATAAAAGATACCCTTTTCGAGGGTCAGACTTCAGCTCTTTCGAGTAAGAAAGCACGAGCCATTCGCTGGACTTATCGAATGGCCTTTCTCTTTTCTGAGGGGCGACAAAGCTTCTATCCTTTTTGCATTGTTACTTAAGCCGTGAGTTCTATCTCCGTAAGTTTATGTATTATTATTATGATTATTATTACGGTATTTAGAGTAACTCTTGATGAGCTGTTTCAAGTAAGAATAATGAAGACTTCCGCCTCATTTATCCTCCTTTCCGTTTTATTCTGCCACGCCCCTCCTTTTACTGAGGAGGTTTTGCATCAGAATGGCATTAAGTAGGCGCTGAAATGGTAGTTAATGACGTCGCCTTAGAGAATCTTGTTCGCTTTGCTTCTGGAAAACAGTCAAATACTGGTCATGTTGCGCATCCAACAGCATGCAACAAGTTGAGTGTTTTACACCGAGCAAGGCCAAGTATAGCAGAATTTGGCTAATAACTGTGACATAGTCTACATTTGGAATAGTCGATGGCTTTTCTCAGAAATCGTGGATCTAGGTATTAAATTTTCAAGACTATTATTGAACTAGATCAATTGATGCCTATTTAAAGTTAATCACCTATAAGAATCAATGTAAGGAGATCACCATGAAAAGAAGAAGTTTTAGCATGATTGTCGGCGCTGCAATGGCTGCTTGCTTCCTTCCCAGTTTAGCCTTAGCTGAAAATCATCTCTCAGAAGCTATTACCCATACCAAAGAAGCGATAGAGCATGGTAAGGCGGGTCATGCAGATATACTGGTGACACATGCTAAAGAAGGTTTAAAGCATGCTGAAGCTGCTGAAAAAGAGAAAACAAATCCTCATACAAAAGAAGGTATTACGCATTTAAAAGCGTCTATAGATGAGGGCGCGAAAAAAGATGCTAAGGCCGCCACAGGTCATGCTGAAGAGGCGCTAACTCATCTAGAGGCAGCTACAAAATAAGCCATCACTGACAACTATTTTTTTTATAATTTACCGGAAGCCGCCAGCTTACACCTGGCGGCTTGTTACTTATAAAGAGATTGATTTATTAGTTAGGGTTCCGGTCTGAAAGTTAATTGATAACTAGCGATTAGATTTTTCCAATTCCGTAAAGAGCCGCCTATTCGTCAAAACAGGCATTCATAATCAAGCGTTTGTCTATTCTTATATCATATAAAGTCCCAATGAATCCTATAAGATGTTCGCGAAATCACGATCCCCTGTTGGGATCTTTATAAAGATTAAAAAAATTGAAGAGAGTGAACTTGACCCCAGTCGTTGAACAGAAAGCTGCCTTAGCTAAGGTGTAGAACCGGGCTATTGACATCTCTTCCCAGGCAGTGAGGAGAGGTTGATCTCAGCTTTATAGCATTCCTGTTTTATTTCTAAAACCTTCTTCTGTTTTTGTAGCTGTGGGTATGTGGTGTAACGCGTAGCGTTGTACACATATCCATAGCTGCTGCTCATATAAAAAATCTCTGCTGGTGTTTTATATTCCAGTGATTGATGAAGACACTCTTCGTTATAAAAGTTGATCCAAGCGCCAATTCCTGCGCGCGCTTCAGCAATTGAAGCATAAGCTTTCAGATAGACTTCCTCTTGCTTCAAACTGCGCCACAAGCGTTCAGTGAAGACATTATCAAGGCATCGTCCCTTACCATCCATACTGATTTTAATTTCTTTATCCTCAAGAACCTTCGTAAAATCCTCGCTTGTGAACTGGACTCCTTGATCCGTGTTGAAGATTTCAGGGT
>BJGJ01000037.1 GCA_014190435.1 Methylocystaceae bacterium | reverse complement strand
ACTGATTCCAGACTGAGAGCGATTTTCTTTCGGATTGTTGGTGTCGTGGTGGCATTTTTATGAAGAGCGATGATCACTGGCTTTCCTCCTCAATCTGGCGAGGTTCAAGCGTCGACATCAGATCTCGCAGGAACCCCCGGCTAATAAAGAGTGGCATACGTCGAGGATCTATGCAATCATCCGGTATGGAACACATACTCTTTAATAAGAAGATGAAAGTGTCTTCTAGAAATACTATTGAAGTCACGTAAATGACGCTTGTCTGTTTCCATAAGATCTCGATACCATTGATGTGATTTTTTGCTTCCATAAAATTTTCGGAGTGATTGATACCATCATGTCGGAACGAGGAGTGATCCAAAGCATCGTAGATTAGAAGCCATAGCTTCCTCCAAATACCCACTGCATTCAGTTTTAATGGACCCGCTATGTGTGAATCGCTGCCACACGGAGCTGTCCTTCCCGCCGCAGCACCCGCAGCGAAACTTCTCCATCGTGACGACCAATGGCGAGATCGAGGCTGGCATTTCCAAGACGAAGTTGACGCAATATAACCTCATCAAGGAATGGAGGAAGTCGCGGATTTATCAGACGGATTTCGTTACGCGCGGGATTGAAGCTGAGCCCAAGTGATGCTTGAAGCAGCGCGAAGGGCGTGGCCGCTGCCCAAGCCTGCGGCGCACAAGCGACAGGATATAGCGTTGGACCGCGCCCACGACGGCGCTGGAAGCCGCAAAACAACTCGGGCAAGCGGTTGATGTCCATGTAAGTCGCAGCTTCGAATATGCCCTTGAACACGCGCTCAATTGGTAGCGGGAAGCCATTACGCGCAAAACCAAGAGCAATCATTGCGTTGTCATGTGGCCACACCGAGCCGTTGTGATAGGACATCGGATTGTAGCGCTGCTCTTCCTGAGACAACGTACGAATTCCCCACCCGGAAAATAAGCCTGGACTCATCAGGCTTTCAGTCACTGCGACCGCGTGGGCGCGTGAGGCTATGCCCGTGAAGAGAACCTGACCTGCATTCGAGGTGCGGATTTTGCACTGTTGCTTCATTCCATCGAGTGCAAGCGCATAGGTTCCTATTTCTGGACACCAGAAGGCTTCCTCAAAACGGACAGAAAGCTCGATCGCTTGTTTATCGAGCACGTCAGCGATAGCATGCTTGCCTAAACTACGCGCGACGCGAGCGGTGAGTTGCTTGGCCATGAATACATAGCCCTGCACTTCCGCAAGCGCGATTGCTCCCGTCGCCAATTGGCCATTGGCATGGAAGACGGCATCATGGGAGTCCTTCCAGCCCTGGTTCGCGAGCCCTTGATCGGTTTGACGATGATATTCAACAAACCCGTCGCAATCGGCATCGCCAGGCCCGTCCATCCACGCCAAAGCAGCTTCAATTTGCGGCCATAATTCCAAGATCGTATCACTGTCGCCCGTACGCTCGAAATAAAGTCCGGCGAGCACGACAAAAAGCGGTGTCGAATCTACGCTTCCATAATATAATCCAAACGGCACCTCATGCAGGATCGCCATTTCGCCCAACCGCATCTCGTGCAAGATTTTTCCTGGCTCAGCGTCGCTGATCGGATCGAAGTTCTGTGCCTGATAGGCTGCAAGCCGTTTCATTACGCCGCGAGCAATATCGGGATCGCACCACAGCATCTGAATTGCGGTGATAATGCCATCACGGCCAAATGTCGTTGAATACCACGGTATACCCGCATAAGGATAAGGCCCTTGCTCAGTATGCGTTATTAGCATTCGTAAATCAGCCATCGACCGACATAAGATTTGATTGAATAGGTCATTAGAGGTTTCGACAGTGGCCGTGTTGGCGCACACATCCTTCGTTGCGCGCGACGCCGAAAACAGTCCCTTCAAAAAAGGTACAGGGGGCGCTTTTCCTAAGCCATCGCAAATGATAGTGCCGAAGAGCGAACGCCGTTCTCCAGGCTCTAGGTCAATTGCGTAGGACGCAACGCTGGATGTAAGTTCGTTGGGCGGAGGTTCGAATTTTAGTGTACTGGTGCGTATGCGACCATCGAGCCCCTCATAGCTCAGTACAACATTTTTCTCTTCACTCACGTGCGCAGTGGTTACGCCACGACGCTCGCGTCGAATGCCCCGTACTTCGAAAATGTCGGCAAAATCACTACCGAAGGCAAACGACAGTCGCAATGAGACAGTCCGGTCGCCATGATTTTGAATGCCAATCCGCTGATAGGATGTTCCACGCCATAAGAACATAGTCCGCACGATGTGCAAAACATCTTTATGCAAAACTAGCTTGTTCTCGAAGTAGATGTCAGGATTCGTCAAATCGACAGTGAAGACGGAATTGTCATCACGCACACTTGAGCCAAGCAGCAGTAATTGCACGCCGTTGAGCAGGAACTCAAAATATGAGAGGTATCGGGTATCTGCATGAAAGATTCCATCCGAGCCTCCAGCGCTAGCTCCGATGTCGCCATGACTGTCAATCACGGCAAAAGTGTCGTCATGTTTCAAGTTGCGCCTGAGACGCGTAGGTCCTGTCGCGGGTATATAAAAATTGGCTTCCTGAGGCTGGTCTGAGGAGTCGACGGCCGATACAGACGCGGCCCCTTTCAATGTGCGATCCCTGGTATGTCATGTAGTTTGGGTAGCGCGCTGTCCCTTTCTCCACTAGAGACGACCGGGGAAACAGGTATCAACAACGAACGATATAAGTTCACGTAATTCTTTGCCATTAAGGCGGACGAAAAGCGTTCCTCGAAACGCCTACGAACGGCGCGGCGGTCAAGCCCCAGAACTCGTGGCAGAGCGGTGGCAGCCTGCTCCATGCCATCAACAATTACGCCGGTGACGCCGTCATCGATAATCTCAGGAACGGAGCCTCTTTGGAACGCTAATACCGGAGTAGCGCAAGCCATCGCTTCAATCATGGCCAAGCCGAAAGGTTCCGGCCAGTCGATCGGAAAAAGAAGAGCGAGAGCCTCTCCGAGAAATTGAGTTTTTTGCCGCTCGTTAATCTCACCAATAAACTCGATCCCTGGGCCATTGAGTAATGGAAAGATGCACTCGCGAAAGTAATCTTCGTCAATCTTGTCGATCTTTGCAGCGATCTTGATCGGAATTCCTAATGTTTGTGCAATTTGAATAGCCCGCTCAGGTCCTTTTTCTGGAGAAATTCGTCCCAGAAATGCAACATAACCTCCGCGCGGATCGAAAGTCGGACGGTGCAATTGTAACGGCAATCCATGGTAAATTGTCGCGGCGAAGCTGTCCTTTGGAAGGGGGGATCGTTGCGCTTCCGAAATTGACACTAACGGCATGTCGTCAAAAGCGCTGTAGAAGGGTGGTAAATCTGGAAGATCTTGGCGCCCGTGCAAAGTGGTGACCGTACGCCGCGCGATCGAACGAAACAGCGGGAAGGGAAAAAAGTCGACGTGAAAATGCAGGATATCAAAATTATGAGCTTGTTGTCGCACGCGGTCGAGCATGAGCATATAGTATGGGATCGTGTCATGGACTTGTTTATCGAGCCGCAGTGCCATCGGTACGCAAGGAACGAGATTGGCTGAAGTCAGAGAATCTCCACTCGCGAACAGAGTGACCTCATGGCCCATTTCTACTAGTTCTTCGGTGAGGTAAGAAACAATGCGTTCCGTGCCTCCGTAAAGCCGAGGGGGAACGCTTTCGATTAGCGGAGCAATCTGGGCGATTTTCATGATCATTGATCTCCTTATTTTTCCTTAACCCTTGCACACACATATGGCTTCGGAATGGAATTCGTGACGTCGATCTCGACTAGCTCAGGCTCGTTGACTCGCCGCCAAACTTTGTTCCAGTGATTAGTTTACCCATCGAATTCGATGGGCTTGAAAGCTCAGGAAAAGAGACAAGAGATCTTCGGCGCTGACTGGTGTTACGACGCTGAACATTTCGTGCATCCACATCGGCAACATGTTGTTCACGGCATGAGCGCAAAGCCTGTAGAAAGCTCAGCATCCAGTTACACGCGGTGTTTTGATGAATGCGATCCATAAGCGCTTGATGACGCTCCACACGCTCTTGCTGGGTCATTTCAATTGCCCTGCGCATCGCATGAGCAACTTCTTCGACGTCGTAGGGGTTAATGATCAACGCCTCTTGGAGGTCCTCGGCAGCTCCCGCAAAGCGTGACAAAATAAGAACGCCGGGATCGACTTCATCCTGCGCTGCTACATACTCTTTCGCGACAAGATTCATCCCGTCGCGTAACGGCGTGACGAGGCCAATCCTACTTGCACGGTAAAGAGCTGCTAGCGTGTCGCGATCAAACGCTCGGTGAATATAGCGCACAGGTGTCCAGTCGAAATCACCAAATTGCCCATTAATTTCGCCAGACAGCGCTTCAAGATCGTGACGGATCTCGATGTAGGACTCTAGATCCTCGCGGGTTGGCGGCGCGATCTGTATCAAACTCGCTGGCTTGCTGCCGTCGGGATACATCTCCAGCAGGCGTCTGAAGGCCCTGAATTTTTCCGGCAAGCCTTTGCTATAATCCAGGCGATCAACTCCGATAATGGATAAACCCGGTTCGGCCTGCAGCCGAGTTCGTTGAATTCTCTTATCAGCCAAAGGGCTTTGCGCCATGGCGACAAACGACTCGACGTCTATCCCGACTGGAAAGACAGAAGCTCTCAGATATTTGCCATCGACGCACAATGTATCAGGGGCAGTCATTTTGCCGCCCATGAAATCACACATGAAGCGACAGAAGTTCGCGTGGTCAGATATTGTTTGAAAGCCAACGAGGTCATATTCGAGGAGGGAACGCATCAGCCAATCGTGTTCTGGGGTCGCAGATAAAACTTCTGGCGGAGGAAACGGGATATGAAAGAAGAAACCGATTTCATTACCAACGCCTCGTGCCCGCAGGCCAGCGCCAAGCGGTATGAGATGATAGTCATGCACCCAGATCAGGTCGCTCCGGTTTAGGAGTGGCGATAGCTTATCGGCGAAACGAGTATTGACTCTTCGGTAGCCTTCGGCAGCTTCGAGCGTAAAGCGTGCGAGATCGAGACGATAATGGTGAACCGGCCACAGAACTTCATTCGAAAATCCAAGGTAGTACTCATGGTAATCGCGTTCGGTAAGCGGCATTGTAACAAGAGTACAACTATCGTGTTTGATACTGGTCGTGGAGATTTCTGACTCATTGAGAACGATCTCGCCGTTCCAACCAAACCACATCCCGCCGCGTCTGCGTAGGGCGTCAAGAATACACACGGCTAACCCACCGGAAGATCCCACCAGCAGGGGATCGGCGACACGATTGGATACAATGACCAAACGTCTCATATCGCCTTCTCCCATGAGTGTGATAGTCGCATCGCACAGTTGATGATCCCAACTAACGAATAGGTTTGTGGATAGTTTCCCCACAACTCTCCAGTTTGAAAATCGACATCCTCCGACATCAGTCCTAATCGGTTGCGAAGGGCAAGAAGCGACTCAAAATGTTCGCGGGCTTCATCAACGCGGCCCATCCGCGCTAAAGCTGCAATACGCCAAAACGAGCAAGTATTGAAAGCGGTTCCTGGAACTCCGAAGTCATCAGCTGCCTCGTAACGCATCATGTGCGGACCACGAGCGAGAACCGCCTCTAATTGCTTAATGGTGGAAATCATTCGCGGATCAGATGCATCCAGAAAGCCGACGTCAGTCATCAACAGGACTCCAGCGTCGAGATGCTCGCCATCAAAGGATTCAACAAAAGCCTCACGCTTCTGAGACCAAGCGCGCTCAAGGATCACCGACTTGATATGCTCTGCACCCGCGCGCCAATCGCTGGCGCGCTCTCCTTCACCAATATATTGAGCGATCCGCGCTAATCGGTCTGCCGCAGCCCAACACATCAGGCTCGAAGTCGTGTGTACGCGTTCACGAGTCCGGAATTCCCACATGCCTGCGTCGGGTTTGTTATAGAGCTGTAGGGCCTTACGGCCCATATCCTCGAGCCGTAGGAAGTCCGCGCGATTAGGCGGCGACAATAAACGTTTATCTAAGAATGCTTCGGCAACGCCGAGAATTACGTTCCCGTAAGAGTCATGTTGCAGGTGCTGATGCGCCTGATTTCCGATACGCACAGGACCCATGCCGCGATAGCCAGGGAAAGCCGTTACGACCCTTTCATGTAGGTTCGCTTCGAGGCCGATGCCATAGACGGGCTGTACATCTTTGTCGTTCAACGAGGTAACAATATTCATCAGCCAGCGAAAATAATTCTCCATCTGGTGTACGGCAGCAAGACGATTTAGTGCTCGAACCACAAAGTAGGCGTCACGCACCCAACAAAAACGATAATCCCAATTGCGTTGCGTGCCAGGACCCTCCGGAATGCTCGTTGTAAGTGCCGCGACAATTGCTCCCGTTGGTTCATATGTGCACAGTTTGAGCGTCAAAGCTGCCCTGATGACAGCGTCTTGCCACTCGAACGGAATTGCTAAGCGATGTACCCAGTGACGCCAGTAGCTGCGCGTACGCTCCTCAAATTCAGCGGCTGTCTGTTCGATCCCTTCACTCAGCGTTTCATCCGGACCGAGAATGCACTCGATCGGCCCAAGTAGATTGAAAAACGTTTCGTCACGAACAAAATCAACTGGCGCATTTGTCGTTAACCGCAAGGTCGTGTTTGGTCCAACATAACGGATATGGTGTGACCCATATGTAAGCACTGGAGTTGTAGCACCGAACTCGAAACGTGGGCGAACACGAATCCTGATACGTGGACTGCCTGAAATCGGAGTTAGCCGGCGCACAAGGGTCTGCGGATGAAATATGCGGTCTCGCCAAAGGAAACGGGGAATGAAATCCGTGACCCGGATTGAACCCTCCTTTCCGTGCAGCTCTGTCTCGAGCACCACCGTATTGGCGACGTAACGTTGATTACTTTGAACATAATTTTCTAATTCTATTGCGAAAACGCCAGCTTCCGGCGCATCTATCGGCGCGCCTAACAGCTTGTGAAAGACGGGATCTCCATCGAAGCGCGGCAGACAATACCACACCACACTTCCGTCACGATCGATAAGCGCCGAAACAGCACAATTTCCGATGACGCCGAGTTCGAGATCATTCATTGGGCCATCGACGATCGCTCGGTCTTCAAGAACTCCTCAAACCAGTTGCGAAGCTCGAGAACACTTGCAGCGCGGAATATTGCGCTTGTAGGATTTTCGCCAACTTTGATCGATATGCCCCCGCAGGCATTGACAGCAGCGAATCCGCTTTCGTCAGTTGCGTCGTCACCAGCAAAAATCGGTCTTCGGCCTTTAAATGGACGTTCAGCGAGAAACGCCTCAATCACCGCGCCCTTATCATTTCCTTCAAGCCTGATCTCGCAAACCATTTTTCCTTTAATCAAATGTAGCTCAGGTCGATTACTTTCTATTTTTTCTGCGAGCGCAACACATCGAGCTTCGAAGTCTGGCCGCAGCCGGTAATGCAACGCGATCGCGCCAGTCTTCTTTTCAATTACGACGCCGGTCTCTCCATAAAACGTCGATTGGATATCATTTACAACGTCATCAAGAACGCATTGGTTAATGAGTGGCGTATGAAGATGGCCGCCTGCATCTCGGCGTTGTAGGCCATGCACGCCAGCAACTGGCAGTATGAGAGGATGCAACAGGCGATCAATGACGTCGATATCTCTTCCTGAAATTAAAGCGAGGCTGTCATCCACTTTACTGCGCAGTCTCTCAACATACTGCAGCGTAGAGGCGTCGACTTGAACATCGTCTGGGTGATCTTCGAGCTCCACCAGAGTCCCGTCGAAATCGAGAAAGACACAATAATGTTCGAGATCCTCAATGTGCGGTAGCATGAGATGGAATCCAGATCTTCGACTTTATGAACTCTGTAATCAGGTAAAATCTATCTCGACATAACTGTACAAAAGTCGATTGATGCTTATAAAACAGTATCTGCCGCTATCTTTTTGTATGCGTCAGATAGATACGGTTGCAACAGGTCAATAGTGTCAAATCTGCACCTACCAACCCCAGATATCATCATTTCCGTAGCCGTAGGACTGATCGTAATAATAAGGCGATCCGTAACCACCGTTAGTTGCGCCACCTATTACGCCAGCTGCAGTTCCTAAAATACCTGAAGCTACACCGCCCGCAGCGCTGACAGGATTATATCCATACCTGTAATGATGGTGATAAGCATGTCGATGATGTCGACGATAATGAATCTCTTCAACGAGAGGTGATGAAACAAGCGTCTTAGAATTAATAATGTTTATTGTCCCGGCTAAACTTGCCTGACCGAAAGCTGCTATAATCATAAACAGACCTAAGCTGCTTATAGTGAGGGACTTAAATATTGAATACATTGGTATCTCCTAATTTTATAGGCTGAAAAATAATACAAAATATCTTGTAGAAATATGTGATCTCTACATAGAGAACACATGATGCACTCGTACAAAACGTGCGTACTAATTTTTATTTAGCTATACTAGCGCGCCAAACCTCAATATCCTTCTTAATCTTGTCCTAAGCATAGCCATTACGTTCCTGGATTTGTCCTTCTAGCTCTTCTTCCTTGCCGTTTATTTGTGTAAGATCATCATCAGTAAGTTTGCCCCACTGAATTTTAATTTTTCTAGCAAATAGTTTCCAATCACCTTGGATACGACCCCAGTTCATGATATTCTCCGATCAAGTTTAAGAATTAAAATCTATTAGACCTAAATTAAACAATTAGGATTATTTTTAAAAATCCAAATCAAGCATTATATAAAGGTCATCTTAATTATAATGTTTTCTTGCAAATCATTTGCAGGAATGTTTATGAGATTCATCTGTCTGTTTGGCAGCTAATACACTATGCTCACAGGCAATAGTTGAATGGCTTTGCTTCTTCATTCTTGCCTTTACAAAGTTTGTTCGCCGCATCTCGATGCTGTAACATGACTTGCAGCGGCTGCCAAGTGATGTTTTGTAGCTGAGTGTTTTAAATTAACCATCCGATGTCTCCATTATTAACATTTATTTTTACGCTAATTTTTCCGCTAGTAAATAAATATGCTTATAATAAACAGATTACATAGTACTAATTCAATTTGTCGATGTTACTGATTGCTCATTTGCCTGCATACCCCAGTACCACTGATGTGCAGGATATCTGAAGACATCGTTCAGAAGGATGCCAAAACGAAGCTTTTGACCATTATCGAGGCTGTCATATAAAGGATTTGCGGAACTTGCTATCTTTTCCAGTTCATTGCCGCGCGCTGAAAGACTTTTTGCTTTGAAAAATAGATTATCAAGGACATCTATTTTTTCTTGGCGACCTTTAATTTTTCATGCCATTTGGCCATGCGCGCTACGCGGGACTTTTCAACGTCGTGAAGAGCATTCTCAAGCTCAGGCCAGCTCTTATCCTGAGTTGAGTTAAGCTTTAGACCAGATTTTAGAGCTGAAATATGCGTCCCAGTAATTGTAGTAATATGCTCAATTGAAAGCCGATCAATCTCGTCTGACCTATCAGGCGACGCTGAAAAACTTACGGTTGAAAAACTTGGAACGGTGAAGAACGCCGCTGCAGCAGCCATAATCAAATGTTTTTTCATTAGATCGCCTTACGCAGTAATCGTTGAGATAAATATTATTATCATTCTCAACAGCATCAGTAGTTCTCAACTATTGACATTACTTAGAAAGTTAACAGTAATTAATAACTCGCGTAAGAGTGGAATCTACCCAGTTTAGAATCCAGCGACCCTATTTCATGAAAAAATATGCTTTAAGCATAAGATATGATTGTCATTTTTAATGACGAGATTTTTTAGAAAAATATGAAAATTTAGAAGAAATAGTAAAATCCAATTCTTTAACACGATAACTTATGCTACTTTACAAGAAGCTCAGATAAAAATATTTTATTTTAATATTTATCTATATTTTTGCGATAATACTATTTGATCATAAACAATAATTTATGGATTTAATCTATGACGATCCAATATTTGGTATGATAAGGTAAAAGTATCTCTGTGCTAAAGTATTTCTCAACCATACTTCTTGTTTATTAAGCATGCTAAAAATTCGTTATCTTTGATAAACTAGGTCAGCGATCAAGCCTTTGTTGACGCTTGCAATATATAGGCAAATGAGTTCGCATTGAGATTTAGCGCCTGCCTTGCGTATAATATTTGCTCGGTGATTTTCAACGCTTCTCTGCGCTATTTTCAGCAGGAATGCAGTAACTTTATTTGAATTCCCTGTTACGATTAGTTGTAAAACTTGTTTTTCTCTTTTTGTGAGAGAGCTCAGTCTATCATTTGCGTGATTTCTTACATCTTGAGAGATATGGCAGCCAATTTCTTCGATAGCAGCGGGCGAGATAGGCACAAGGGGCGTGATGCTGTGTAAAATAATATCAAGCATATTTATTGAACCTTTTAAATATTATAATTTATTAAAGCACATTACATTATCAATATCACATTAATGTATAAATACCTATTTTAATTTCTAAGTATATTAATCGATGGCTTCAGATCTCTGATAGAGCAATAAAAACAGCGTTAAATTGAATCTTTCTACTAATTAATCTGTAATCTTAGATGATAATAATTTAGAATTATCGAGGGTTGCCTTAATTTAGATATTTCCTACTAATTATTTATTTTCTTTATTCTGCTATTTTTTATGAGGTGAGTAGGATCGAGTTATGGATTTTCTTTTGGGCTGGTTATTATTAAGTAGAACCGTTCTTCTAGATCTACAGACAACGAAATGAGCCATCTTATCTCTGGTAAGCGCTTAAAACCAATTAGATCAACTATGTAATCTGAATTAATCCGATAATTATTGCAACATTCCTTAATGATAAATTCAGATTTGTTGTTCAGCTGATAGATAACACGGAGGCCTATATGCACACTTTACGCAAATCGATCTCAGTAGGTCTTGCTGCACTTATTCTTGCTAGCTCAACCCCAGCCTCAGCTCAATGGGGCTAGGGTGGTGGTTAGGGAGGATGGGGCGACGGTTATGGCGGATACGGCGGTTATGGTGGTTATGGCGGCGGAATGGCTGGAGCCACAATTGCTGATATGGCCATGGGAACTATCGGCAAGAACGAGAGGAGACAGAACCAATATTATAATAGGTATGCATATCCTTGGGCTGAAAACTACGCTCCGCCAGCGCGAACTAGCCGGACTCGTAAAGGACGGCACTGCTATCAAACCGAATGGAATGTAGCGGAAGGTTATGTCAATGTCATCGTCCCTTGTCGGTAGGATTAACATTGCTTGCTTGCACGCCGGGTGCCGATGACCTTCAATAGAGTCTTAGAGTCATTACTCTAATTTATGAAAAATAGGATCATTATCATGAAAATCAGAGCATTGTTACTTGTAACCACTCTTTTCTGTTTTAGTTTCGCATTTTTTTCTAAGCCAGCCAATGCTATGCCTTCTATGCAGATTCAGAAAGAGATCATTACGCAGAATGATGTCATTGAAATTGGTTGGGCCTACCGTCGTGGCTGGGGCGGCTATGGTTATCGTCGCGGGTGGCGTGGTTACGGCTACCGTCGCGCTTGGGATGGTTATGGATACCGTCGTGGCTGGCGGGGTTATGGTTACCGTCGTGGCTGGGGTGGTCGTCGTTGGTGAAAGTCATGGAGCAAATAAATAATCTTGCAGACTTCAGTTCTCGGAGTCTTTTATTGTAGGTCTTTTGATTGTGCATCGGTGACGAAGCTGTCTTATGCTTAGGAAGCCTGTTACTTCATCAGAATCCGTTGTCAGGCTGATCCTTCTGCTTTCTACCTATTAGCCACATCATGTCTGGCCTAAGATGTGATGCGCCTAATCAGCGGCCATCAATAATACTAAAGAATGATGGTGTCGAACTAAGTCGGGTAGTATTATGCTTAGTGTCATTGGTGATCTGGTATAACTATTGTGAATTACGCTTGCTGTAGGCTGGCTCATTTATTTGCAAATTAAACTTAATCTAAAGCTACGAAAAACTAATAGATTGGGTCTAATGCTTTTAATCCTATAGGTCGCTTTACTATTTTTCCGAGACTATTTGCTAAAATAGTTCCTGGTTTGTAGAATAATGATATTCAGATCATGATTATAGGTATTTTCCGCTAATTTTTTTATCTCTTTATTCATGCTACTAATGTAAAAATAAGATGTAGAAATTTACTACTATTCAATAATTTTTAATTCAAATTTTTATTTAAAATATGAGGAAAGCGGAGTAAATATATGAGCCAATTAATTCCTAATAATGGCATTGAGCGTAGTTATGTTAACAATGTAATCTCGATTGGTCAAAGAGGCATAGTCAAGTCAATCAAAGAAAAATGCCGATTGGCTAATCAATTATATGATGGTTCGAACAACTGGGTGCTGGATCAACGCAGAAATAATTACAATAAAGATACGATTGAAATCTTATTATTTTCTTCGTGTAAAATGCTTTATTTAGTTGAAGATGAGTTTTTGTTCCAGGAGGCATTAGCAGATATCGAAAAGGTGCTGCTGAAAATAAGGAAAATAGATGAAGCAGTGGCATTATATCGCTTTGCTCAAGATAAATTCGGTCACTAAATTTCGTCAAATAATTGCTTCGCACCACAAAACGCCTCTCTTCTCTAATGCTTATTAAGTCCCAAGTATGAAAATCAGTAAATAATTTTAAGGATATTTTTGTTTGTCACGCAATCGAAAATCTTCCCATGAAATCCTTTAGCTCTTCTAAAAGAATTAATAATTAAAACTAATTTTATGCAACTCAAATGAGGGCTAGATCTAAAATAATTGAGTAGTGCCCGCGTCTATCAGCAGGAGATTATTGTGCGTATTTATGGTTTCATTCTATTATCAGTTAATTTGATTGTTTCGACACAGTCGATGGCGCAAGAAGTCCTATTACCTTATTATTTAGCAGAGAAGATGATCGAGCCTTTGTTAAAATTCAATCTCTTGTTGATCATATACAGATAAGGAATATTATTCTTAATAGAGGCAATGGAACTTGTAAATTATGGGGCAATAAAATCTTCCAATTTAATTTAAAATTTGGCGAGGTTTATGTTATTTCTATAAACGATTGCTGGCCTATAGAAGAAAAAGTTATCACTTCGCAGGGGAACTTCATTTTTTACGCTAAATAATAATTTTTAAGGCTCATCGTGAAAACGTGTGGGTAAATTATTGAGCTTGTGAAGTTATAACCAATTGAATTTAAGCGAACTATTGATGTTGACGCGACCATTAAATCTGTCACGATTTGTTGATGGAAAAACCGCTCTCCAATGCGTCTATTTTTGATGCTTATCGCTTTCTAGGATTTGTTACGCGCATGCGTGTGAAAGAACACGAAAGCGATTTAACTTCATTAGTTGTCACGCTCATGCGACGTCAAAAAAACGAGATGTGGCACTTGCGGAAAAGAGCATCGGAGTTTCTACGATCGTAAGACTCGCTTGGCGTGCGATCCTTCCAGTTGTGATAGACAGGTTTATATCGAATACAAATGCCTCCGTGTTAAACGTAAGATCTGCGGTATGAAGCAGGAGCATCTCGACTTTCTCGCCTCCAATACGAAGTTCACCAAACGTCTTGCTCTATCAAATGGTAGCCTTTGCCGAACGATGCCAATTAAAGAGGTGCCCAAGCGGATGAATATCGATTGGCATACGTTGAAAGAGCTAGAGAAAGACTACATGCGCAAGCAATTAGCTCTTGCTGGACCTCCAGCACCCAGCGTTATCGGTATCGATGAGATCTCAATCCAAGAAGCGACATAGTTATCGGAACGTTGTCAGCGATCTCGAGAAGCGGCACAGGCCATATGGTTTGGCGGTAATGGCCGATCGCAAGCGGACATGGGTCTGTTTTATTCCTCATTACCCGAGGAAAACCGGCATAAAATCAGGCTCGCGGTCATGGATATGTGGAAGCCGTTTCGCAACTCAACGAAAGGCCATGCGCCGCATGGCTGCTATTCTATTCGATAAATTCCATGTGCTACGCCATTTAGGCGACGCCTTGGATAAAGTCCGTAAAGCTCAATATGCGCGGGTGACCAGTCCCAAGCACAAGTTCATTGAGGAGCGGAAATACGTCCTGCTCACAAACAAAGAAAATTTGTCCAGTGAAGTGCGTTAGAACTTAAAGCTCCTCTTAGAGGCCAATAAGCGACTGAATACGCCGTATCTTCTGCGTGAGTCCTTTGCACAGCTCTGAGACTATAAGTCCGAGGCCTGGCGCGGCGGTTCTTTGAGAATTGGAAATCTCAATTACGCTAGCAACGCCCAAAACCCTTTGAAGACTTTGCAGAGATGACTGAGCGCCACTGGGATGGGATCGCCGCCTAATGCCAGCCAGAAAATAAGATTGCCCTTGGCTTCGTTGAAGGTCTTAACAACAAAATTCGTATCTTCCAGAGACGCGCCTACGGCTTACGAGACGAAGAATATCTACGCTTAAAAGTTCTTACTTGCAGCATGCCAGATCTATGAAATTAAGCAAAATCTACCCACACAAAATCCCGAAGAGCTATTTTAAAAAGTTTTAGTGCTTCAGAAACAAAGATTTCATTTTTATAAAATTCTAGATTAGGTGATTTCTTTTTTCTCTTATTATTTCTTCAAATTTTTTTGGTGAATTTAAATAAAACGATACTCTTTCTTTCCAATTCTTAGTGTAGCTCTCTGTCGCAGAGTCTTGCCCATGGAGTTTTTGACCTTTGCCTACCTTGGCGGCTAATGTTGGCAATGAATATAGAGCAGGCCAGAAGCCATGTGATCATGCCCCCTATCTCGTCGAAAGCCAGCAGATCAATCCAATTGAGCATATCTTTGCGCTCTTTAACTAGATTGACACAGAAATAGAACTCACGTTTTTTAAAACAATATCAGATTATTGATATATTGGATTAGATAGCGATACGCTCTCGAATGAATCTGAGAATTAATAAAATGACCGCAACAACTAAAAGAAGATGTATGAAGCCCCCAATGGTATAAGAGGAAACAAGTCCCAATATCCAAAGAACTACCAATAAATATGCAATTATTTCGAGCAATTTAGATACTCCAAAGCAGTATTAAATATCTAATTATCAATTTTTTTTAATTTAGGACATTTATAAGACGCCAATAAATACTTTCATCGGCGCCTTTTGAGAGTTAGGCTTTGTCGATAATTTTTTTGATGGATTCCTTGGCGTCGCCAACAACCCCTTGAGCCTGTCCTTTTAATTTCTGTTCTGCACCTTGCATTTCAAGAGAGGGGTTACCAACGGCCTTACCTACCGTTTGCTTAACGCTTCCCGCTACTTGGTTTACAGCACTCTTAATATTATCTGCTGTATTACCCATGACTATTCTCCTGTTTTATCAACAAAACTTGCTTGTTGACTTAGCAACCGGAGACTTATCCGATACTTTTACAAATATGACTTTTTTTAGATAATTTAAGGCTCGGTTAATACTTAATACCTGTCCTATTCTGACAAAGTCAAAAGTATTATAATACAATGAGATTCCATTACACTCGTAAATTCCTGAGGATTTTCATGCAAAATCGACAGATACTTAGCCTAGTATTGTTGGCAGTTATGGTCGGGTTTGGTGTCTATATAATCAAACAATTTTTCGCGCCACTGGCGCGAGAGTGCCATCTCGTTGGGTGACGATGATGCGTCGCCATTTTCGGCTGGGATGGCTAGACATGGGTAGGGTTCAGCTTTGTGGTTGGTAGGTCTTTTTATCACATGTGCGCAACAGCACATCTATCCACTTGGGGCTAGGCTACCTTTTTAACTGTCCAATCTTCCTTGTGTTTTCGCTAAAGCCGTCAGCCCTCCCACTGGCGGCTTTTGCTTTTGCACCGTGACCAATAAGTCACACTTAGAGAAATAATGAGCAGCGACACTGCGGATCTGAGTATCTCCAAGTGCGCAAGCACTTATCCTATCTAAACTATGGGCTGTCAGAAATGGCATCCTTTTTTTATTCTTTAGATTTGTCTCTCAGGCTGTCTTTAAGAACCGTGAATGGGTTGTTTTCCTTTTATGACGTGACCAATAAGCCACACCGATTGCTTAAAGTGTTCAAGTGCGGTGTTTTTTAGCTTTTCAGGCTATTAAAAAAACGAACCTCAATCAAATTGCCCACATCGAATTCTCACACTCTGGCAAATTATGAAAAAGTTTCTTCTATCAACAATCTCCCTTGCTGCTCTTGGAGCTGCATCGGCTTTAGCAGCTGATCTTCCATCTATTAAGTCAGG
>BJGJ01000036.1 GCA_014190435.1 Methylocystaceae bacterium | reverse complement strand
CTCAATGCCAATAGCCTCGATCACGCGCTCAAGATCTCAGAAAAGCTTGCTCAAAACTTACAATCGCTCTCTCAAAGCGATCTAAAAGAGTTATTACAGAAAATTATTCAGAAGATTACGATCTCACCAAATGAGATTTCTCTAACGCTTGATCCAGATCAGATTATCAGAGCGCTCGGCGTTGAACTTAAACAGGAGCAGCCAATCGCAAAGCCGATCACGTTTACGATAGAAGCTATGCTCAGGCGCGCTGGCAAAGGTAAGCGGCTGATCATCACCAACACGCCCCCAGCTGAGATCAACGATCATCTGATAGCGCTGATTAAAGAAGCGATCACAGTTCGCCAAAGGCTTCTCTCAAATCCTGAGCTCTGCATCGAGAGCTTAACGGCCCAGCTAGATCTCTATAAAGGACGGATCACGTCGCTCGTTAAATTATCCTGGCTAGCGCCAAAGATCATGCGAGCGATCTTGGAGGGGCGTCAGCCGCTAGATCTGACGCCCTCCAAGCTGCTTCGGCTCGCCAAAGATCTTCCCCTCAGCTGGAACGACCAGCATCGCTTGCTGGGCATCCCAGCCTGACCCTGATCCGGCTCGAAACTAGCCGGGGGATCTAAGCGCATCCCAACATTAACTCCTGACTGAAAAAACGGCTCCTGAGACAAAACGGGGCAAACGCCTCTAAAACCGCTGATTTTTTGTCTCTCTGGAGCTCACCTGAAAATACTATTTCCATAAATAATTGAAAAATAAAGATAATACTCCCTCTGGCGAGAGACGCGTAAATTAATAGATATTAGGAAGATTTTTGGCTGGGGGACCTGGATTCGAACCAAGATTAACGGAGTCAGAGTCCGCTGTTCTACCGTTGAACTATCCCCCACCTGTATAGAAAATTTCAACACAGATAGATGGCGGAGGTCTAGAGAGGGGCGCGCAGGCTGTCAACACCAGGGAGCATAGTCAAAATGCGGGCTTAATAAGTAAAAATATCTCTTATTCAGCAGGATAGCTTGCTCTGAGGCGATCGATCCTGCATGAAATAGGCGACTCATCAAAGCGATTAAGCGCCTCAACTTAAGCAGCGCGCCACATCGGGCTGGAGTATTATTTTGGTAGGCACAAATCGGCCACTCGACATGCGACCAAGCCGGGCTACGCACGAGCCGACGCCTCACTTGACGTGCGTTGAAGACAATCCGATGCACTCTGGCCACGCGGAACCAGACCCAAACCTTCAAACAGTGCGTCATACATACGCCGCGCTAGATCTTGGCACAAATAACTGTCGATTATTGATCGCCAGGCCCAAACGGCGAGTTCGTCGTCGCGAAACTGAATTTTTGTATGTTGTTGACGCTTTTTCTCGTATTGTACGCCTTGGAGAAGGACTAGGTCGTGCCGGCAGCATCAGCGAACAAGCGATCGAACGCACCATTGAAGCCCTAGAAATATGCCGCGATAAAATGGCGTCACGGGGGGTAACTCGATCCCGCTTAATTGCCACACAGGCTTGTCGCGGCGCAAATAATGGCGACGAATTCATTCAGCGGGTAAGAGAAAGAACAGGCCTCGAATTAGAGATTATAACTCGTGAAACTGAAGCGCGTTACGCTGCGCGCGGCTGCGCCTCGCTTGCTGATCCACACGCAGAAGGCGTATTATTATTTGATATTGGCGGCGGATCCACAGAACTCGTCTGGCTTACGCGCTCATCGCAAACATCTAATTCATCACTTCAACACTGGACATCGCTTGAGCTTGGCGTTGTTACACTTGCTGAAAACTTCGGTGGACGAATTGTCGATAGCCAAATTTTCTTGGCTATGAAACATCACGCAATAGAAGCGCTGAGACATTTTGTTCAGGCGACAGGCGAAGCAAAACGCTGTCCTCGGTTTCATCTTCTGGGAACATCGGGGACTGTCACAACGTTAGCAGGCGTCCATCTAGGGTTGGAACGTTACGACCGATGGCGGGTTGATGGTCTCTGGATGAGCGATAGCGATGCCACTCGCGCCATTGCTCGGCTAAGAGCAATGAACTTTGAGCAAAGAGTCGCCAATGGCTGTATTGGCCCCCAGCGCGCAGATCTCGTACTTGCTGGGTGTGCTATTTTTGAGGCGATTAGAGAAACTTTTCCAGCAAGCAGAACGCGGATTGCTGATCGAGGCCTTCGTGAGGGCATGCTCTTAGAATTAATGGAAGCAGACGGCACCTTATTGTAGTCCAATTAAACTTGCATGCCATAATTTGGAATAAAAGTGATCTAAACTATGCGGTTGCTATATGACTCACCTCACTGCTGAATATCGCCCCTGTGTTGGCGTAACATTAATAAATTCTGCAGGCCTCGTCTTTATTGGCCGTCGAAGGAATAAAGGAACATTTGACACCATAGCGCCGCTACATCTTTGGCAAATGCCGCAAGGTGGAATAGACGAGGGAGAAGATCCCTATATCGCAGCCCAACGGGAATTATTTGAAGAAACCAATATATCTAGCACAGAATTGCTTGCCGAAGCGTCGCAATGGCTCTGCTATGATCTTCCCAGCGAAGTGACACAAAGATGGAAAGGAAAATATCGCGGACAAACACAACGTTGGTTTGCGTTACGTTTTACTGGCGACGAAAGCGAAATAAATATTCACCATCCAGCAGGCGGAGCTCATAAGCCAGAGTTTGATGAATGGCGGTGGGAAAAACTCGCTCATTTACCAAATTTAATTGTGCCCTTTAAAAGGCACGTTTACGAACAAGTCGTCACAGCTTTTGCTGATTTCGCTGCAAATTAAATAATTACGTTTTGCGGACTAGGCGTGCTGCAAAAAACCCATCAATACCAGAAAGGCGCTTATTTTCATTGGGAAAATAAGAAGGCAAGGTACGTAAATCGCCTTCGTTATTAATAAATTCTTTTGGCACGCCGTCCGCTTCAGAAACGGGATCGCGTTGAAAGTCCGGATTACGCCGCAAGAAACAGCTAATCTGCGCCTCCCCTTCCTCTGGCTCTAAAGAGCACGTGCAATACACCAAGCGTCCGCCAGGACGGATCAAACTTGCTGCGCGGGTGAGCATCTTGCCTTGCAATGAAGAAAGCGCCTCAAGATCTCCTGTTTTTTTTGTCCAGGCAACATCAGGATGACGGCGAATTGTTCCTGTTGCAGAACAAGGCGCATCAATAAGAATGGCATCAAAAATCCCTGCTTGATAGGTCGCTGCATCACCAACCGCTATCGATGCGCGCAAATGCAAGCGCTCTAAATTACTCGCTAATAACTTTAATCTTTCTGCCGATCGATCGAGTGCTGTAACATTAGCGCGCGCCTGAGCTAACTGTGCGGTTTTCCCTCCAGGAGCCGCACACATATCTAACACACGCTCATCAGGCTGCATGTGAAGTAACTTTGCAGGCAGTGCCGCGGCCGCATCTTGCACCCACCATTCCCCGTCTGCATAACCTGGAAGCTCAACAATGGGGGTATGAGACGTCAATCGAACAGACCCTGTGGGCACAACAATACCGTCAAACTCTTTCGCCCAAGAATCTGGATCTGATTTAACGGTAATATCGAGTGTTGGTTCATGCATATGGATTTCAGAAATCAGTTGAGCTGCTTCTTGTCCATAATGTTTCCGCCATCTTTGCATTAGCCATGCCGGCGTATCGTATTCGCCGAGAGCCGCTAGTTCTAGAAACTCTTCACGACGACGTATCAGATTTCGCATGGACCCATTAACAAGCCCCGCAAAACCCGCTGTTTTAGGATCATGTCGCACTGCGCGAACTGCAAGATCAACTGCGGCATGATCCGCTGCATCAAGAAATAAGATCTGCGCTGCCGCCGCGATGAGAATAAACTCCAAACGTCCCGACTGACGCGGCAGACCCTTTTCTAAAAGTTCAGACAAAATATGCCGAATAGGGCCCAGGCGGCGAACAGAGACAGTAACAATCGAGCGGGTAAGCGCTACATCTCTGGGCTCAAGACCTACAAGCCGGGAGGGCACAGCAAGTGGCGAAAAACACTCATCCAGCCGGTGACCGCCGTAAATGATGTCGCTAATAATTGCGGCCGCAGCCAAACGCACAAGTAAACCAGGCGTTCGGGCTGCTTCAGCTTCTCGCGCAGCGTCTGCCGGTACAAATCCCTGCCGAGTCATCGTGCGAGCAGATTTGGAACGCGCGGAAAATGTCTTATTATCTTGCGACGCCAAACAATCTATCTCCCTCGTTGTCCCAAATCAGACCATAGCATAGCCCTATGGGTTAGGGACGAAATAAAGCGGAAGCAATCGCCTATGCCGACAAATAAACCCAAAGGGCAGTCCAAACCTGACGAAACGCTAGAAAAGAAAAAACAAGATAAGCCCCAATCTAGTCCCGCACAACGCGCGCTGGAAGAAGCAGCAATTCGGAGAAAAAATTTGGCTGACAATAACGTTGTTCAGGAGGAAATCGGCGGGAGAGGCGGCCTTGACCCGTCACGTTATGGCGATTGGGAGGTCAAAGGAGTCATAAGCGACTTCTAATACTTTTAACGTCATAAACATTATGACGCTTAAAAAAGGCGCACATTTCGCTCCACGCCTTTTGTTCAGCATCTGATCGATATGTTTCTCTATAGTCTGCGCAAAACCCATGAGGCGCGCCATCATATATTTTAATTTGCGCCGGCGCGCCATTTTTATACAATTGATCTTGAAACTTTACGATTAATTCTCTGAGTATTGTTGGATCAGCTCCGCCATAAAGTCCAGGCGTTGGCGCTTGCACCTGACCAGCTAAGTCAATCGGCCAGTAATTTTTTGGTGCGCGCTCTCCATCAGGACGACCATACCAAGCGACAAAGGCGTGTATTCTGCCGTTATAAGCGCCATAAAGCCAAGCGACATGACCTCCCCAACAGAACCCCGTCATAGCAACACGATGTAAATCACCGCCATCGTATGCAGCCGATGCAAAAGCTTTATCAAAAATCTTAAGAGTCATATCGTCGCTAGCTTGAACAATGATGAGCCGTAAGGCGTCAATACTGGACGCGGCTACGATATCGCCATAGCGACTGACGTAATCAGGCGCGATGACTAAATAGCCCCCCCGAGCCAAGTGATGCGCTAAATCAAGAATAAGCTCATGGAGACCAAAAATTTCATGAGCGAGCAAAATAACAGGGCAGTTTCCCTCTTGTTTCGGGCGCACAATAAAAGCAGCGTCTCCACATGGCAGTGTGATAGAGCCCGTGTTCAGTCCTGTATTGCTCGTCTTAATGACGCTTGAGCTGACGCCGCCAGCCGCTCGGGTAAATAGTGGTTTTTCATCATCTTCCATCTCTTTCTCCCGGCCCCAAGGGAAATTAACGCTTTTGCAGATAGGCCCCTGGAAGAAAATTGTCAGCTTTAGCCACGGGCGCAATTTATAAGCCTCTTCTCATTGACTAAAAAAACGCGTATATCGCCGCGCCGGCTGTGGAACGATTTTCTACGCAGGAGGCAAGAGTTGTGTTGCTAAGGGAAATAACGAGCCAACTCTTAAAAATTGATACGCGCCATTGCGCGACAGCTATTTCCTAAGGAAAGCCGCATGACGCAGCATTCGGGCGCGAACCAGCCGAACGCTTTGAAACCCGGACAAACCATCAAACCTCTACCTGGCGCCGATCAAGATCATGCGCATGAGAAAGGCAATTTGGTCGGCCTCGTCATTGGCTCCATTGGCGTTGTTTATGGCGATATTGGCACGAGTCCTCTTTATGCCTTACGCGAGTCGCTTTCTCATAGCGTCAAAGCGGATCGCCTTACCGAAGAAGCTGTGATTGGTTCTATTTCGCTACTTATCTTTGCGCTCGCATTCACCGTCACGATAAAATACGTGCTATTTTTGATGCGCGCAGACAATCGTGGTGAAGGCGGCACGCTTTCGTTAATGGCGCTCGCGCAATCTGCTCTTGGCGGCAATTCCAAATTTGTTTTTCTTATGGGCGTCGCCGGCGCAGCACTCTTTTCTGGCGACGCAATCATTACGCCGGCAATTTCTGTTTTGTCTGCGATCGAAGGTCTAGAATTAGTGACCGATCGCTTGAAAGAATTTGTCGCGCCGATCACCATTACGATATTAGTTACGCTTTTTTGGGTTCAAAGCCATGGCACCGCTCGCGTGGCGGCTTTTTTTGGCCCGATTATGATTGTCTTCTTTCTCACCATTGCGATACTAGGCGCATTGCATATTCCAGACGCGCCTCAAATATTGACAGCCTTTGATCCTCGCGCAGGCATATCATTTCTTGCCCAAAACGGCTGGCTGGGCTTTGCGATACTTGGCTCGGTATTCTTGGGCGTTACTGGCGCAGAAGCGCTTTATGCCGACATGGGCCATTTTGGCCGCTTCCCAATTCAATTCGCGTGGCTGAGTTTTATCTTGCCCTCACTGCTATTGAATTATTTGGGACAAGGCGCGCTGATCCTTTCTCACCCAGAAGCCGTTAGCAATCCCTTCTTTCTCCTGGCCCCGGACTGGGCGCTTTTACCGCTAGTCATCCTCTCAACCATCGCTACTGTCATCGCTAGTCAGGCAGTCATCACGGGCGCATTTTCAATTGTTAGACAGGCCATCCAACTTGGGCTTCTACCGCGTCTTGAAATTACGCATACCTCCGCCACCCAAGAAGGACAAATCTATATCGGCCGTATCAACCGCCTCTTGCTGTTAGGCGTTCTCTTACTCGTTATCGCCTTTAAGAGTTCTTCTGCGCTAGCCTCGGCCTATGGCATAGCTGTAACCGGCACAATGGTTGTAACAACATTGCTTGCTTTCGTCGTGGTGTGGCGCAAATGGCATTGGCCCCTCTGGGCAACAATCCCCGTAATCGCAGCGTTTCTTGCTGTAGACATGGCCTTCTTAGCAGCAAATTTAATGAAAATCGTCGATGGCGGGTGGGTACCGCTCGTGCTTGGCGGCTGTGTCATGATTGTAATGTGGACATGGGTGCGCGGCTCGCGGTTACTTGCAGAAAAAACGCATCGAGACTCTCTGCCGCTCACAGAACTCATCGCTATGTTGCAAAAATCAAAGCCAACGCGCGTTCCTGGCACGGCAATCTTCCTCACCAGCGATCCAAATGTCACGCCAACTGCCCTTATGCATAATCTAAAACACAATAAAATTTTACATGAGCGAGTTCTAATCATTTGCGTAAAGACTGAAGATCGACCGAGAGTCGTTCATGCAAGACGGTTTGAAATTGAGCAATTGTCTGATGATTTTTATAGAGCGACGCTTCATTACGGCTTTATGGAAAGCCCGCGCGTTCCAGCAGCCTTAAGTGCGATGCGCAAAGCTGGCCTTAAATACGATATTATGACAACAAGTTTCTTCTTAGGCCGCCGCTCCATAAAGGAAAGCCCCTCGTCAGAAATGCCCATTTGGCAGGATAAACTTTATGTTGCGCTAACCAAGCAATCCGCTAATGCAACAGACTTCTTCTCCATACCAACAGACAGAGTCGTGGAGCTTGGCGCTCAGCTGACGATCTAGTCAGCTGGATCGCGCCGTCTTGAAAAGGGCTGGACGACTGACAGCCGAGGGACTAAGCCATGCTTAAAACGTGGCTCATCCGCTAGGATGCCTTCCAACCAAATCGAAAAGAACGAAAACTCCTATGTCGACCCGCATCGCTGCCAGATTTGCCGCCCTTAAGGCCCAGGATCGCGCCGCGCTCATTACTTTTCTGATGGCTGGCGACCCTGACCTCGAGACTTCGTTAGCCTTAGTTCAGGCGCTGCCGGCGGCGGGCGCAGATATTATCGAAATTGGCATACCTTTCACCGACCCAATGGCGGACGGACCCGCTATTCAAGCTGCAGGATTACGCGCGCTCAAAGCTGGGATGACCCTGCGCAAAACTTTGGGGCTTGTGAGAGCCTTTCGCCTGAAGGATGCTGACACCCCAATCGTTTTAATGGGCTATTATAATCCAATCTATGTCTATGGCGTAGATGATTTCCTTCATGACGCTAAAGAAGCGGGAATTGACGGATTGATCATAGTAGATCTTCCCCCAGAAGAAGATCAGGAATTATGTATCCCCGCTCGCAACGCTGGTTTGAATTTTATCCGTCTTGCAACACCAACGACGGACGAAAATAGATTGCCGCGCGTACTCGAAAATACGAGCGGCTTTGTTTATTACGTCTCCTTGACCGGGATTACTGGCGCAGCTCTGGCGGATTACGCAGGAGTCAGCCAGGCCGTTAAGCGGATCAAGCTACGTACTACGCTCCCCATCGCTGTAGGTTTTGGCGTAAAAAACGCTGATAACGCCGCTCAAATTGCTCAAACTGCAGATGGCGTTGTGGTTGGCTCAGCGCTGATAGATGCGCTACAGAAATCTCTCGATGCACAAAACCAAGCTACCGCTCAAACAATTACGGCTGTTACAGATCTCGTTACGAGCATTGCTCAAGGCGTCAAGACTGGGCGGACAAAATCTACGCGTCAAAATGGCGGATTATTTTGCTGGCTAACGGGGCTATTCGGATGAATTGGTATTCCAATGTCGTTCCACCAAAGATAAAGGCTATCCTCAAACGGGAAGCGCCAGAAAATCTTTGGGTCAAATGTCCCGATAGCGGACAGCTTGTATTTCACAAAGATATCGAAGCCAATCTCTTCGTTGTGCCCGGATCCGGCTATCACATGCGCTGTCCTGTTGCGACGCGATTGAGTTCTTTATTTGATGACGGCCTGTGTGAATTAATACCGACGCCTGAAGCGCCAGTAGATCCGCTTAAATTTCGCGACATCAAACGCTATGTCGATAAGTTAAAAGAATATCGCACAAAGACTGGAATGCAAGACGCTGTCGTGCTCGCGCACGGGAAACTTGATGGCGCGCCAATTACTGTTGCGGTTCAGGATTTTGATTTTCTTGGCGGCTCTCTCGGCATGGCGGCCGGGGAAGCAATTGTTGCTGGCGCTGACTATGCCCTAACGAAGCGTACGCCATTTATTATCTTTACAGCTTCTGGCGGCGCGCGCATGCAAGAAGGTATGTTCTCTCTAATGCAAATGCCGCGAACGACAATCGCTATAAAGCGCCTTCGTGATGCACAACTGCCCTATATTGTCGTTCTTACTAATCCAACCACAGGCGGCGTTACCGCGTCTTACGCCATGCTGGGTGATATACACATTGCAGAGCCCGGAGCTATCATCGGCTTTGCCGGCGCCCGGGTTATCGAACAAACTATCCGAGAAAAACTTCCGGAAGGTTTCCAGCGCGCGGAATATTTACGCGACCATGGCATGGTTGACATGGTTGTGCCACGTCATCAAATGCGCGAAACGCTCGCAAGGCTTTGTGGTTTACTGACCAAATCGCCTCCGCGCCAAGCCGCCTAAACCGGAAAGGCGAAGCCGCATGGATCAGCATGACGCGATCCTCTCGCGACTGCTTACGCTTCATCCCAAGCGTATTGACCTATCATTGGGTCGCGTAACGCGACTGCTTGAAGCCCTCGGGCGTCCAGACGCCAAATTACCCCCTATCATTCATGTCGCCGGCACAAATGGCAAAGGCTCCACAATCGCCTTTCTGCGGGCGATATTAGAAGCCTCTGGCGCACGCGCCCATGTTTATACATCGCCTCATCTGCTTCGTTTCAACGAAAGAATTCGCCTCGGGGCTCATGGCGGCGGCAAACTTATTAGCGATGAAAAACTCAGCGCAGCTCTCGAACGCTGTGAGGCGGTCAACAACGGAGAGCCCGTAACTTTTTTTGAAATAACTACAGCAGCGGCCATGCTGGTTTTTTCTGAAACCCCAGCAGAATGGCTATTGCTTGAAACAGGTCTTGGCGGCCGCTATGACGCAACAAATATTATTAATGCACCAAAAGCTACAATCATCACCTCAATCTCCCGTGATCACACGGAATTTCTTGGTGAAACTATTGATAAAATCGCTTATGAAAAAGCAGGTATTTTTAAAACAAATGTTCCTGCAATCATCGGGTTTCAAACAAAGGCAGCTGCGCGAGTTTTAGAAAGAGAAGCCCGCAGAACGTACGCACCCCTAATCGTTGCCGGACAAGATTTTTTTATCCGCGAAGAAAATGCACGACTGGTTTTTGAAGACGAGCATGGTCTTTTAGATCTACCTCTGCCCAAACTTGCTGGCCGTCATCAATATGAAAACGCCGCTGGCGCAATTGCTGCTCTACGTGCAATTGCGCCAGAAATACCAACAAAGGCGATAGAAGAAGGTCTTATCGGCACCGAGTGGCCAGCGCGCCTTCAACGTCTTTTACGAGGTAAAATTATTGATCTTGCCCCTATAGGCGCAGAAGTTTGGATTGACGGAGGCCATAATGAGGATGGCGGTCGCGTCCTTGCTGAAGCAATGGCGGAATTTCATGATCGAGCGCCTCGACCGCTCGTTCTAATTTGTGGAGCTCAGACAACTAAAGATGTTGGAGCCCTGCTGCGCCATTTTTCGGGTCTTGCGCGAATTATTGTCGCAACGCCGGTCGAAGGGGAGCATAAAAGTTGGCCACCTGAGGAAATTGCCGCCTTGGCGCGCGCCGAAGGCATCCCTCAAGCCTTTAGCGCACCATCTGTGGAAGCAGCGCTAGAGGTTCTTAATGCCCAGACAGATCAACAGCCCCTCAGGATCCTGATTGCCGGATCGCTCTACCTTGCCGCCACCGTTCTCAGTATCAATGGTTCGCAGATTGAATAGCGCTAGCGGCGGCTAGACAGCTTCAAAAGGCGCGGAATCGTGTATAGGGAGCTGAGCAGTCAATCGATAGCGACGGCGGATAATTGATTTAATTTTGACTGGAGTTGTATGAATGACCCTGATGTTGGCAAGCGTTCGCTCGCATGAGGAGGCGGAAATCGCCCTTGCGCAAGGCGCCGACATCATTGACTGTAAAGAACCATCGCATGGAGCCTTGGCTGCCCTTCCGCTCAGTAGCGTCCATGATATCGTTCAATCTGTAAAAGGCCGCCGACCAGTTAGCGCTGTTGTTGAATTGCCCTATGACGCATCTCATGCACGCCACGCTTTCGAAGAAGTTATTCAGACCGGCGTTGATTATGTTAAATTTGCATTCCCACTTACCAGAGATGCAAGCGATATAATCTCGATATTATCGCCTTTAACGTCGCAAACGCGATTAATTGCCGTCTTCTTTGCTGATTTAAGTCCTGAATTGGATTGCTTACCATTACTGGCGCAAGCCGGATTTTACGGTGTCATGCTTGATACAGCCCACAAAGGCAAGGGACGACTCATCGACTTTATGAGTATTGGAAGCCTTTCCGAATTCGTTAATACATGTCGAAGATTAAAGCTTAGCTCTGGATTAGCTGGAGCGCTTGAACCGCCAGATGTACCGAGACTACTCGTCACTGGCGCAGATGTACTGGGATTTCGCGGATCGTTGTGTTTGAGCGGAAATCGGCAAGGCTCAATTGATCGTGAGTCAACCGCGCTAATTCGTGATCTCATTCCGCAACAGCGTGGTGAGCATTATACGCCAATATCGGATTGGTCATTGCTTGGACACGGTTATATTGAGCCGCCTGGCGTCAACGATACAGATTGTGTTTTTTTACGAGACTATATTGTTCCTGTAGAGATTGGGGCTTATGCCCATGAATACGGCCATACTCAACGCGTCCGGTTTAATGTAGAAGCTGAAGTCGCGCGTGTAGATATCCATGACAATATGCGATGTGTTTTTTCATATGATGTGATCATGGATGCAATCAAGATGATCCTCTCTGGAGGCCATATAGCTCTCGTGGAGACGATTGCCGAACGTCTCGCTGAAAGCGTTCTTCTCCATGAGCGCGTTCGATCTGTTGTCGTCCAAGTTGAAAAACTTGATGTGGCTCCAGGAGCGGTTGGCGTAAAAATATGTCGCGAACGCGCGCACCAAGATGCGCGCCGCTCTATGTCTGCCCTGAGTTACGCCGATGTCGTCAAAGAGAAGCACTGACGCAAGTCCGCTCCTAGTCGTCAAGATTGGCGGAAGCTTGTCCAAATCCTCCTTGTTAGCGCAGTGGATAACAGCACTGACTTCCTATCCACATCGATTAGTACTGGTATGTGGCGGCGGGCCATTTGCCGACGCCGTTCGTGACGCTCAAAAAATTATGAAATTTAGCGACGCTGTTGCGCATGAAATGGCCTTGCTTGCCATGGAGCAATACGCAATGGCGCTCAATAATTTATTTGAAATAGAGCTTGCGAGTACTGAAACAGAAATTCAAGCGCTTCATGATAATGGCCGCATAGCCCTTTGGCGTCCATCGCCAATGACGCTTAAGGCAGGCAAATTAAATCCTGGCTGGAACACAACTTCAGATAGTCTATCTGCTTGGCTTGCTAATCACTTATCTGCCAGCGCACTGGTTTTAATCAAAAGCCTTGATATAAAAACAACCAACACAATTTCTGAACTCATTCATAATGAAGTCGTTGATGCATCATTTCAAGATCACCTCAAAGAGATGCCTGTATATATCGCTGGACCTGTAAGTCTTAAAACCGCATCACACCTTCTCTCTCAAGGCAAATATCCTGGCGTTTCCCCGTATTTTTCTTCACAAAAGATTGCATCATGACGAAAAAAAAACTTTTGACCCCACGCTGGGGCTGGGCGCTCACAGGATCTGGGCACTTCTTTACAGAATGTCTGGAAATGATCCGAGGTCTTGATCATGTTGATCTTTTCGTGAGTAAAGCTGCGGCTGAGGTCGTTCGGATGTATAAACACGACCTCAATCTTCCCGATACAGTTCGGATATTTAAAGATACAACAGCGAGTGCCGCTCCAGTGGGAGGATTCTACTATGACGTATACCATACATTAGTAGTGGCTCCAGCAACATCCAATACTGTTGCAAAATGCGTGTATGGAATCTCAGATAATCTCGCTACCAATGTATTTGCACAAGCAGGCAAGTGTCGCGTTCCAACAATAGTTTTTGCCTGCGATACCGCCCCTGAATTGGAAACGCGCGCACCCAAAGATATCGTCATGGTTTACCCACGCAAAATTGATCTAGAAAATACAGAAAAGCTTAAATCCTTCGAGGCGACTCAAGTGGTAGAAAGTCTAGCGGCACTACAAGAATCTATTGCGCGACGGCATAACGAAACTACGCCTCAGCCATGAAGATCCCACAATGAGCGATCGAATAATTTTCCTGACCGGGCACCTCGCATTGCCAAGGCTGGAAAAGCTAATTGCTAGTTTTGGCGATGAAACTCGCGACTGGTGTATAATCAACATTGGCGTCAAGGTTGCAGCGCTCATGACACAGGAGATTATCCAGCGACGTCTAAATCGCCCGCTTGACGCCGATCGCGTCATTGTACCCGGGCGCTGCCGGGCCGATCTTACTGCCTTAACAAAAGATTTTGGCGTACAGTTTGAGCGAGGGCCAGAAGAAGTCGCGGATCTAGCTGAATATCTTGGACGGAGTCACGCTCCTCAAGATCTCTCGCAATACGATATGCGAATATTTGCAGAAATCGTAGACGCCACAAAAATGTCCGTCGCTGAAATAATTGAAAAAGCCAAAATATTACATAGGAGCGGCGCTGATGTAATAGATTTAGGCTGCTTACCAGATACGCCCTTCAATCATTTGGAAGAAGCCATCTCCTCGCTAAAAAAGGAGGGCCTTAAAGTTAGCGTTGATTCAGCAAACATGGCTGAACTAGCACGCGCGGCTAATGCATGCGCCGACCATTTATTAAGTCTTGATGAAACAACTCTTTCTATTCTCCCAGATCGCTCAGCCGTTATACCTATTCTTGTGCCCCGCCCACATGGGGATTTAGCCTCTTTGAGACGCGCGGCGAGACTTGCACAAGAACGCGGCATCACAGCCATTCTCGATCCTATTCTGGATCCAATTCATTTTGGCTTTGCAAATTCAATCGTTCGTTATGTTGAATTACGCACACATGAGCCCGAAGCTGAGATAATGATGGGTACGGGCAATCTGACCGAACTAACAGACTCAGATTCTGCTGGCATTACTGCGGCAATGCTCGGTATTTGCTCTGAGCTCAACATTAGAAATTTACTAACTGTTCAGGTCAGCCCACATACAAAACGAACGATCCAAGAACATGACGCTGCAAGACGTTTAATGTATGCATCACGGTCAGATCGCGCGCTTCCAAAAGGCTATAGCGACGCGCTCATCCAATTGCACGACCGCCGCCCCTTCGCAACAACATCAGATGAAATATCCGATCTTGCAAAAGAGTTAAGAGATAAAAATTTTCGTATAGAAGTGACGCAACAGGGCATTCACATCTTTGCTAAAAATTTTCATGCAGTCTCTCATGATGCAATGTCGCTGTTTTCAAAATTAAATGTCGAAAATGATGGCGGGCACGCATTTTATCTTGGCGCTGAGTTAATGAAGGCTGAACTAGCGTATAAATTAGGAAAACGGTATCAGCAGGATGAGCCGCTAGAATTTGGCGTCGCCGTCGATCGCAATGAAGAAGATACAACGAGAGTTAAAAAAATAGGCCATACTATGCGCAACATTAGCGAAGGCAAATTTAACGATGCCGCTGATTCATGAATGCGTTGTCACAACGCTTATACAAAACAGCAAGCCCCATATTGCTCCACTGGGCTTAATTGAAGATGGAGAAAACTGGATTATTGCGCCATTTCGGCCGTCAACAACATTAATAAATCTATATTCTTGCAATAAAGTTACGGCTAGCTTTACAGATAACCCGCTTATTTTCGCAAAACTCGTTACTGGAAATTGCGATATTCCGTTGCTGCCTCTCTCCTCCTGGCCAGCACCAAGATTAGCGGATGCGCTTGCCCATGCTGAATTAGAGGTTATTGATATTGAGGAAGATGAATTAAGACCTCGCTTTATGTGTAAAGTCAGACGAATTGAAACACATCAACCCTTTCTCGGTATGAACCGCGCGCGCGCCGCAGTGTTAGAAGCAGCGATCTTGTCAACTCGTTTGACTAGATTGTCTCGTAAAAAAATCGATCAAGAAATCACTTATTTAAAAATCGCAATCGATAAAACGGCGGGGCCAATTGAGCGTGAAGCCTGGGAATTGGTGCTAGAAAAAATTAACAATACCTAGAAATCGTCAAAACCCAGGGCACGGCTTAGCTTTGCAACAAAGCTAGGGCAGAAGCAGGAGCGCAATCACTAGCCAGCTCTTGCAAAGCTTGAGATATAATAAATAGATGTGAGAAATCATGATAAGCGCGCGCCTGCTGATGCGCCAGCTGCTTGATCAGACCCCGGCCAACGCCAGCGCCGATAATAGGCGTGGTTGTTGTGATCACGCCCCGCGACATCAACAGAGCCATCTGCTCTTCAATCCGCCGCTGTTGCGCTCGAGCGAGATAATAAGCAAAAGCGTGCATATCATTTTCATTAAACTCTGCCGTATCACGCCCGACTAATCGCGCTAGTCGCGCTTGGGAAGCTTCCCGGGTTTTTGGGCGACCATCAGCCGTTGGCGCAAGATCTCCGCGACAATCCCCTTCTGGAAGATCTTGAAGAATGCGCCTGACATCCGCCATTGTAGCAAAAGCCTCATTGACCAGCGGCGTCCAATGCCCCCTGATCGGCGCAAACTGGACGTAAGCTTGAGGAATGCCACGCGAAAAACCTGCGTAGACAAGCTCCCCATGGGCTAATCTGCTCGCATCATCTCTACCCTGCGCGATAACGACATTATTGCTAATTGGGATAAGATCAGTGGTTGTTGACCCCATATCAATCAATAGACCATGGGATATATTTTGCGCGACAAAATCAGCGCTGATCCGCCAATTCGCTGAGGCGATTAAATTGGCGCATTGTTTGACATATGGAAAAGAAACAAATTGGCTTTTTGCAGTATAAAATAATACCTCATCAGTTGAGGTTAGCCGCGCCATGAGTGACGCAATTAGTTCAACACCTGTAGTGCGATTAGGAAAAACATCTGACAGCTCCGCAGTCATCGTTATGTGATGACGATCCGCCCTTCCAATCTCCGCCAGCGTCTCTTCAACTACGCGTTCAAGATGATTAAAGCCCAGATGCGGCGTACAGGCTCGCTGAACGACTGCATCAAGCCGTCCATTACGCGCACGCGCAGCTTTTATATGCGCCCCACCAATATCCCAGCCAATTACGCATGTCATTTTGAGGCACCAAAGTGAAAAGGGGAGCCATAGGCTCCCCTTTAAACCAATATCTTCGCGCGCGCTTAGTTAGCGGCGAAAGGATGCTTAGCTTCGTTGCGCTTGGCGACAACTTCAGAAGCCTTAGGCTCGCCGCGAACAGCGCGTGCGATCGCTTCTTTTGTCGCCGTGTAGTTATATTCTTG
>BJGJ01000035.1 GCA_014190435.1 Methylocystaceae bacterium | reverse complement strand
TAATAAGTGATGGGCGCTACCGAAGAAGACAAACCCATGTAACCACATGATTTGTATTCGCGCGCCATTTTTTTGTAGCGTTTCTGTCTGATAAATTGGTCGATCAACGCGGCTAGAGAAATTACCACGGTTCATTGCATGTTTAACTAGTCGAATACGCGCTGTGTTAACCACAAAAGTAATGCAAGCAGTGATGATCCCAACGCCTACGCCGGCAACGAAATCAAAGCTTATAATTGTTAGAAAGATTATGAATAGTTGAAAATAATCCGCAGGCTGCATAAGGCGCCAGCTCTTAAAAAGCCACTCATAAAGCATGCTGCCGCCAAGCTGTATGAGAACGGCGCCAAGAATGGGCATTGGCACAAATCCAAGAGCTGAGGGGCCAAGGGCTAAGGGAAAAAGGCAAACTGCCCCTACCAGTATCCCACTGATGCGACCTCGTGCACCAATTCTATAGCTAAAGAGGGACCGACTAACTGAAAGGGTGCCAACGGTGCCGCCTGCTAGGCCAGCTAAAATATTAGCGAGACCATTTAATCGTAATTCATGGTCGAGATCGATATCATTTTTTGTTTCAACTTCTATTGCCATAATACTCAGTAAGAGCGTTGCAATAACGACCGTTACCAGCGCTAAATATTGTCCAGCACAATTAAAAATTTCTTGAAATTCAACTTTTGACGCTGAGGCAATTAGCCATGGTGTAGGAGCATCTACAGCATTAGCGGAAATTTTGATTAACCAGCCTGTTTCTCGGGCTATGTTCAGAGGGATTCCTGAGTATAAAATAGTAGCGAGCATGCTTGCGCCGCCACCGATCAGTAATGATGGAAAGGCTAAGGGAAATCGAGAATTCTGCGCAATATGCAATCCCAGCGCGAATAAGACGCCTATAGCTAACTTTGATGAATGCGCGCCATTTGAAAGATCAGCTAAAAGCTTGAGAGAAATTGGTTCTTGCGTCAGCACCCTTATCGCGCCAGTAAACAGAAACCAGCCAGAAGCCGCCATAAAACCACCGATGACGGGGTAAGGCATGAAACGAATCCAGCGGCCTAGCTTTAGCGCCCCACAAATATAAGAGCTAACGCCAACAATTAATGTGCCCAAAACTAGAGCCGCTAAAATTGTCGCGCCCGCGACGTCCGCTTTTCCATTGTAGATGAGATCTTCGCCAATCACGACAGCAATCGACGCCATAACGGCGACAGCTTTAGAGTCTGGACCAGAGATAGCGAAAGGCAAGCCGCTGGCAACTGCGAAGACGATTGCTGTAACGCCAGCGCCAATAAGGCTAAATCCGGCGCCTATAGCAAGATGATCTGAAAGTGGCCCTGAAAATATTAAGACTGCGTAGCTTAATGAAGTAGCAATAATCATAATAGGGGTAATAAAACCTGAGATAATATCCTTTATGTTAGTATGAAAGTTCATATGACTATCGACCTTTTCCTATTCTCAATTAAACAAAATCTATGCTTGGCCGAGTTTGGCAAAGATCGATCCATAATGGAATTCTGGATTTTGGCTTGTTTAGAAGCGGATTGTATATACCTCTTCTCTAAAGATGTATCAAAACATTAGAGTAATTGTGAAAATCATATAACTCCTGCAAGAGGGTCGATTTTTTCTTGGGGCAATGCTCAAGAAGCAGAATATTTGAAGTCGTATGTGATGAGGCGCTACTCAAGCAGCTATGTTTTACATCCTCGTAAATAAATTTTATTTTTTCTCTTATCTGTTTATAAATTTTTACAATATTTTTTGGTTTCGGGGGAATGTTAAACGGACAATTTTTACTCTAACTCGACCTTTTCTCCTGCAAGCAAGGATAATTGAAGTGAGACTTTCGGTATTAGGTGATTTACAGGTTTTTGACGACCTCTAAGTTTTGCGCAACGACTGAGTAAAACTGTGAAGCTGCGTTTTCTATTGGGGCTGTTATCAAGGTGCGTTAAGTAAGGAATTTTTAACCCTCAATGATTTTAAGGAAGCTCTGATTTTAAACTGTCTCTGCGCGCCTTGATTTAGAAACGCCGTGGCTCCAAAATAATTTATATTAAACAATAGGTTATGCATCTTAATCGGAGAGATGAGATGCTCAACGAGCCACATAAGAGGCAAGAAATCGCCTCAATCTCGTACAAACAAAGCCATTAAGCGCTGCTTTTATTCCTGAGGTCGTTAATGCGCGGCTTGGGAATTGAATTGCCTTTTTATGAACTGGTTGGGTGGCTGCCCAGCACTGAAGGCGATTAAGTTAACTTCCGAAAGGGCGGATGGATGAGAAATAGAATCGGCGCGTTGCAGGGATTCGATTCATTCAACCATGATCAGGTTTCTCGGCAGCTCATGATGCGCTCAATTCTGGGCGCCGGCGCGTTGGCAGTCGGGCTCCTTGCAGGCTTTTGGGGTTTGCACGACCACGCGGGATCAGCAAAAAATGAAGCTACTAGCCGCGATAGAATTGCCTTGGGGCCGGATGTTAAGCCGCTTGGTTCACTCTTGGTGGATGTAAGATCCCACTTGCGTCAGAATCAGGCATCTACTGATGGGCCTGTCATTGATTCAGCAAGACAGCACTCTGCTCAACTCGAGACGGCAAAATCCGATCCGTCAGAGCCTCCAATTACTTCGAGCGTCTCTTCTACTGTAGCCTCTGTGGACGTTTCTACAGAAGCCGCTGAGCCTTCGATAACGGCTGAAGTTACAGCGCCAATGCCGCCGCGTAGACCCTCGCAACTCAAATTAGCCAATGGGGATAATGGCGTTGGTCAACCTTTCCGAGCGACGGCTCAACAAGGCCGCAAAATTGTTGCGGCCGCCCCAGTTCAGGATAATCGGTCGTTTTTTGAAAAGTTTTTTGGCGGCGCGCAGACGCAAGATCAGCAACGGCCCGCGGGTCAAGCGCTGGCATACGCCGCTCCAGAGACAGGCTCGCTTGGTCGATCTCTCTTTGGTGGAGCGAATCCGGCCGGCCGATATGATCGCTATACGGCCGTTTATGATATTTCGGCTCGAACAGTTTATATGCCGGACGGCACGCGTCTTGAGGCGCACTCTGGCTTGGGTAGTCGGTTGGATGACCCACATTATGTTCATGAGCGCATGCATGGTGCCACGCCGCCGCATACTTATAATCTGACTATGCGTGAGGCGTTATTCCATGGTGTAGAGGCTATAAGGCTCAATCCGGTTGGAAGCGGCAATATTTTCGGACGGGCCGGGTTGCTTGCCCATACTTATATGCTCGGACCAAATGGCGACTCAAATGGGTGTGTGTCATTTCGTAACTATGACGCTTTTCTCCGCGCCTTTAAAAACGGAGAAATTAAACGCTTAGTTGTAGTCGCGCGTGCGGATTGAGTGAAGATCGTATCAACAAAGATGTAAGGCAGGCCGTGGCCTGCCTTTTTTTATGATCAATTCTAATAACTATGAGCTACTATTCGTGTAGCCCAATTCAATAAATTAAGAGCCCGCAAAAATTTATTTATATAGCAGAGCTGTTAAGCCGATATTTTAAAGCGCCAAAAGTCCAGTTGCAGTTCTGGTGAATGAGTATGTATTTATGTAGTAGCTATTGTTTTGAAATTTTAACGCATTCATCTGGGGTTCCTTTGCCAACTTTGATGCATTCATTATAACGTACAGCTTGTACTTTTATTTTTCGACTAATATCATTTTCTTTAAAAGCAAGGAGTGCTAAAGCGCCAAGAACGAGGTAGCCGGTCCATTTTCCAATCACCTTAACCCATTGTGGCATTATTGCCCCCCTTTAACTTTAGGTAACAATATCAATCTCGTTTTGTGATGTTAAGCAGAGAAAGATCTCAACGCTTAAAAGACTACTGTCATTTGAAAATTAGTATGTGTTTATTGACCAACCTACATCTATTGCTGCCTCTTATAGAGTCAAGAGGTCTATAATTTTTAAATATATGCGCCAATCATTCAAGTTTTGGTTTTATCAGCTCGGTCCTATCGGCCAATCTTGAACGGCCTGGCGCGAGGCTATTACCTAGTAAAAGGTGCGATGTAAGTATTGGCGTGGGCTGATAGTAAAAATACTCAGGGGTAAATTTCTGTTTTAGAATATCTAGGAGCAAACTTGTTCGGCTGCTAGGGCCGGTCCGGCAGCCGAACAAATTTCAAAGCTCGTTTGAGCTTAGATTGGCATAATTTAGCGCGCGGCCTCAAAATGTGATTTGGCTGTTTCGATATACTCAACAGCTCTTGAGATACGCTTTTCTGAATTGGTGCCCTTGGCTACTTTTACAGCTTTGCGAAGGAATTTCATACCTTGTCGAATATGATCTACTGGATTTTGCCATACAGCGCTACGGGCCCGATCAAAGGCTCTATCCGCATGCTCAATCATTGAGGCGGCTTCAGAGGCTTTCCCTGCCTCTATAGCTTCGGTTGTTTCAGAAATTGCTTGTTCTAAATATTGCTGCTCTGCTGCATAGACTTGATTTGTGGATATTACACTAAAAGCTAGGCCAAATATTAAAGAGAGTATTTTTCGATAGTTCATGTGCTTCTCGCTTTTCTTTAGGTTAGTGGACTTACGAATTTACGAGTGATTTGACCATATATTTGGCTGAAGGACCGTAAGAGTCTAGCTTCACGGATAAAACATCATGATTCATGAGTTTGAATCCAAGCCGCTGCCAGATGGACTGAGTATCATAGACTGACGTGAGTGCTAGAAACGTTAAATTATGACTGTAAGCGATCTGCGTTAGTCTTTCAACTAATTGCTTTGCGGCGCCTTTACCCCTAGCAACTTCTAACAATGCTAAATCATGGATGTACAGGCAATCAGCTATTTGCAGGGGAGCTGATAGCGCTTTATTGAGCTCAGGAATATTAAATAATTGCCAGGGGTGCGACAGGGCGTAGCCAAATGACTCGTTTCCTGAGCTTAAGAGCCAGCACCCCTGGGGAAAGAACTCAAGTTTGTTAATAATAGTTTCTTGGCTCTCTGGAAGATTGGGGTGAATCTGGCAAGAGATATCATGGATATTTTCAAGATCAGAAAATGAAGCTATTCTCCAATCAGGCTTTATTTCCCCAAAGACTCTTTTTTGATCTCCAGCTCCAACCATTTTTCTTCTGCCGCGCTAAGTTCTAAATCTGTTTCCGCCAAAGACCGAGTCGCTATATCAAATTTGCTAGGCTCGCGCTTATAAAGGTCTGAATCATCGAGTATAGACTGTAGTTTAATTTTTTTCTTTGACAGTTCTTCTATTTTTTTTGGTAGTTTTTGAAGGGCATGTTGTTCATTGAAAGTAAGTTTGTTTTTAACTGGAGGATCTCCAGGCGAGAGATTGTGTAAGGTAATATTTTTATTGTTTTGTTTCTTTTGTAATACAGCAGAATTGCTGTGGGAGAGTGCGCCCTCACCGCGCTGCGACACCATATCGCTATAGCCTCCAGCATATTCGATCCAGCGTCCAGAGCCTTCACTCATGAGTGTATTTGATGCGATGCGATCTAGAAAGTCGCGATCGTGACTAACAAGTATGAGCGTTCCCTTATAATCTGCGAGCATCTCCTCAAGCAGATCTAGCGTTTCTAAATCAAGATCATTGGTTGGTTCGTCAAGTATAAGTAAATTTGATGGCTTAGCTAATACGCGGGCAAGCATTAATCGGCCGCGTTCTCCCCCTGAAAGTTTGCCAATTGGCGTGCGCGCTTGTTCTGGCTTGAATAGAAAATCTTTCATATAGCCGATCACATGTCGTCGCTCGCCATTGATTTCAATGGTATCCGAGCCACCTCCGGTTAAGGCGTCTTGAAGAGGAGTTTCGGCTTTTAAGCTGCTGCGACTTTGCTCAAGCGTCGCCATCTCAAGCCCGGCGCCAAGTCTTAGTTTGCCGGAATCTGATTGCACAACGCCTGTAAGCAGGTTGACTAATGTAGTTTTGCCAGCTCCATTTGCGCCAACAATTCCAACTCGATCGCCACGTAAAATACGCGTGCTAAATTGATCAACAATTTTGCGTGAACCGAAAGATTTGCATAAATTAATTGCTTCAATAACCAGTTTTCCCGAGCTCTGCGCCTCGCTAACATCAAGCTTGATGTCACCTGTTGGCAGAATTTGTTGCGACCTATCCTTACGAAGCGTAAGAAGGCTTGTAAGTCTTTTGATATTACGCTTACGTCGTCCTGAAACGCCATGCCGCAACCAATGCTCTTCAGCTACAATTTTTCGGTCAATTTTGTGTTGTTGTTTTTCCTCTTCTTCTAATTCTTGATCTCTCCAAGTTTCAAACTCGGTAAATCCGCTGGAAAGATGACGAGCGCGCCCTCGGTCAATCCATAAAGTTTCATTGGTCAATTTCTGCAAAAAACTACGGTCGTGGCTTATCAAGACTAAAGCAGATCTAAGTTGGCTGAGTTTTTCCTCAAGCCACAAGATTGTTGGTAGATCCAAGTGATTGGTTGGCTCGTCAAGCAAAAGAATATCCGGTTGAGATACCAAAGCACGCGCAAGCGCTACGCGCCGCGCTTCTCCACCGGAGAGATGGCTTGGATTTTCTAATCCGCCCATACCCAATTCAACAAGAATTGTTTGTGCTAAATGCAGATCATCGAGTGGCGATAAGCCAGCCTCGACATATCCAAGGCTTGTCAGAAAGCCGTCAAAATTTGGCTCCTGGGATAAATAACGAATAGAAGCGCCAGGCTGCATAAAACGTGTGCCGGCGTCTGGTTCTATTTCGCCTGCAGCTATTTTGAGGAGGGTTGATTTCCCGGATCCATTACGGCCAACAAGACATAAACGCGCTCCGGCAGTAACGGAGAAATCAACACCTTCGAGTAGGGGCTTGCCGCCAAAGGTAAGCATAATGCCTTGAAGGCTTAAGAGTGGAGGCGCAGCCATATGTCTCGTTTAAATAGAGAGTTCTATTGAATGGGCTTTTAGGCTTTTAGCTGCTTTGTCGATCTTTCTGCAACAGCTTATTTAGGCGATAGAATTGTTTTTGATACACTAAGTATTATCATAGCAGAAAAAACTTATGCTGTGTAAATGATTGCTGCATGCGCCAGCAAAGAGATCGTTATTAATTCAGTATCCTGTCATTTCTAAATAGCCGACACCTTGTGATGTGCCTGCAAAGCTGATGGGTCCTTCCCAATATGGAAATCTGACTGACATCCAGCTATTAGGATTGAGAGATTTTGTCTCAATAATAAAATGGCGACTTAAAATACTCAGCCGCCAACGTGTGGGTATAGGATGATGATCTATATTTCTTTCTTCTAGCGGCTCAAATTTAATATCATTTTCATTCAAGACAGTTGTATCGCCATTGGGCATTATCCAATTACCAGAGAGATAGGTTAAATTTCCTCTTAATCTAAATAACATTACTTTAGACCCGTCGGCGAGGTGCAGCGAAAACCAGTCCCATCCCTTTTGGTCTGGTGCTAGAATTTGGCTGCTCCATTCACGATCCATCCAACCTTGACCGGTAACATGAATGCTCTGGTTATGAATTTTTAATCCTCCATCAACACGAAAGAAAGGTTGACTGTAATAATAAGATGCTTGGCCTCCATGAGATTTAAGGCTGTAGCCAGAGACGCCTTGTAAAACAAAGGGGGCATTTCTTTCAAGATGGAGTTTATAAGAAAAGTCCTGCGCAGAGGCGGTTACAAGAGCTTTAGAAAAATTACTATCAAGAGCAGTAAAGGACCAATCATCAATAAATGCATTGAAGGGCTCATTTTCGACTGCTGCCTGACCAATGCCGCCTCTGGCAAGGGTCTCAGCATACAAATGCTCATTTAGATTTGTTACCGCAGCGTGCCCCATCCATATTGTACGATCGTCCCAACCACTCCGCATTAGCGGCTCTGATGCATGTCGAAATAGCGTCCATTGACATCCGTATTCTTTCCCATCATCGGCGCGAAGATTTGTAGTCAGATACCACCATTCTGTCCTGAATTTTACATGTGCGCCATGATCTCTGGGAAAGATTATTTGTCCACCAGGAATTGGCATTTCAAATTCTTTTTTTTCTTGTGAAAGAAAATTCATATATTCTTCAGAAGAAGCTTTTGGTGCAAAAAATATTAATACGATGAAAGTGAATATAAAATATTTATCGAGCATTTATGAAAACCTTCAACAGATCTATCGGCTTTGAGCGTGCGAGTTGTATGATAGGTGCTAGACTTGCAAAAAATGCCGTTATCAAGGAGGTGATAAAGACTATAAGCCAGTGTGTTGGGTAGACATGCAGAGGAAGTCGCCAGCCAAAGGCGAGGACATTAATAATTGTCACCAGGCCCCAGGTTATAAATACGCCAAGAGGAATAGCTACCAACGCAACGCCAGCGGCGAATATGAGGATTCTTATCAGCTCTATAGCCGCCAATCTTTGGCGGGAGACCCCAATCGCCCAAACAGGCGCAATTTGCTTGAGACGTAAATTACTTAGAGTGAGCAGACTCGTGAATAAGGCTACTGCAGAAACAATTAACATTAGCGTATTAAGCGCTCCAGTAATCATAAAAGTTTTTTCAAATATGCCAATTGAAATCTTCTTTACTTCTTCTTGGTCAATAATTCGTAAGATTTTCTCTCCGTAGACTGTCTTCATTCTTGTTATGACTGAACTGATGGAAACGGGCGCAACGCGTAAGCTATAATGAGTTCTTGCTGCATCGGAAAAATGAAGCGCTAAACGGTCATGATCAATTCGAATTTGCCCCTTTGGATTTCCATAGTCAGGAAAGATTCCGGCAACTGTAACGAGCCAGTTATTTTCACTGGCAGGCAGAGTGAATTTATCATTGATGGTAATTTTCAAGCGTCGTGCTAATTGCTCGCTAATCAAGATTGAGTCGTTTTCGTGAAGATTTTCCCACACATTTTCCTTTGATGAAAGTAGGGGAAAGTGTTTGATATATGTATCATGGAATGTAATTCCCATGATCTCTACAGGATGATTATCAATCATCGTCTTTGCGCGCCATACTGGTAAAACTGCTTTAATTTCCATATCGTTTCGAGCCCAAGCTTCTATCTCGCGCGCATCATCGGCTGTCACGGTTTCATAGTAAATTTCAGCAACAAGTCTTTCTTCAAGCCAGGCTAGGAATGTTTCTCTAAATCCAGAGACCATGCCGCCGATCCCAATGTTGGCGGAGAGGGTCAATAAAAGCGCCATCAGCGCAAGAGATAGACCGGGGATCTCTTGTCTCCCATCGGCAAACAGCCAGCGTACTAATGGGTGTTGAGCTTGGGATTCGCCAAATAAAAGTAGTAAGGTAAGAATGAAGGGCAGTAACATTGCTACGCCCAGCAGGCCGCATGCTATGAAGATAAATCCACTAAGCAGATTGTTTCCTAGAAAATAAATTAATATTGCGATGATAAATGCAAGAAGGGAAAATAGCGCCTGTCTTCTTAAATATCCATAATGCATTTCTCTCCAAGCGATAGGCTTTGCTACGTTCAATACAGGTAGGCGCAGGGTTTTAATCAGTCCGACAGCGTTTGCTAAAAGAGCGCCGGTACCAGCCATCGCGAAGGCGGAAAGAAACCAGTTTTTGTCGAGAGAAAGTTGGCTAGAGATTTGAGCGCCGTAGAGGCCTTCAAGGCTAGCAGCAACATTTGGCAGAAGTTCTTGTGCAATAAGTAATCCGCCCGTAACGCCAATCAGACCGGCAATTAAAGTAAATCCGGCAATTTCAATTAGCATAGCGATTACTAGTAAATAGGCTGGCGCGCCAAGTGCGCGCAATGTGCGCAATGTTGGTAGTCTTTGTTCGAAGGCGAGCCCTACAGAAGCATTTACGATAAAAAATCCAACAACAAATGCAAGCATGCCAAATGCGGTCAGGTTAAGATGAAAGCTGTCCGTCAATCGTTCGAGATCGTTGCTCTCCTCAGATTCTACAATTCTTAACGTGCTATTTGTTAATCTTGATAAAAGCTCACGATTTAAAATTGCGTGCTGATCAACAATTAATCGGCTGAGTTTTTCGAAGCGTACAAGCGCCTTTTGCGCGACACCGATATCAGTCATGATGACCCCTGGCGGGACTGACGCAAGAGGTTGCAGTGGAGGCAACAGTGTTCCGCGATCAGTCCTTATGCGATCCCCAGACTTTGAGCCTAGCCTTTGCAGAGTTTCTGGCGAGATTAATGCTTTTCCCTCTTTATCCATAATATCAAAAGATGATTTTAAGCTATGGACTCCTTCTAATGCCAGGTTTTTTGGCGACGTTAGGGGTTCCACGCCAATAATTTTAAGCTCTTTTTTTTGGAGATATATTATCCCCTCAAGCATGGGGGAAACTTTAAGGCCTGAGCGTCTTAAGCGAATAAACAAGTCCTGATCAAAATATCCGCCTTGTTGAGCTATAATATTTTGCGTGTTTCCTTGATTGAAAATCGCTGCTGCTCGGGTATAGCTACTTCGTGCTTGAGTATTTAGCGCCTGAACGCCACTCCATAGAGCGGTTGCAATACTTAAGCCTAATAATAAAGTTGCGAGACTTGTGGGGTGTTTGCGCCAATGACTAAGTAGAGCCGCAAGCGACCAAAATATTTGTTTCATGAGCAAGTCAACGCGCCGGTTTCCAAGCGGCATTGGCGTTGAAGTCGCTCCGCTAGTCGCGCGCTATGGGTCGCCATAAGAAAAGCGCAGCCGGTTTCTTCTACTAATTCAAGTGTTAGCGCCAGAACTCCATCGCCAGTTTTTTCATCTAAATTACCAGTTGGTTCATCAGCTAGAAGTAAGCGGGGTTTTACAGCTAATGCGCGGCCAATTGCGACGCGTTGTTGCTGGCCTCCTGAGAGTTGCTCGGGGTAGCGCGATGTAATTTGAGACAGTCCTAGTCGATGAGTGAGTTGTGCTAACCAAATTTCATCAAGGCAGTCCGCAAGTCTTGCCTGAAAGGCGAGATTCTCAGCTACAGTAAGGCTTGCAATCAAATTAAATTGCTGAAATACGAAACCAATTTTATTGCGTCGCAATGCGGCTTTTTCAGATTCTTTTAACTGGGTTATTTCTACCCCATCTATAAGAATACTCCCAGCGTCGGCGTCGTCCATGGTGCCAATTAGATGAAGCAAGGTGCTTTTACCACTTCCAGACTCGCCCATCAGCGCGAGGCTTGTGTATGTGGTGATTGAGAGATTTACCTCATTAAGCACAAGAAGAGAGCCCTGGGGCGTCTCGTAGGACTTTGTTAAACCCTGGATCCTTAAAATGTCTCTGTCTTCCTCAATTTTTAGGGTATGTGCTATTGTCAATCTTCTGCTCTTGATCTTGGAGAAGCCGGTGATAGGTGAGTTTTAACTGTGTCCCGCTAGGATCCAATCTATTATATATAACTTAGAAAAGAAATTGTCTCTGATATCTTTAAGAGCTGTTTCAGCAAGCAGGGAGAGCGCTTGTTTAATTGCTCCATGACAAAAGAAATCATTAGGGTTCTTGGAAAAAATAATCCACAGACCAATAATTCATTTGCATGCGCTATGATCATATTTATCATGAGCGCCATCAGTTTTTTTTCGCCATGGCTCGTGGGCGGCGTAACGATCCCGTGGGACGCTAAAGCCCATTTTCAGCCGCAGTTTGTATTCCTTGCCCATGCTTTACATTCTGGTCAGTCGCCCTTTTGGACGCCGAATGTGTTTGCAGGCATGCCTCAAATTGCTGATCCTCAATCCTTAATTTTCTCACCATTTTTTTTAATTTTAGCGACACTCTTCCCGGAGCCGTCTTTTTTATTAGAAGACAGCATTGTATTTGCCATGCTGATAATGGGCGGGCTTTCTGTCTTGGCCTATTTCAGCGATCGAGGCTGGAGTGCGGCAGGAGGGCTTCTAGCGGCGCTTATCTTTGCTTTAGGCGGGTCGGCGGCTTGGCGGATTCAGCATACTGGACAGGTGATGAGCTACAGCTGGATTCCAGTAACGCTATTGTTATTGGCTCGAGCAATGGATCGCCGAACGATTAGTCTTGGAGTTGTAACGGGCTTTATTGCGAGTTTCTTGGTGTTAGGTCGCGACCAAGTCGCCTTTCTTGGCGTTATCTTCCTCGCCAGTTATACGTTGTATCGTTGTTTTGATGATGATGCGCCAATTGTTACTGCGCTTAATCCGCTCTTGAGTGCAGCGCTTGTTGGCACTTTACTCACTTTAGCGCCACTCGTGCTTACGCTTGAGCTAGCGCGTAACTCAAATCGTCCAGAGATAGACATTTTAGAGGCGTATAAGGGTTCTTTGCCGCCAGGATCATTTCTGACGCTCATAAGCGCGAATATTTTTGGAACAGACGGGTTGCTAGAAAAATTTTGGGGGCCGCCATCGTCAGCCTTTGGCACGCAAGACATATTCCTCGCGCGGAACATGACAAATGTCTATATCGGACAGTTGGGACTGTTTGTTCTAATTTCGGGGTTATGGCTTCGCTATTTTGTTGAAAAAGAAATTAGATTTTTTCTCAGCATGCTTGTCTTTTTTATTCTGTATGCCCTCGGACGTTATACCCCAGCTTTCGATGTTTTTTATCATTTGCCAGGGGTTGATTTATGGCGTCGGCCAGCTGATGCGACATTTCTTCTTAATTTCATATTTTCTATTCTTGTTGGGTATGGGTTTTTTATGATGGAATGCGGAGAGATAAAAATATCCTTTATCAATCTAATCAGTTGCCTTGTGTTTTTATTGGGTGTCGTTATCTTTGTCGCGTTGATAAAAGATCATCTGATGGATGCCTTGCCTTCAGTTGGCGTTAGCTTTTTCCTAGCTTTATGCGCGATAAGTTTTTTACTTTTTGTTTGTAATAAAAAAATTAAAGGCCCTGCCCAGCTCGTCTTGATTGCATTATTAGTAACGACCGATCTTTTTATTGGAAACGGGCCAAATGAATCAACAGCTCTACCGTCAGAAAATTTTGAGATATTGCGATCTGACTCAAAGGATCCTGTCCTAAAATTTTTGCGTGATATGTTGCAAGAAAATAGTCAACCAGATCGGCGGGATCGCGTTGAGCTAGCGGCGATTGATTTCCATTGGCCTAACGCCGCAATGGTTCATGGGCTTGACCATGATTTTGGATACAACCCGATCAGGCTAAAAGCTGTTGTAGAGGCTACTGGCGCGATTGATCACTTGGCCCTGCCTGAGCATCGGGGATTTACTAAGCTGTATCCCAAATATCGTTCGCCCCTTTCTGACATGTTAGGGCTGCGGTTTATTGCTACTGGCGTGCCTATTGAGCAGATAGATAAAAATTATAAATTAGGAGATTTTTTGGAGCTTAAGCAAATAGGAAAAATTCATATTTATGAAAATAAAAATGCTTTTCCTCGGGCGCAAATCGTAAACTGTGCGCTCAGCGTTAATTTTTCTAACATGATTGACAGTGGAGAATGGCCGGAGGCTGACTATCACGAGACAGTTTTACTAGAAGAGCCTCCATTATGTCATCCTCATAAAAATTTGCCGCCAGATAGTATGCGGGCGGAAATAGTCTCCTACAAAAATGACGATGTTTTAATAAAGACAACGGCTCCTAACGGTGGAGGATGGCTTGTCTTCTATGATGTCTGGCATCCTTGGTGGCGTGCAAGCGTTGATGGGGCACCTATTTCGATTTTAAGAGCAAATGTCATGTTCCGCGCTGTTGAAATTCCAGAAGGTACGCATCAAGTTCGTTTCCAGTTCCAACCCATTCTTGGCGCATTCCAAGAATTGACCGGCCAGTAAAAGTTTTTTAGGCAATCTGAGCGTAAAGCTGATCAATTTTTGCGCCAGTATTGAGGCCGTGATGGAGGGTTATTGTTGCGCCTAGCGAGTGGGCCTCTTTGGTGATTTTTTCTTGAATGATGCGTGCAGAAATTTCGCTTTCAGTGAAGGCGAAGCCGGTTGGTCCCCATGATGTTTGTCCTAACCCTGCGGCTCCAAGCTCTCCCATACGCATGATCAGACGCTCGACGCTCTTGCTTGTATAGCGACTATTTTTTTGAGCCGGGGAAAAGTAATCGCCAACAATTTCTTGAATACGCGTGAGGGCTTCGCCAAACGGTGCAAATTCTTTTTCGGCTAACGCCGGGATGAGTTGCATCAATACAAGACGACAAATTTCTCCGCTTGCGCTTTCGCTCAACGGAGGCAGCGCAGCGAAAGCTGCTTTTTCGTCGGTACCGTGTAAGCCAATTGCTGAGGGGTCATGGACCAGGATCGCGCGCCACTCCTGAGGGAAAGGAGTGTGGGATATGACAGGGGGCGTCAGGGTTGACGGCCCGCGCCCGCCGTCAACAACAAAACCGCCTTGTTCAAACAGACCAGCGCCAAGGCCTGAGCGGGCACCGCGAGATAGCATAGCTGCATCGGCAGCTGCGTTTAGAGGTAGGTTTTCTAATTTGCGTAGCGCCGCAGCAATCGCTAGAGCCAATTGGGTTCCAGAACCCAGGCCGGAATGAGCAGGAATCGCTTGATGAACAGTAAGCTGAAAGTGACGGGAGGGCGCTAGGATTTGTTGTGTTACGCTGAGTAGTGGGCAAGCGCGCTCAGCTTCCAGGCCAGCGACGCTATTTGATGACGCGCTTTTAAGCGAAACTATTGTCGCCGGACTGTCGAGGGCCAGACCAATGCCGCCGAATTTTCGGCCAAGGCCGCCATTCATATCCAGAAAGCCTAGATGCAGTCGCGCCGCCGCTGTAACGCTTACCTGTGCGGACATAGTGCTCCCTTTACTTTGCTAAGATTTGCTCTGGCTTTAGGCTATATCAGATATATCTAAAAGTGATTGTGTGTCTAAATTCCAAACATTTGGGAGTGGCTGATGTCAAAAGAAAATAAGGTTTATTCCGAGCAGGAAATCACTGAGCGTTTAGGCAGGTCATTGTCCCACTGGCGATATGATAATGGCTGGCTGCGCCGAAAATATAAAACCCACAGCTGGAAGGCCACATTGATGCTTATCAATACAGTTGGCCATCTATCCGAAGCGGCTTGGCATCACCCCGATATAGCCGCCTCCTACGCTTGGGTTGAGGTGAAGCTCATGACTCACGATGCTAAAGGCATCACAGATAAAGACTTTGAACTCGCCAAGAAAATCGAAGAGGTGGTTTGCTGGCGTCCTGGTCATGAAAATGGCGCGCTCGATGGCACGCCGGAAGATGATCAACGTTTTGCGTACATAAAATATGAAAAATAACACCTCAATCGATAAGGACGGATTAGGGGTAAGTCGCGACTGCGATGCGTTCTTTAGTCTAAGCTGCCGTCGGCCTGTAATTATGGGCATTGTGAATGTTACGCCGGATTCTTTTTCCGACGGAGGTTTATTTATATCAAAAGAATCTGCCGTTAAACATGCGCAGCGCCTCGTTGTTGAGGGCGCTGATATTATTGATGTCGGGGCGGAGTCGACGCGGCCAGGGCATACGCCCGTTTCTGCTCAAGAGGAGTGGGCGCGGCTTGCTCCTGTGTTAAGCGCTTTGGTGCAAGAGTCCGGCGCGCCGGTTTCTATTGATACCTATAAAGCTCAAACAGCATCGCGCGCTCTATCGCTCGGCGTTTGCGTAGTTAACGATATCTGGGGGTTGCAGCATGACCCAGATATGGCCGATGTCATTGCAGGCTCTCAGGCAGGCGTGGTTGTGATGCATAATCGTCACTCAACAGATCCAGAGCTTGATATTGTAGAGGATATGTTGAGTTTTTTTGAAAAATCTCTTGATATTGCCCAGCGTGCAGGCATCCAAGACACGCGTATCGCCCTGGATCCAGGCATAGGATTTGGGAAAACGCGCCAGCAAAATTATCAAGCCTTGCATGCAATTCCTAAATTACGAGCGCTCGGATTTCCGTTATTAATTGGCGTGTCACGAAAATCAATTTTTAAGAATATTCAAGATAGTTTGATCGAAGGACGATTGCTGGGTACGCTTGCTGCCAATCTGCTTGCTGCGGCGTCGGGCGCGCATATTTTTCGTGTGCATGATGTTTTAGAACATCGATGTGCATTTGAGGTCTATTCCTCGCTACAAGCATAAGGCAAATTGATGCGCGTTGGATTTGGTCTTGGAAGCAATCTAGGTGATAAGCTAGATAATATTAATAAGGCGATAGCCTTGCTTGAGCAGCGTGGCGTGGCAAAGCTTACAATTGTTTCACGTATTTATCGAACGCCACCCTGGGGCGTTCTTGATCAGGGTGATTTTGCTAATGCATGCGCAATTGGCGAAACGCGTTTGTCGCCTTATGAATTGCTTGCGGCTGTAAAAAAAATTGAAGCTGATATGGGCCGCGCGCCGACGCGCCGTTGGGGACCGCGGTTGATCGATATCGATATTTTATTCTTGGGCGATCAAACGCTCGATGACCCTGAACTGACGTTGCCGCATAAAGAATTATTTGGGCGTGGTTTCGTCCTCGCGCCGCTTGTGGAGATTGCTCCTGACTTGATTCTCGATGGCGTCGCCATCCAGGAGGCACTGGCCGCAATTGATGTCAGTGAGGTAAGACCCTGGAATGAAGGTTAACAGGGCCTACCCCGCTTGGTTGGTGTTGCCGCAATGCAACAGATGACGGGCTTGATATGCACCAAATAATTTATAAAACACTGATTTAAAGCCATATTAATTGATTTGTTTTTGCGGTTTGCACGCTTATTGGCCGCGACGCTCCGACGCAGAGGGTAGTTAATTTCCTATCCACTGGGGTTGTTTGAACTATTCGATGGACAGAATTTATCTACACCAAGGGGTATTGTTTCTTTGAGTAGTGTTGTGGATTGTTGCGGCACGCTGAGCGGGGTCTTTT
>BJGJ01000034.1 GCA_014190435.1 Methylocystaceae bacterium | reverse complement strand
AGAACTCAGCTACGCAGACCGGCTGGACAGCTGGCGGCGGCGCAGAATGGATGTTCATGCCTAACTGGTCGGCTAAGGTTGAATACCTCTACACCGACGTTTCCGGCGGCAACAGCGGCTGGGGCAATAACCTCGGCGTCAGCCTCAACAGCGTGAACAACCACACGCGTTGGAACACGGTTCGCGCTGGCGTGAACTATCACTTCAACTGGGGCGCTGCGCCAGTCGTCGCTGCGTTCTAAGGAAAGCCTAATTCACCCTGACAATAATGGGGTGTCCATCCTTAGTCTAAGTCAGGGTGGAGATGACATAAGCCCGGTCAGAAATGACCGGGTTTTTTTGCCTTATCTAAAAGAAAAACCGCCAGTTAAATTCCGGCGGTCTATGATTTAAGCTTTAGCTTGGAAAATTAATTAAAAGACTGGCGTTGGGATAATGATACCATCGCCTTTTTTGATTTTGTTTTTCTTTTTCATTGTTGTGTCCCCTCAGACGGTTTTCGATGATGTAACTCTATCGTGTTCATATTAAGAAATATGTGCGCACTCGCACATCGCGAGGAGATGCTCAGTTTAGCATTCCGAGAGGAGTAATTATTCTCAATTATGCCAAAATAAAGCTGTCTGTGGGTGGACTGACGGCTTTTATGCGCAGGAAGAAGGCTTGTCAGAAATTAGTCCGTAACTGTGGCAAAAATTGTGTCTTGGCCAACTTTAGAGTTTATCTGAATTAACAACGTTTACCATGATGTCTTTTTTAGAAATTGGTCGGTAAAAATACTTCATCCTTGATCATGGACTTAGTCACGAAAATCTAAAATCTAATCGCTATGATTCCTCTCCCATCAAGCCCGACTACTCGCGCCTAATTCTTGAAAGTTTCTTATCCGTGGCCTACGAAGAGTTTCTAGAAAGACTACGCCAGTTTAGAGATCGCCTGATAGCGAGCCCGCGTTTTCAACGTTGGTCGCTCTCTAATCCTTTAACAAGACCCATCGCCCGTCGGCGCGCACGCGCGGCGCTGGATTTAACGGCTGGATTTGTCTATTCTCAGGTTCTTTTTGCCTGCCTAGAGCTGAGGCTCTTTGAGTGTTTAAGTGAGAGTAGCCTGACCCTTCTGGAGGTTTCAGCGCGTCTGGATTTATCACAAGCTTCCGCCTCACGCTTACTCACTGCAGCAGCCTCATTGAAGCTCATAGAACGACGAGGCTTGGATAAATGGGGCTTGGGCCAAATTGGCGCTGCGCTTGCTGGGAAACCAGCTGCACTTGCACTCATCAGGCATCAATCGATGCTTTATGCAGATTTAATTGATTCAGTCGCCTTATTAAAAGGGAAAAAGTCTACAAACTTAGCAAATTATTGGCCCTATTCAGAACAAGAGTCGTCTCCCAGCCTTCTTGCCGTTGAGCAGGTCGCGCCTTACAGCGCTCTTATGGCGGCCTCGCAGCCAATGGTGACTGAGGAAGTGTTACATTCTTACGATATAACACGGTATCGCTGCTTGCTAGATATTGGCGGTGGAGAGGGCGTATTCATCGCGACTGCTGCAAAATTCGCGCCTGACGTAAAGTTTAAATTATTCGATTTACCAGCTGTCGCTCAGCGAGCTCGAGAGCATTTGCAGGTATTACAGCTCTCCCCACGCGTCGACATCTTTGAAGGTAACTTTTTGCATGATCCGCTACCGCTTGGCGCTGACATTGTTACATTAATTCGTATTATTCATGATCATGACGATCAATCTGCAACTACACTTTTAAAAAATATTAGGAGCTCTTTAGAAATAGGAACAAAAATTTTAATTATCGAGGCAATGTCCGGTATAAAAGGCGCAGAACCGCTCGACGCTTACTATGGATTTTATACCCTAGCTATGGGGAGAGGGATGCCTCGGCGCGTTGATGAAATACAATTTCTTTTGACGCAATCTGGTTTTGGGGCATGTCGATTAATTAACAATGATCTTCCAACGCTAACGAGTATTCTTGAAGCAACCGCTATATAAATTAAGCCTTTTAAACTTATCTAGCAATCTTTAATTTAAATACTAAATCAATTAAGCGATATTATTTGGCACGCTTGCGCGCATGAGACGATCATTAATAGCCTCACCAAGGCCATGCTTTGGTATTGAGGCAACAGCAATTTTTTTGGTTCCACTTTTGTCAGCCTCTCTTAGGAAAGTGAATAAATTGCTGGCAGCCTCTATTAAATTCTGAGTGGCGGAAAGGTCGCGCATCCAGAGGTTAGTTTTTCGAAATTGGTTGAATTGCGCCCCGAAATCTATTGCAGCCTCATCTTCAGCTATATCTTTGGCGTTAAGACGTAAAGTCGCTAATGGCGCATAATGCGCTAAGGTCATTCCCGGTGCGATCACTTTATCTTTAACCGGCGATGTGAGGCGTTGGTTGAGAAATTCTTCTATTTCCTCTCTTGCGATGATACCGGAGCGAAGAATTATAGGTGTAGCTTGGCAAAATGAGATAATTGTTGATTCAAGTCCTAGTTTTGTCGGCCCGCCATCGAGAATCAAATCAATTTTTCCTAATAGGTCACTGGCGACGTGCTCCGCAGTGACAGAGCTGATATGTCCTGAGCGGTTTGCTGAAGGCGCAGCGATTGGTCGCCCGAGCGCTTTAATCAGCCTTTGAGCTGTCAAATCTTTAGGCATTCTGAGGGCGACACTATCAAGACCGGCGCGAGCAAGATCGCATACGGAGCATTGGAATGAAATTGGCGCCACGATTGTAAGTGGGCCAGGCCAGAATTTTTCTGCTAACTTTAAGGCGGTCTCAGAGAACTCTGCTTCTTTCAAAGCTTGAGTTAGATCGCTCACATGCGCAATGAGAGGATTAAAAGAAGGCCGGCCCTTGGCGGCATAGATTGCAGCAACAGCTCTTGAATTTGTTGCATCTGCCCCAAGCCCATAGACGGTTTCTGTTGGCATTGCCACAAGGAGGCCTTCCTTTAGAAGGTTTGTAGCTTTTAAAATTGATTGTGAATCAATTGAGGCGATAACTGTCACAAGATTTGATCACGATAGGGTGGGGCTGGAATGGACATATGCGCATCTTTTAGCGCTTTCGACCAACGACTACGTAGATCTCTAAAATATTCATCACTGGCGTCTATGCGGGTTGATAGCTCAAGTTGGAGTGCGTCACGACGCAGAACCGCAATATCAATCGGTAAGCCTACGGAGAGGTTTGACCGAATTGTCGAGTCCATAGAAATGAGACCGATCTTTAGCGCGTCATATAGTTCAGTTTCAAAATTAACTGCGCGATCCAAAATGGGCTTGCCGTATTTATGTTCGCCGATCTGCAGATAGTTTGTATCCGAATTACATTCAATACTGTTTCCTGCAGAATAAATCATAAAGAGTCGTTGAGCAGCTGTGCCGATTTGTCCGCCCAAGAGTAAAGAGACATCAAAATTTATGCCTTCCAACTGCTCAGCAGAGCCATTGGCTTGCGCGCGCGATAGGCGCACAGCGCGACCGACGATCTGTGCAGCTTGCACCATATTTGGTGCGAGCATAAATTTTTCAGTCTCTCCTGTTTCTGTATTATCAAATCCATCAGTCAGGAAATTGATGACGCCCTGGGTAACAGAAAGGTTGCCAGCGCAAGCAAGCATTAAGACACGCTCGCCTTTTTTTTCAAAAATATGTAACTTACGAAAAGTTGAAATATTATCGAGGCCTGCATTCGTGCGCGTATCAGCGACCATAACAAGGCCGTCCCGCATCAGTATGCCGCAACAATAGGTCATCTGTCCTCTTTCCAGACGCAATTTTGGTTCATTTGCGCAGAAGTTGGTTTACAAGCACCTTGCCCTGGCGCACAAGATCCAAGTTTAAATGACCTAAACAGAAGGTCTATGAAATGCGCATGAATGGGCAAAATTATCGAACAATTTGGCCTGACAGCGATGGCCGACGCGTTCATATCATCGATCAAACCAGGCTGCCGCATCATTTTGAAACGCGGATTTTAGAAGATTATCCGGCAGCCGCCACGGCGATAAAAAATATGGTGGTGCGCGGTGCCCCACTTATTGGCGTTACGGGCGCCTATGGCCTTGCGCTGGCGCTCTCTCACGATCCCTCAGATGTGTCGCTTCAGCGGGCTTATCACGCGCTGCTTGAGACGCGGCCCACAGCTGTGAATTTGAAATGGGGCCTGGCTCGCCTGTGCAGTGCGGTAGCGGCTTTATCCTTGAAGGAAAGAGCTGCTGCAGCCTTTATGGAGGCCGGGCGGATTGCCGAGGAGGACGTTGCGGCATGTGACGCGATTGGCGACCATGGCGCTCAGCTCATAAAAGAGCAGGCAAAGAATTTAAAGCGTCCAATAAATATTCTAACGCATTGTAATGCTGGCTGGCTCGCCGCCGTTGATTGGGGTACGGCGCTGGCTCCAATTTATAAAGCTGTAAGGTTGGGCATCGATTTACACATATGGGTCGATGAAACGCGCCCTAGAAATCAAGGCGCAAGCCTAACGGCTTGTGAATTACTAGGTGAGAATGTGCCCCATACCGTCATTGTTGATAATGCCGGGGGTCACTTAATGCAGCATGGCTTGGTCGATCTTGTTATTGTAGGCAGCGATCGTACAACCCGCACGGGCGATGTGTGTAACAAGATTGGCACCTATCTGAAAGCGCTTGCGGCCTATGATAATGACGTGCCGTTTTATGCCGCTTTGCCTAGCTCGACGATTGATTGGCAAATGCGGGATGGGGTAAGCGAGATCCCCATAGAAGAGCGCGATCCTCGAGAAGTAACCCATATCAGTGGGCGCCAAAGTGATGGCGCGTGCGTAGAAATAGAATTAACGCCACGAGGATCGAACGCACGCAATTTTGGCTTTGATGTTACGCCGGCGCGTCTTGTGACAGGACTTATCACGGAGCGGGGCGTGAGCGCTGCGCATGAAGCAGCGCTAATAAAATTGTTTCCGCAGCATACCTAGCAGGATAAAGGCTTACTGTTGAGTGGGTCCATAATTTTTAAAACGCTCCACAGTTTGATAAATTTCAGCGTCAGATAAAATAATTGGCTCTCCAGCAAGCGTCGCTTGATAATAAATCCGTGCAAGATTCTCTAACTCTAAGGCGCGCCATAAGGCGCGCTGCATATTCGGGCCGGTGACAATAGCGCCATGATTGGCCAATAATACGCCATCGCGATTGTTAAGTCCGTCAAGAACAAGCTGAGAAAGTTCGGTTGTTCCGTAAGGCGCATAGCCAACACAACGAACAGTCGGGCCGCCAAAGGCGGCAATCATATAATGAACCGCAGGAATATCTCTTTTTAAAACCGCAAGCGTTGTGGCGTAGGTTGAGTGCATATGGGCAATAGCGTTGATGTCACGTCGCATGCGCAAAATATCAAGGTGAAACCGCCACTCACTTGAGGGTGGGAGAGGCCCTTCAAATATCCCATTGTCATTATCGAGCGGCATTAACGCAATGAGCTCGGGCGTAAGCTTATGGCTTTCAACGCCACTGGGCGTGATCAGCATCGTCTCTGCGTGGCGGATCGACAGATTGCCGGTTGATCCGTGATTAAGTCCCCGTCGATCCATCTCTTGCGCGGCGGAGACAATAACGATGCGTTTATCCTGTTCAGTGAACGCCAATTTTAGTTCCTTTGTTAGGGGTGCTGGAAACGAGGGCCGCTTCCACAGCATACAGAATTTGTCTTAGAGAGATATTGCCCGGCAAGGCCAAACCAGTATAGGACGTGGGTCCCCGAGAGGCGTCGGGGCCGGTAGCTCAATGGTTAGAGCCGGCCGCTCATAACGGTCTGGTTGGGGGTTCGAGTCCCTCCCGGCCCACCAATCTTTTCAATTACTTATTAGTAACAAGAGATTTAGGTGGGTTTCTGCGCGAGCTGCTGAATGTTAGTTAACTTGCCTCTGGCGCGGCCAGTTAGGGTTTATCAGGGGCGCGCTAAAGTTTTAAAACTGCTCCTTCCTAAAATAGGCCAAGTCGAGACGTCTATATCTTTACGACCAGTCTCTAGCGCATTGGTAATAAAGACATTAACCAGACCAAGCTTAAGTATATCTGTCTTGACGGCGTGGAATAGGAGGGCCTGCGTAAGACAACTCAGCTTGCGTATTTTTCTAACGTTTATTTAAGACTATCGGTAATCTATATTTAGTTGGCCGCTAAGCTGCCATTGGCATAAAGCAAAAACAGGGAATTAAGGCTGTTCTATCCTTTTTATTAGAAAAAGAATTCTTGTACCGTGTATTTTATAAATTTTAGGAAGGAGGGATTTTATTTAAATCAAATAATAGATTTTTTAATGAGATGTTTTGTGAGAAGAAAATGTGAGAGTAATAATAAGAAAAAATAGAATTAAAATTTAGAGTTTTAATGAATATAATAAAATTTATTTGTTAGATCTTATTAAGATAAGAATAGGCATATTATGCTTATGTCTATTGGTATTTTAGAGTATTATCAGTTTCTCTGATGAGTGAAGGGTCGCTATCAAATGCGCCTGTTCTGTTAACGCGCTTTGATACTGCCCATTCTTGTAAATCATGCACCTTAGACAGTAACATTGCGGCAGAGGGATTATCGCCAACCAGCCAGGCGTTAAAATATTGAGGCTCAAGCATAACTGGCATGCGCTCATGAAATTGAAGCATCCATAGATTGGCAGGGCCAACAATAATTGTCGCCGAAAGAATTTCCTCGTTCGTTTCTAAATCACGCCAAGTTTCCCATAGTCCAGCAAAAGCCAGGGGTTTTTGTTTTGATGAGGAAAAATAATGAGGGATTTTATCGCCTTTTGGTCCAGTCCATTCATAAAAGCCGCTTGCTGGAATAATACAGCGTCTGCTTTTATAGGCCGATCGAAACATCGGTTTTTCTGCAATTGATTCGGATCTTGCATTGAAGGTTGCAGGGAGCTTGGAAAGTGGTTTTTTCCACCACGATGGCGCTAGTCCCCAACGCATTGGCGCGAGCTCTCGGCCCATTTTACTAACCCGACATACGTCAATGGTTGTTGTTGGCGCGATATTATATCGGGGTTGAAGATTGCGTGGAGGGCCTGACAGGCCCAAAAAAGTGTCAATTTCTGTCCAGCTATGATTTTGAGTGAAACGGCCGCACATTGGCGTAAATTCTTCCCATCGAGTGGCAAATCGTTAAAATTAAGAGGAGTTTTGCCTATTTTTTTAGAATGGTTCAATTTTTTAGTGAAATTCCCTGGGGGAAAAGCCAATTTAATTATTTTATAAAGCAATTCATTGGTTCCCCCGAATCAACTTGCTTGCTAAGCAACTATTGCAGGGCGTTTTTCTTTACAGACGCCCATACCCCGTAGATTTATGAGGAATTTTCAATGGCTAGAGGTAAAGTTGCCGTCAAAAAGATGGCTACAAAAAAGGCGCCGGCTAAAAAGGCTCCTGCTAAGAAGGCTGCTGGCGCAAAGCGGAAGGGTCGCGGTCCATCAGAAGCTGTCGTTATCCGTCCAATCAAGGAAGCTTACAGCAAGTCTGCTCTGATCAATTTGATCGCCGAGCAAAATGAAATCGCTCGTAAAGTCGCTGTAGGCGTTTATGCGACCTTAGAAGCTGCAATGTTGGGCTCCATTCACCCAAAGGGCTTGGGCGAATTCACCCTGCCAGGTCTTTTAAAAGTAACGCTGCGCAAGGTTCCTGCGCGTAAGGCTGGTACGCTGGTTCGTAATCCTGCGACAGGCGAAATGCAGCCTGCGGCAGCTAAGCCAGCAAGCGTACGCGTTAAGATCCGCGCACTTTCAAAGCTCAAGGGCGCAGCAATCGGCTAACCCTAGCTTGATTTAAGACAAGGCGGCAGCGGGCTCATCGCTGCTGCTTTTTGATTCTAGGTCAGCATTGCTATGGGCTTGATAAAAGCCTCTCTTGATAAAACGCCGCGTCTGCGTTGGCTCTTTGCTGACTTAAATAGCTATTTTGCCTCCTGCGAGCAGCAAGAGGATCCAGATTTGCGAGGGCGTCCAATTGCTGTGGCGCCGCTGATGTCAGACGCGACTTGCGCCATTGCTGCAAGTTATGAAGCAAAACTCTGTGGCATAAAAACAGGAACCAATATTGGCGAAGCCAGGCGCATGTGTCCTGAGCTTAAGGTCGTTCCGTCGCAGCCAAAACTCTATGTTGAATATCACCATCGAATACTCGATGCGATTGAAAGCGTTATTCCGATAGAACATGTGATGTCGATTGATGAGGTAGCTTGTCTTCTAGATAGAAGTCAGCAGACAACAGAAAGAGTAGAGCGGTTGTCTGTTGAACTTAAGCAAGCCGTTCGGGAAAGAGTAGGGGAGTGCCTGACAGTATCAATAGGCGCTGCAAGCAATAAATTACTGGCTAAGCTTGCGTCAGATATGCAGAAACCTGATGGGCTGACCATTCTTCAGCCAGAGAATATGCCGCAAAAAATTCTCCATTTGGATATTAATCAAATTTGCGGGATCGGCGCCAACATGACGCGTCGTCTTGAGGCGGTTGGTTTGAATACAATGCCTAAGCTATGGCGGGCTAACGAAACTACGCTGGAGCGGATTTGGGGCGGTGTGCTGGGAAAACGTTTTTATGCATTGTTACATGGAGAAGATTTACCTTCTCCGGTACGGCAAAAGCGTAGTCTTGGCCATCAGCATGTGCTTGCGCCAGAGCAAAGATCAGTTAAGGCGGCAAAACTTATCTTACAAGAATTACTTGCAAAGGCAGCCCTCCGGTTAAGACAAGAGAACCTTTACGCTCAGCGGCTGGTCGTTGATATCAAATGGACAAACGATGATGGTCATTGGATTGAAGATCAGAAATTTTCAGAAACTCAGGATAATCTTTCTCTAAGCCGTATTCTGCTCGAGATTTTAAAAAAAACACCAGGTAAACAACCGCTGCGCGTTGGCGTTTCTCTTAGCGATCTTGTGGCGGCGAGCCAACATCAACAAGATCTTTTTGATAGGCCGGAAAATGCTAGTCTGACGAAGGCGATTGACACGCTTAATGAAAAATTTGGTAAGGGCGCTATAGGTTTTGGGCTAACGGCCGTCGCTTCAAAAAAACTGACGAGTAAAATCGCCTTTCAAAGAGTGCCGGATTTAAGCGAATTTTAACGTCATTAAATGTGAGAAGGCTAGATCTTTATAAGAAACAGTGTTTTAGCGCCGACCCTTGTAGACGTTAGTTTTCCTTCTATTTAATTGATTCTAATAGTTAATAGTCAATGCCCCAAAGGGCAAATGCGCAGGGTCAAAACTGCTCAATAGGAGATCCAATCATGCGTCTTATAAAAAGCCTTAGCGTTTTTATCCTTTTTTTATCTCTTGGGAATTTTGCGCAGGCTGCAGATAAAAAACCTTTTACTCAGGATTTATTCTCTGCCTCGCAAGCTGCGGATGAATCGATGGTCGTCTATGTCTTTGCACCCTGGTGCACGACATGTAAGCAGCAAGAAGTTATCATTGATAAAATTATGCACAATTCCCGTTTCGATAAAGTGCGTTACTATGTGGTTGATTTTGATAATGACAAGGATAGTATGCGCAAATTAAAAGCAAATACCCGCAGTACAATTCTTATATACAAAGGCAAGCAAGAAATCACGCGCTCAGCCAATGATACAGATCCCGTTTCTATTCAGAATCTTTTAGAAAAAACCCTGTGACATTAGCCTGTGACTTATTCAATTCTTCTTGCCTGTGTAGCTGGAGTTCTATCGACGCTTTCCCCTTGTGTTATACCAATCTTGCCGTTGGTTTTTGGCGCAGCGGCAAGCAAAAGTAAATATTCCACAATTGCTCTCGCATTTGGGATCGTTTTTTCCTTTACTTTGCTGACAATTTTATTTTCTCTTTTCGGCGCGATGATCCCCCTAGATATCTCGCAATTACGCGCGCCATGCGCGCTTTTACTTATTTTTATTGGCTTAATTCTGCTTGCACCACAGTATAAATTCAAACTATTTTTCCTCGATCTAATAAGCAATTTTTTTAATGATTCTCTAAAGAAGGTTTCGCTGACTGGGATCCCGGGTCAATTCTTAACAGGCTGTATATTAGGCGCGCTTTGGCTCCCTTGCTCCGGACCAACGTTGGGCGCGGCGTCTATTCTCGCTGCGCAAAGCCAACGTTTTGTCGAGGCTGGAGTTGTTATCTTTTCTTTTTCACTCGGCGCTATCGCCCCTTTGATTATTCTAGGTTGTTTTTCAAAAAGTCTCTTTGAGAAGCAAAAAGGCAGGCTTCAAAAGCATATCCGAACACTGAATGTGCTTTTTGCTCTAGCGCTTATATTTCTTGGTCTGTCGGTTGTAACAAATTATGATAGGATTATAGAAGAGAAGGTTGCTTATTATTGGCCTAATTTTTTTATTCAGCTTTCATTAAAATTTTAATTTACAAATTTTTTGAAGCGTTTGCTTCACTAAGAGAGAAATCTGTATTTTCGAAAGTATTTTCACTTCAAAGCAATTAAAAATAACGAAGGCCTTTTGGAGACATGCTCAACGGGCGACTTCCGCCCCTTTCGGCCTCTAGCTAGTCGAGCGCCGTTAGAGGGGATGCCTGCTGCCTGTGGCGCAGGGGCAACACATACAAGGGAGAAAATGAAGACGACAAGAGTTAGCAGAAGCTGGGTTTAAGCTGAAATATTCTGATCAATGGAATAGGCAGAGTCGTCTTTAGTTAAAGAAATAAGTCTTTCGACTTCTTCTAAACTATCTTCTGCAGCTAAGAGGGCTTTTGCGCGAGTTTCTTCATAGCCTGCACCGATCTCAATTGGATGGTCGTCATCACACACAATAATAATTAAGTACCAAGCAGATACGTTGAAGGAGTTAGATTTGAATACGCGGGCGAGATTATCATGCCGTCGTCAGAACGAAGACTCCAATCATGATCTGGAATGACCAGCGAGCCATCTAGGCGCGGCAGTACTATTGTTTTCCATAACAGACCCCCTAGCTTTTTTTGAAGTGTAAGAAGTTCAATAATAGCGCTGAATCTGCCAGCCAGCAGTCAAAAATCGCCAAGAAACTCCAAAGATGCCAAGATCTGCCTTAAATGGCGAAGAGAGCAGTTGTAGTATAATAAATTGACATTTAATTATACGAAAATTTAATCTCTGCTTCTATTTTAGTCGGCTGATAACGAAATAGAAGTTTGCTGGAGGGAGGTGGGCGTTGAATTACAGACTGGCAGTTATTGCTGTGGGAGTATTAATATTTGTCTGCGCCATGATCCCTTACGCCTATAAGCCAAGATGTTCATCTCCTGCAGAATGTCCGACAACATCCCCTTACTGAGGCGCTAGGTTTGGAGTACTTTTAAGTCTCGACAAAAGTGAGTTTAATCTAGGATTTATCTTAAGAATTTTGTCCGCTTTAAAAATTATTGCAGCGCAATATGCGTGTGTCTATCGTTTATGGCTCAATTAAACGCGTAATATTTGTTATATACGCCTTTCTACATATTTAGTTTTGTTTTGCTCCTGGCTTAAGTGTCGAGGACTGCTTGCTAAATATCAAGAAGCAAACCATATTCTTAGCGTTTTTGAGAGTGAGAAAAAATTCAAAAACTTCAAGGGAGGAAACGGATGTCCAGCAAGATTGTTAATGAGGTTATTGCAGCCAATAACGCCTATGTGTCTGGGTTCGGCGCGAAAGGAAATCTTTCGCTGCCGCCAGCTAGGGGGTTTGCAATATTGACGTGTATGGATGCGCGCCTCGATCCTGCAAAATACGCTGGTTTATCAGAAGGAGATGCGCATGTTATCCGTAACGCCGGGGCGCGCGCTTCAGATGACGCTATTCGCTCGCTCGTTATTTCGCATAAGCTTTTAGGAACAAAAGAATGGTTTGTGATTCATCATACTAATTGCGGGATGGAGCTATTTTGCGACGAGATTATGAGCGACTTATTAGATGATAGTTTGGCGACTGCATCGCTGGATGTATCAACTATGAAATGGTCAAACCCTCAGCATGGTGGCGGCTGTGCAGCGGGACATTTCATCAAATGGCATACAATTAAAAACCAGGAAGACAGCGTCGCGCAAGACGTTGCGCGTATTCGCTCTCACCCGCTTGTGCCAAAGAATGTGCCAATCTATGGCTATATCTACGATGTGAAGACCGGAAAAATAAATGAAGTGGCTAAAGCCACACAAATCGGCCGCGCGGCTTAAAAATATTAACGACTGAGGATTGCTTTTGATCCTCAGTCGCCTCTGTTCTTTGCTGCGAAAGAATTCCTGCTGATCTATCAATGTATTGATTGCGTCACTGTAATTAGTGTTTAAAATATAGTGATAAGTTTAGGCCTAAGTAAACAACAAAGTAGCTTGCGCCTGCTGCAAATATGTTAATTTTAAGCCTATCGATAGAAATTCTTACTTTACGCTCATCGTCTAAGGATCTATTCGACTGTCATGCATTATAGATAATGGTAGTGAAATGTGCTGTATCGCGTTAGTGGTAATGAGAGATGTATATTGACACTAGTTGTCCTGATTACTGAATAAGCCATAGCCAAAGCCATGGCAGAAAGGATATCGTTACCTATCTCCTTACTTGCCGGAGGTTTAAAGCGCTGATTGATCGCGAAATTATGAAGATGGAATACGTAATTAGTTAAGGAATAAATGAATAACACAACAATCTTGGTGGGAGTCTTTAGGGTATGGCTAGAGACAAATAGGAAGGGAGCCAATGCCTAAATTTATTATAGAACGCGATATTCCAGGTGCAGGAGGGTTATCGCCCGCACAACTTCAGCAAATTTCGCAAAATTCTTGTTCAGTTCTTCGACAATTAGGCCCTGATATTCAATGGGTCGAAAGCTATGTCACCCCAGAACGTGTATTCTGCGTTTATATTGCAGAAAGCGAAGATATTATCCGCAAGCATGCTGAGGCAGGAGGATTTCCTGCAAATCGGATTAGTGAGGTCAAGGCTATAATTGATCCCACAACTGCAGCTAAGTCTGGCGCGTGAAACATTAGTGTATCGGGGGGACATCAGGAGATCGACGCGCATGCCGCAATATTGACTCGTAGTTCTGTGCGGGATTATCAAAGCAAAGCGGTTCCATGAGATCTAATAGATCGACTTATTAATGCAGCTATTCACGCGCCAACAGCTGCTAATCGTCAGGATTGGCACTTCACAGTCATCGTTGATCGACTATTGCTCGACAAAATATCAAACGAGGCCAAATTATTCATGACGCGTGTGCGTCCAGTCGATCTTCCTGAAACGCTTTATTCTAAATTAGCGCAAAAAGGTTTTAACATTTTCTATAATGCGCCTCTTTTAATTATGATCTCCGGTCAACTTAATAAGCCTTGGATGGGCAAAGAATGTGCGCTTGCAGGTCAAAATATGATGCTTTGGGCTCATGCAGATCGTCTGGGGAGTTGCTGGATCGGGCTTGGTCAGCCCTATTTAGCAACGCAAGCGGATAAAGATCTCCTAGGATTGTCGTCCCTAATCCATCCTTTTGCCCCAGTGATTTTTGGCTATCCAAAAGGATTACCTATTGAAACGACGCAAGCCAAAGCTAAGATAAATTCTTATTCATAAAATGCTAACGTGATTTCGAACGTAACTGGTAGAACTGCTTTTATTCAATTTGTTATTCAGCGTCATCGCCTTATAAGGGGGTATTACTTAAGCACAAATGATTGAGATTGTGTATAGTTATTAAAGAGAATACTCAAATACATGCAGTCAATATGCATATCTGTAATTTCAGAGTTTTTTGTTTTATGCTAATTCATCAGTATGTCGAGATAGTCGTGAAGAATATAATGCAATTCAAATAAATATATATTTATTATTTGATGAAAATTGATATCTTCAAAAGTTCCAATTATCTAAGGAAGAAGAGTAAATGTCGTAGATTCGATCAAATTGATATGAACGAAATCTTAAACTAAATCATCCTTCACTATAATTTCTAAATTTGAGAATTGGTATTTCAATCGAACAAGTGATAATATAAAGCCGATAGTTATCCCTGTCAGGACATCGGTTGCGACAAATATCCATATCTTGATTGCTAAAAATTAGTGTTTCTATTCGATCTGTGCACTATAGATCCTTTGTAAAATTGATTGAAATTAGTTTTGCGCTAGCATAAAAAAGAACCCCCGCGCGACTTGATACGGGGATAATCCCAACAACATCTGGGACTTAATTTCAATTATTTCCATATTAAAATTTTCTAAGATTATTGTTTGAATTTTGGATCTATTCTCAACACCAGTGAAAAATTAAAGCCGTTGTGAGCCCAAAAGCCATAATACCGTTCATTGCCTGTGTTTGGCTTAATAAAATAAAGTCAGAATTTATATCAATGGTGGAGCTGCCAAAAGTCGTAAAGGCTCCAAGCGAATAAGTTATGGCCATAAAAAAATCAGGAAACGCATTTAGCTGAAGATAGAACAGGGCCCAAACACAGGCTTGTAGTGTATGCAAACATGAGGCGAAAAATGTAGCAAGAGAAAAAGATGCAGTAGCAAATAGGATCGATTTTTTCTAAGATTATTGATTTTTTCATTAAAAAAAATACGTGAAAGAGTGATTAGTCCGAATGCATGTATAAACAAACAAAACGCCAGAAGTGTTACACCGTAGAACCAGTGGTCAAAAGCGGTCAAGAGATTACTCCAAGATGACTGAAGCCAAGTTTATTGGATTTCTGCTGCAGCAAAAGTATATTCAGGATAAATCAATTGATAAGAAGGTTTTTCTACCAATAAATTAAATTATTCGGCAACCCAAAAAAATAGTCTGAGCTAGTATGAAGAGAATATGTTATGAACCTCCCTTTTTACCAGATAGCTAATGACTGGCTTTTATTGCATAAGTAGTTAATTGTTCAAGGCTTACAAATTCCAATGCATTTATATGACAGGCTTTGAGGATAACAGGGGGTGCGACGCCAGCCTGAAGCGCTTCGCGCCATCTTAGGACGCAGAGGCACCAGCGATCGCCTTCTTTTAATCCAGGAAAATCAAATTCTTCTCTTGGGGCGGTGAGATCGTTGTTTTTAGATTTTGTGAAGTTCAAAAAAGGTTCTGTCATTTGTGCGCAAATGACATGTTTTCCAATATCATATGTGTCTGTTTTGCAAAATCCATCTCTATAAAAACCCGTACAGGGCGATAAGCAACAGCACTCTAGAGGTGTTCCTAGCACATTTTTTTCCTTAACGAGGTTTCGAGTTTCCATGACTAATCCATAATAGTAAGTTGTGTCTCTCTTTAAAAGACGATCACCAAATATATTAGAAAAAGATAAGTGGGCAAGATTTTTCCATCTAATGATTATGGGGTAATCCCTTCAGATTTTTTAAAGAATGGCCCATAACCTCTCACGTTCAATTTCAAGCGCAGAAATAATCGTTGTTGGGGCGTTCTGATGGCAAGCATTGCTAATCATATTGTTTAAAAATTTAAATGCCTGTGCTCTTGTAAAGGGCTGTCCAATATCTCTCTTACGAACCATCATTCCGACGACTCCTCCGCGCGCTAACCAGTCATGTATTTTTTGGATATAAACGTCGTCTGGATACTCAATATGAGCTACTATCCGGAAGCAGTCTTCAAGTTGATGGATTGGGGCGCTAGTCATACCTTTGCCTCCAAGTTACGTATTTACGGTCTCTCTTTGGCCTTTTTCTCAATCAAAGGTCCATCTGATTATTTTACAGAGTTATTTTTGATTTAAAATTATAAAATATCAATCTTCGATTGAATTAAATCTATCAAAAACCTTATAGTTTGGCTTTGACTCTGGTTTTTTCAAGAGGATTTAAAGCATGTGTTAAGAAATCAATTCTTCTATAAATCAGAAGGTTGTGAGTATTAATGCACCACTCTTGTCATATTGGGCAGTAAAAAAAATGGCCTGACATTCGTCAGGCCATAAGTTGAAGAAGAAACATTGAGAGTTAATAATTGTGATAAATTATTTTTGGCCCGCTGGAAAAAATTGCGCTTTACGCCAATTTAGCAACATTTTTTACAATTGAATGAATGCAAACTGTTAAAATAATTTCAAGGCAGCAACCATTAACAGCGAGTAGAGCATAATGCCTGCAATCAAAATTGGGAGGGGCGCTGCAGGCCCTTTAAGCGTTTCTGTAGCCTTATTCTTCAAGTGATCGAGTAAATCTGGCCAAGTGTAGGAAACAAAATCACCCTGAGACATCATATTTATCAACTTTCCACCATCATCAATTATTGGAAGATGGCGAAATCGTTCATTTGACATGATTCTTAGCCAGTCGACAACATTATCTTCAGGCCTTGCTACCCGTATATCAGAAGTCATAATTGCAGAGAGTGGCGTGCTTTTTGGATCTAGATTTTTGGCTAAGACCCGTCTTAAAAGATCTCTTTCTGTAACAATCCCATTAACTTTGCTGTCAGAGTCAATAATAATTACAGACCCAATATTGCGTTCAGCCATAACGTCAATTGCACTTACTACAAAATCGGATTTATTCAAGCAAAAAACAGCTGATTTATTAAAGAATTCTGGTCTCTCTTTGATTTTCATCGATTTTCTCCTATGACCAGCTGGACGAGCTTTTCTTAAGTAAAGCAATCCTCATAGGGTAAATAGATCATTATTTTTTGGGACAATCCCCATTAAAAAGAAAATAAGCTTATTAAGTCTGTTGAACATATGTTATTTTATATTCCTCTAATTAGAAATTTTAGTCAAAAAATATGCTTTAAGTTGTCTTAAAAACATTTCCTGCTCGTGGATGATCCTTTTGAAATGGACCCCAAAAACTGGACAGGTAGTTAAGGTGGGGAGTTGGGCCTAGAATGGCGTAGAGCCAGGGACTGGTCCATGAAAAATACACGCAAGAAACACAGCGCTGAATTTAAAGCCAAAGT
>BJGJ01000033.1 GCA_014190435.1 Methylocystaceae bacterium | reverse complement strand
AGCTGCGGCTCATTCTGGCAATTGTCGCCGCAGAAAGATTGACGTTGAAGAGATCCGCCATCAACTGGCCGAGCCGCGCCTCAGGCAGCATTTGATAGTGAAGCAGATAAACAACCAGGGCAGCTAGTCTAGCTCCATATTGCACCGGCGCAGTGACGCCTTCTGGAAAAGCAGCGCGCGTCGTCACCCCACAAGCACCGCATCGGCATCTATGCGCGCGATGTTCTGTAACGACCAAAGGTCTAGGCTCAGGAAGATCAAATACCTGCCGCGCAGCATAATCTTGTGACATCTCAGGCTTCAGCGCAGCCCCGCAGTCTGAACACCCCGTGGGATAATGATCGGTAATCTTATCGGGCTTTGCAGAGTGTCGGAGCGTCTCGCCCTTATGGCCCTTTTGACCGCCTGGCTTCTTGCCCGACCGCTCACGCAGACTGCTCACCCGCGGCTTTTTCTTCAGCCCATCGCTCGATGGAGGTTTGCCTGAGTTAGAGCTATCCAAGCCAAGGCGACGCTCAAGTTCAGCTAGACGCATCTTGAGAGCAGCGTTTTCCGCCATTAGGGTAGCAACAAGCGCTAGAAGCTCATCATATGTTGGCTTGCTCGACGATTCGTGACCCATTCGAATCTTGAATCAAAATAAAGATTCGCCGTCTACAAGAATCTGCCCCTCGCCACGAAAGGCTAACAAAAGAACCTGGGCAGTTACGTTTAAGCTTAAACTGGTCTTGATGAGATCAAATCAGATGATCAAAATTAGGCAAGAGACTCTTCTTCTTGCAAGAAGGAGATTCATTTGTTCCCTAGATCGCTATATACTTATTAGAATATGGATTGAAAGCTTGGGGCGAGGCATAGATGATTAGACAACGCTTGCCAGAAATTGATTTGATGCGGGGGGCTATCATGGTCCTTATGGCATTGGATCATATGCGTGATTTTTTTGATGCAGACGCCTTAATATATAGTCCAACTGACCTGACAAAAACATATCCATTTTTATTTCTGACACGATTAGTGACTCATTTTTGCGCGCCTGGCTTTGTTTTCCTTGCAGGAATCTCCGCTTACTTATGGGGAAGAGATCAGACGCGTCATGATATATTTATCTATCTTTCTACGCGTGGTCTTTGGCTTATCCTATTTGATGCTATTGTTATTAGTCCGGTATGGACGCTCGAATTTGGCCGATATAGTTTAGGCGCGCTTTGGGCAATCGGTAGTAGTATGATTGCCTTATCGTTTTTAATATTTTTAGATAGGCGCATCATATTAACAATAGCGCTTATAATTATCTTCGGCCATGACCTTTTAGACCACGTCAAGGCAACGGAGCTGGGTTCCTTTACAAATTTCTGGCATATATTACACGAACAAGGCGCATTGCCATTTGGACTTAATGGACAAGTTTATTACCCTATTTTGCCCTGGATTGGCATTATGGCGCTTGGTTATAGCTTGGGAACTTATTTTTATGCGTCTCCTGGCCGAAATCAAAAATTTATAAGAACCTTAGGTCTATTATTTTGTGCTTTATTCTTCATTTTACGCGTCGTTAATACCTATGGCGACCCAAGTCCTTGGCAGGAGCAGCCGCGCCAAATTATGAGTTTTCTTTCTTTCTTCAATGTATCAAAATACCCACCCTCGTTACTCTATTGTCTTTTTACGCTAGGACCTTTAATGGTAATTCTCTCTATAAGCGCCTCTATTCGAGGATCAATCACGCAAAAAATTATTGTTTTTGGGCAGGTGCCATTTTTATTTTATTTCCTACATCTGTATGTCGGCATCATCGGTGCGATTCTACTAGCTTATGGTCAAGGCTATGATTTTTCTAATTTTCAACAAGAAGAAATCATGCGCTCGCCTCCCAAAGGACTTGGTCTTACAGGAAGCTATCTTGTCTGGATTTGCGAAATAGTCCTACTTTATCCTATTTGTAAATGGTTTGCAGATTTAAAAAAGCGTAATAATAGCGCTTGGCTCCGCTATCTTTAACTAACTGGATAAGGTAAGAAATCCTTGATTGCATAGCAAATTTATAGTGGCTTATCAGAAAAAGGCAGAGTAGTTAATGACGAAACACAAACAACACGATGGTAATTCTGCAGCTGAATCGGCTTATGAAAAGCTTGGTTCAATCGTCTTTTTCTGTGGTTTTCTAATTGGCGTAATCGGTGCTGGCGTTCTTCTTTTCGCAGAAATGATCAAAATGAACAAAAGTCTTTTTGAAGCGCTGGCAGGAGACAGCGCCATTACACTCTCACTTATCGCAGCTTTTATGGTTCCTTTGAGCGTCGGTTGGATCGCTCGCTATATGATTTCTGGACGTCGTTATTAAATATAGCTCTGATCCAGAAATGCTTTAGATATTCTTGTCTGGCAGCTGAATGGCTTGATTTTTTTGATGTAAAAATAACACCTAGTCTTTTTCTTATCCCAAGCTATCTCTTCAATTAATTTATTGGAGAAAATCTAAAAAGCTAGTAGTAACCTAGCGATTGATAAAAATTAAGAAGGAGTAAATTATGGCACTTGCGATGAAGCAGATTTCATTGCCAGCAGTTACCATCACACTCACGTCATTGGCGAGCATCATTGATAAGGCTATTATTTTTACCCAAACAAAAAAAATTAATGAGTCTGTTTTGCTTCAATATAGGCTGGTACCCGATATGTTTCCGTTTGTAAGACAAATACAAATAGCTACTGATCTGGCTAAGAATGGATTATCTCGTCTTGCTGATGTTGAGGCGTTGCGGCTGGAGGATAATGAAATCTCTCTTGCTGAATTAAAGCAGCGTATTGAGACTACGATTAATTATATTAATGGCTTAAATTACGAAGCAATTAATAACTCCCAAGATAATAATATTATCTTTCCGCTTGGTCCCATAGATAAGGGTCAGATGCTTGGCGAGGATTATCTCAACCATTTTATTTTACCTAATTTTTATTTTCATGTGGCAATGGCTTATGCGATCTTGCGCCATTGCGGCGTTGAGCTAGGGAAGCGTGATTTTCTTGGCGAGATTCCAATCAAGATTTCTTAGGAAAATTGATAGCTGTTTTGAATATTTATCCACTAATTTATTACTCCTCGATGGACGTTAAGATTATACTATGTTGCATAAATTATTAATAAAAATTTGTTAAAATAAACATCTAATAACCATTTTTTAACACACGGAGTTAGGGATGAGGCGGCTAGCGAAAAAAAGCGCAAAGAAAAAAATATCAACAAATAAAAAAGTAAGTCCAGTAAAATCGGCCCGTAAGATGCCATTAAAAGTGACTGGAAAAACAAAATTAACAGGTCAGTTGGCAGGCGCTGTAAAAATATGCGAAGCAGCCTTTAAAAAAATGGTCTCAACACAGCAAGCTTTTATCAAAGCAGAAGTTGAGTATGTAAAAGCCAAGGCGAAATTAACAGCGCTTCAGAAAAAGATCTCGGATAAGGCTGATAAAGATTAATTAAAAAATCAAAAAGAGATCACAGATTTCAATAGGCTGTTATTGAACAGTCCTGGTTTATGAGTGCCACGGCGCGCTCTTTTCTCTGATTTTAAATTAATAATTTAAAATTAGAATCTTGAAAGTTCGGTCTGGTTCAAGAATATCCTTTGCTGCGGTTTTAAGGCAGAACACAAGCTATCTCATAAAGTTTTTGGTAGTATGTCGGAATATCTGACCAATTTTCTTTTTCGTTATAAATACTTTTTATTTTCCCTTTGGCTTGATGGCCTTCAAACCAACTGCCGCCGAGACTTTTGTATTTTATATGCATGCAGTCAAAAGAGACTTGTTCGACTTCTGATAAGCCATTTTCCTTCTTGCTAAAAGAAGACCATTGAGCAGAATTCTCATTATAATTAGTCAATGCTTCGAGATTAATAATATTTTTGTTTATTTTTTTAGAATTTTCTTTGAGATAAATTTTCGATAAGTCATCGCCCCAAATAAAACGCCAATTTTTATCAATATTATCCATTGTTTTTTGGTAAAGAGTTGGTGTCTTAATGTTTGATATGGGATTAAGCAACATGGCGTTCGATGCTTGTGCACCCAAAAAAAATAAAATTAAGATAAGGGGTAGGGTTCTAAGAAAATACATGGCCGCAGGGTGCTCGCTGATATCCTTAAAAAATAGATCTTAATCTAACTTATTGATTGTTTAAAGGACTAATTGGCGCGTTTAATTCCTTACCTTAATTCTTTGTATACTCGCTGAGACATTGGCTTAGAGAGTATAATTCCATCCAAAATCCGGAAGAACTATATAAATTTAAACTATATCTTGGAAATTGAGTTATTTCTGATAATCTAGAATTACAAATTTTGGGAGATCTTTGATGAGACGTCACTTGTTCCTAAGTCTAATAATGATTGCTGTTATACCCTTCTCTGTCTCGAATGCGGCAACCCTGACAATTAGTTGCCAGGAAGCTGAACAATATTCTCAAAATGAAGTTAACTCAATTTATAATAGCGTATCAGATATTGATGGAGAATCTGAAGCTAATCGTTTGTGGAATGAATATCATAAGCTCAAGCGGCGCTGTGCAAGACAGCCGACTGCCAGCGCAACAGTCAATGTCAGTGCAGAAATCGCAGATCTTGCAAATACTTATCGCTAAAAAAAACGAGGCTCGTGTTGTCCTGGATGGATACATGTTACTTGGGGTGCATGTTCAATTAGTTATAAAAAATAGAGTATAGCTACCTGCGAATGGGTTAAAGAAGCTCAAATTTTTTCTTTTAGCGTTAAGCATGACAATCTCTAGGCTCTTAAAGCTTAAGAGCCTAGATTTAAGCTTTTTGTCATAAGCTCTCTTTTTGCATGAACTGTTTTTTCCTTACGGCACTATCCCATGAGAGGTTAAACTGCGCCCTTTCAGGGCTAAAGTGGCTATTAAGGCAGAAAAATGAGTGTGATTGTAAGAGATAGTAATGGGGCGGAGCTGAAAGACGGGAATCTTTTACGCTGATCAAAGATTTAAAAATGCAGGGTGCATCCTCTGTCCTAAAACGTGGGATACTGATTAAAAATATTCACCTCACAGCAGATTCAAGTGTAATGGAATGCCGTGCTGAAAAGATCAAAGATCTGGTGCTACGGACCGAATTTCTCAAGAGAGCTTAATTTCCTTTATTTCCTATCTACTCAAGAGTCCGCGCTGGATTTTTGGAGTCTTGCGCTTTTTAAGCTGTGAAGATGGTTTTTTTTCGTAATTTCAATTAGTAGAGGCTGTAAATAGTGTAATAATTTTGTAATTTGCCTCTCTCATTGCTTGTTGCAGATATGTAACACATCTCTTTTTTTTGAAATGGACGCTCATTAAGCGCTATCAGATATTTTGGCTTTCATTTATTTCTCACACGAAGAAAGAATGGAACCGACTTGAAAAGCAAGCGACATGGGAATTCTTTTGCGGTCAAATTAACCCAGATTATATTCCTCGCCAATTTATGTGTTGCATTGGGCATGAATACTCATGCTTTTGCTGATGATTCACTTGCACTTCTCACTCAGCAATCTTCTCTAGCTGATACGCCCAATGGACCAAAAGAACAGCTGAAAACTTATGGGATTCAGCCAGATCTTTGGATAACGCAAATCTGTCAAGGTATTATGTCGGGTAGTCCGCCAAAGGGCGGCTTTTGTGGCGGTAAGCTTGACGCCTTTTTAAGATTAGATTCAGAAAAGCTTGGGCTGTGGAAAGGGTTCCATGTAACAACGCAGTTCGAACAATATACTGGGAACACAGTAAATAACATCACAGGAACGCTCTTACCTCCAAGCGCGATCCAAGCGTTTGTTCAGCCTAATTACTATCATAATACGCTCACATTATTTGTAACTCAAAATATTGATGATCATTTGTCGATCAGCGCCGGCAAGGTCAATATGATGACACTTGCCGCTGAAACGCCAATTTTAGGCGGAGGGGGGTGGGAAACTTTTCTTAACCGTGCCTTTGCTGTGCCTAAGACAGGTATCGGCATCACTGCGCCCGGAACTTTAGCTGATCGCGTTATTGTCTCCCCGACTTACACTTTGGGAACGCTTGTTAATCTTAAGACAGCTATCGGAAAATTTATGATTGCTGTTGCAGATCCAAGAAACGCCGAAGATCCAAGAGTTATTCAGCATCCCTTCGAAAGAGGTGTTGCTTTAACTGCTGGATATACCTTACCAATAAAATTGGCTGATTTTCAGGGTTATCATACAATTAGAGCTGCTTACAGTGATGCGCGAGGCTTTGATTTAGACGATATGGACGGTGCTAGAGCGCGTCTTTCTAGAGGACAGCCAATTACAAAAAAGGGCTTTTGGTTTGCTGGTTATGCCGTCCAACAATATTTAATGCAAAGTGAAAAGGATCCCTCTGTCGGCTGGGGGCTTTTTACCAATATCTCAATTTCAGATGGAAATCCCAATCCGGTTAAATGGAGCCTCTTAACAGGCTTAGCGGGCAATAATCTCTTTGAGGGACGGGAACATGATAAGTGGGGTATTGGCTATTATCACTATGGATTAAGCCAATCTCTCATTGACGGATTGGAAAATCTTGAACTGTACCGACGGAGCGAAGGTGGCGTTGAGTGTTTCTATAATTATGCAATAACTCCCTTGATTCACATATCAGCAGATTTACAAATTATCGATCCCTGGAAAACTGAAAAAACCCGTGAGACAATTGGCGCGATCCGACTTTTTACCAAAATATAAAAACTTTACGATCCTTTTTCTGTTGAAGTTAACTAAAGAGGGCGATCTCCGGCAAAAGACAAAAGTATATTGCCTTCTTCTATTACAGTCTTTCATTTCTTTTCTGTCAGGGTGCAATAAATTTAAAGGGTTCAGCAGGCGTAAATTTATCCGAAACCTCTCCTGAGAGAATTGGCTTCTCCGATAGATCTAATTTCAGGGCTTTACCGCCAGAAATTGAATTAAGCTTAGCTAAATTGATCAAAAAAAATCGCTGGATTATAAGAGGACTCAAAATAGTAAAGCTTCTCTTTTGAATCTGAAACTGTGCGCCATACGGTAGAGGCAATATTGGGTCTTTCTGGATCTGTTATCCCCAGCGGCACGGAAATAGCCCGAATGAGCGAGAAAGTCGTTGCGGTCGCAAGACGTGAGTCTTTTTCTTTTGGTGCAGCATTCAAGTTCCAGCTGATGCGGGCAAAACGATCCGCTGAACGCGCTCTACCAGGCAAAAATTTAAGTCCGCCAACATCTTTCCAATAGTTTTCTATTGCAAGTTGTTCGTCGTAGCTGGGTGAATTGGTCATTACGCGATATTGAGCACCGTGATGAATAATAAGTTTGCCCTTTAAATATTCAAAAACCGAGCTGTCGCCTGTAACATCTGATAACGCAAGATGACCTGACGCTTTAGCTCCATTAGGAAGAGTGGGTGCGACAATCACGAAGGGTTCTTTTTGTAACCCAGATACAGCCTCATCGACTGTCGAAAAATTATCTAATACATACTGCGCCCAAGCTCCAATTGAAATCTTTGCCTTTTTTGATGTCGCGAGGTCGCCATAATCTGCTTCAACAAGGTAGAGGACATTGGCGATAAGACCATTATCGTTCATGCCATCGACAGTTGCCACATTATAGAACGAACTGATCACAGAACTATGCTTAGATGTCTAGCTAATCGAGCCCTTGCCTATGCCTCCGTTGCGCGTCATGCCTTTAGGAAAAAGCCAAAGATCAGAGTGGGGATCTTCAGCCCAATCCATCGTACGGCCAACTATAAAACTCTTTTCACCAGTTTCATACAAAATGCGGGTACAGGCTTTGGCGCCGAGACCGGTAAGGATAAGGACGGCACCTGCGCAGGCAGCTAAAAGAGCTTTATTCAAAGGCAATACTCCTTTTGAGGTTTGATAGAAATTTAACGAGTATTGCGCTTATAGTCGAGAAGATAATTTTGACATCTCATTTATCTGTCTCAGGGAAGCCAGCATAAGCGTTATGAGTTGAGATAGATCAGAATTAAATTGATAAACAACTATTTATCATCAGGTAATTCAACTCGAGTCTGGCTAAGAATTTGGTTGATCTCAGAAAAATAAATAAAAAGCACAGTAAGTGTATAGAGGAAACCAATTATAATCATAATTGATGCTAAGCCGGCGTAGGTTGCAACATAATTATTAGCGAAATTTTTTAAATAAATTGCGAATGCTTTTCCAAAAGTAATCCAGCTTAAAAAAATTAGTATCACCCCTGGGGTTACTTTCGCAATGCTTTGTCGTTGGGCGGGTAGGAAGAGTTGCGTTAAGAAAATTCCTATTCCAAGTAGAATAATAGCAAATCCATAATGCAAGGAAGAATGCAGAAATGGCAGAGGAAAGAGCGAAAAGTGACTGAATTTCTCCTGCCACAAGTGAGAGAATGGGGCGATGAGTAGCAAGAAAGCGATGAGGAGTAAGACGATTCCTGCGATTAAAACGTAACCAATAGCTTCCAGTCGTAAGATCCACCAGGGGCGCATATCAATTATATTATAGGCGCGATTGAGCGCTGTTCTAACGGCTAGAACAGAGCTGGAGGAAAAGTAAATTGACAGCACTGCGCCTGTTGTAAGGAGACCGCTATGAGGTTGGGTGAGAACAATATGGATTTCTCGCGAGAGGGGCTCGAAAATCTGACGCGGCCAATCGCCAAAGAGAAGCCCTGCGGCTGCATCAGCTACTTCTGAATTGCCCAAAAACCCTGACAATGCTGTCAAGAAGATTAGAAATGGAAAGAGAGAAGTCAGCGCAGTAAGGGTAATATGACTAGCAATTGCCCAACCATCATCCTGTATAAATTTAAGAAAGGCGCTATAAAGTAATTTTAGCCCATGAGGCATTTGTGTTAATCGTTAGTTAATTGGCTGAGAAAAAATCGGACCAGTAATTTTCAACTCCTCGATAATTTCTCCGTCAATTAGATGTTTTGCAATTATCAGATCCAAATTTGCTGGCGTGCAATTACGATACCAGACGCCTTCTGGATATATGACGCAAATTGGGCCGTTATCGCATACCCTAAGACAGTCGGCTTTTGTTCGTTGGATCCCGCCTCGCTCACTTAACTTTAATTCTTTAAGCTTTGATTTGAGATATTCCCATGATTGAAGCGCAAGCGCGCCATCGCAACAGGACTGAGGGGTCGATTTGACACAAAGAAAGATATGGCGCTGCGTTAGGTTTAATCCCAAATTTTCAGCTACTTGCGCTATCTTAGAGGCCATAGGACGTTTCTTGCTTTCTCGCTTCTTCAACCTCTTCTATCATTATCTTTGGTCCTGCGTCTTTGTTATTTAACACTAGGATAGAAGGGAGGGGTTAAGGCTAGGTATTGGCCGCAGACAGACATAGGCGCGCTTATGGCCTTTTGGTGTCTACACGATAGTGAGAGATAAGATGGGTAATTTCATAAATTTAGATCTAAGTTGCGAGAACTAGGCGTGTGCTGCTTTCTTAACGTCTTGAGAGAGGTGAAGAAGTCTAGATTCTTCTAAGTCTAGTTCATTGCCAATTATATTGAGCGTTTTATCATGTATTTGTCCGGATCGATGAAGCTCGACGAGTTTTTTGCGGGCAATAGAAATGGCATTAAGCGCAATAGTAAAATATTCTTTTCTCTTTGTAGATAACGCTTCTCCTTCAATTTGTAGTCTTTGATAGGCTGTTAGTCGCCGCTGATGCTCATTGAGCAAATAGAGTATAAATTCATTTTCTGTATCATTTGCTTTTGATGATATGAAAATGTACGAAGCTTCATATATTTTTTCTCGAGCATGATGTTCATCGATAAATTTATTTTCTAATGCCATTGCCTGTTCAAAATTTAGCCATTTGATGAGTCTTGTGAGAATTCCACCTTGGACAATAATGGTAATAGAAGTAACCATAAAGGCTGTAATAATAATAAAATCTCTTTGTGGAAAATTTGTTGGTAAGGCGAGAGCGATAGCGAGGCTCACAACGCCTCTCATACCAGCCCAGCTAATTATAATCGGTACAGAGACAGGATAATGCTCAATTTCTAGGTATAAATTCGAGAGTATTGCGCGCGGTAAATATATGGCGGTAAATACCCATAAAAATCGCGCCGCAATAGCAGATAATGTCACAACAAAAGCTAATGGGATTGTTTTAGAGAAAATAGAATCTAGGCCGCCGGCTGCATGAATAACGCTTCGTAGCGCCATGCCGATTAGAATAAAAATTGTCGCTTCCATAAAAAAAACTGCAGATTTCCATATCGTCCGCATTTCTAAACGACTTTGAGCGTCTAATAATTCATGTTGGCCTTTACCTAGTATGATACTTGCGGTAACAACAGCAAGAACGCCAGAGGCTTGAAAATTTTCTGCAAAAAAATACGTGCCCCAAGGTAATAGAAAGCTTGCAAGAATTGTAAGCTGCGGCTCTCTCAGTTTTGTAATAAGCGCGTAGGTAAGTAGGCCAGCGATTGCGCCAATGATAATGCCGCCAAAAGTCAGTTGGCCAAACATCCAAACGGCTTCAGGCCAGTCAAACAGGCCAGTCAGCGTTGCCGCGGAAGCCAGCCGATAAAGCATGAGGCCGGAGGCGTCATTAACAAGGCTTTCTCCTTCTAAAATGGTGACAAGCCGGCGGGGAACGCGTAATCCCTCAAGGATTGCTTTGGCGGCGACTGCGTCGGGAGGCGATACGATTGCCCCTAGGCAGAAGGCGGCTGAAAGCGGCATATTTGGTATTAGCGTATGCGCTGTGAGGCCAACAATCAGCGTCGTGAAAAAAACCGCCCCAATCGCCAAGAGCATGATTGGGCGGATATTTTCTTTAAATTCCCGCCAGACAATAAAATACGCGCTAGATTGTAATAAGGGAGGCAGAAAGAGGGTGAGAACCAATTCAGGCTCTATGTGGAGCGTTGGCGCGTTTGGGGTAAGCGCAAGCGCAGCGCCGCCGAGAATAAAAATAATGGCGGGTGGGAGATTAAAACGTTTGGCAAGTAAGGATAGAACCAGAGCGGCAGTAAGCAATAACAATAGGATATTGAAGAACTCAGATCCGTGCATCTTATTCCTAAAATCAAAGCCTGTGAGTGTCTCTTAGCTAATTAAAATTATTTTATTCGCTTACGGTCGCTATGCCTATTTTAATTTTGTCCAACTCACAAATATTTGACATGTTGACACTTAATCTGCATCTTAAAAGGCAAAAGGAATATTTATATCTCCTTCGAGAGTTCAATAAACCAATTTCAAGGGCACTTAGACTCGAACTATCAACATTTAAAGAATTGAATGCTTTTATAAAGTGTTTCATTTGTTGAAATATTTTATTTTTAGCCATAAGATTTCATAAAATTCAACGATTAGATCTAATTTAATCGCAAATCCTTGAGGGTCTCGTTATGGCGGCATATTTTATTTGCACGATGACGATTCATGATCCAGATAATTATAAAAATTATACAGCTTTAACCCCAGAAACTGTCGCGCGTTTTGGCGGCAAGTTTTTAACCCGAGGAGATGCGGTTATGACAGTCGAGGGACCTGAATTTACAGAAAGGCTCGTTATCTTGGAATTTCCTGATCGTGAGACGGCTCTGTCCTGGTATCATGATGCAGATTATCAAACCGCCAGCGCTTTTCGGCGCGCGTCCTCTCAGGGACGTATGATTTTACAAGAAGGGCGTGATAATAAAGTCAATCCAGATCCTAAAATTTGATTTTTTTATTTTGTTTTAGGAAAAATGATTATAATACTCTGCAGAGATTTTCTTCTTCTTAGTGTTTTGGAACGTGGCCTGGTCGAATAATTATTCAAATCATTCTTGGAATTTTAAATGTCTCATCTAGTTGCTATGATTAAAAGTAATTTAGCTCCCTTAAAATTTGGGTGTGGGAGATAGTCTTTTGCGTAACTTGCTAAGGACGAGTCAATTACTGACTTATTATTTGTTTCTAAGTGACTATGCTTGTGCGTTAGAAAATGAAATTTTACCTTTAGATTCTTCCAATGCTAAGCAGGAAACGTCATCTCATCAAGAAGACGCTGCTATTCCGATGGGTGTTTTTGGCGCAGATTCTCTAGCCAAGAGTAAGCTTACTCTTAAACTCATGCCAGTATTTTCGAGTTATGGCGGTCAGCTTATTGGTTCTAAGGGTGTTAGCTCCCAGTCGGTTGTTCTAACAACTCCAACTTATAGTAACCCAACCCAGTTAATGAGAGTGGTGCCGCAAACAGTGCCAGTCTCTTTGCAAAGCGCTATCTTAAGTTACGGGTTGACTTCTAATTTTACCGCTATCTTCAGTGCTTCTATTGTGCAGAAACAACTCAACGCGCAGACATTTTTAGGAGAAACAAGCAGAATTCCTCTTGGTCTGAGCTATACAGGAACTAAAGGATTTTCAGATCTTACAACTTCTGGCGTATTGAAAATATATGATGATCAGATTAATCGCATTCAAATTGTTACAGGTTTTGCTTACCCATTGAGTTCAGACACGCAAAATATATCTTTATTGCAGTCTAATGCGACTTATTCTAACGAGCGAGCCTTCTATTCGCTTCAGCCTGGTTCTAGAACATTTGATTATTTACCTGGCGCTTCATACGTAGGGGCCGCATTTCCTTGGTCTTGGGGGCTGTCATACAGAGGCAGAATTCGTCTTTCTAATAATTCGCAAGGCTGGCGATTTGGCGATCTGCATGAGTTTAACAGTTGGGTTGGGTATAATTATTTTCCTGCAGTCACATCAACAATCAGATTAAGCAATACGCTTCAAGGAAGAATTCAAGGTCATGACCCGCAAATATCTGGTGGATCAGTCCCAACGGATCCAAATTTTTACGGTGGATACTTAACAGAAATATTTGGTGGGATAACAATTGATGGCACCTTAGTACAGCATAAGGAGTTTTCCATTGAAATAGAGTCTGGCGTTCCTATCTATCAAAACTTAAATGGCCCTCAAATTAGAAAAAATTGGCAATCAGGATTAGCTATAAAACTGAAAATGTAGTCTTTATTATTAATTCTATCCTGTCCACCAGTCGCATTTTTATGAGTAGGTTAAATAAAATCTTTCTTGTTTTATTGATGAAATAATCTCCTCCATCTCGGTGATGGGCTTAGATCTGTTAAATAAATATTAGATCTTGCGTCAATTGCTACGAAAGATTTATAGTCTACAGAGCGTTCTCTTTGTATTTCGTGCTTTCACACACGCACACTTTCTCTCACTCTCTAGCTGAGGCGGGAGCATGATATTCACAATTGTCTTCCAGCATTAGCTCAGAGCTATATTGATCGGAGATTTATGCCTAGAGCGGGTCTTTCTCCTTCAGCCTCGAGACCTAATAAGGGTTACCTGAGTAAGGGAAGCCATAAGGGGCAATAAGGTCTTTCTTAGAAAGAGATCAAGGTCTTAACGTCTGAGGTGGGTCATTAAGCTTCGAGCTCTCATAGGCTTCTTGAGCGCGCTCGAGAGCCAATCAAGGATGAATTACTTTCCCAGGCTTGCCAGTTTGTTTAGCCGAACTACCTAATAGAGTGTCTTAAATAGGAGTTCGTCATGGCTGGATATGGTCTTGTAGTCTTAGTTTTTGCAGTTGCGGCAGCGACATTAGGTTATTACTGGCTTCGCAACGATTAAAGGGCTTCTAGGCGACCCCGCTTATGATTGATATCTAGGTTGCCGGCAGCCTTAATTAGAATCGTCGAGCGCGTCTAAAATTAATTGATCGCTGGTAATTCTTTGATCATTTTGCATTGTGTTGTAATCGCTTAGCGCATTCCAACACTAAACTAAAGTGCGTTGAATTAATTGTTATTTCCTTGTGTATTAAGCGTGATTGGCTTTTGATTAAATGTGTCCGAAAATAGTGCAACGCCCCCAATAATCAAAAGTGCAACTAATCCAATAATCCAGAATTGAGTTGGCAAAGCAGAAGTGGGTGGGCTCGCCGCTTGGGAAATCGTTTGATGATGCTGAAGCGTAGGATTTTTTTGCTGCGCAGAGACATTGGTATAGTGGGCACTGAATAATCTTTCACGATAGATAAATGGACGGATATTACCGAATTTCTTTGCTGGTCTTTTAATAACGCGGCCCTTAACGAGCGTCTTTTTTCTTACATTTGGCTGCGTCATGACCAGTCTCCAGGCGATTTTTTTAATTAAATTTTCAAATCAACTTCATCTACGCATTTAAAAAAATTATATCTTGCTCAGAGCCGTAATCAAGCCCTAACAGCGCCAGGATACCATTGGATAGTTTTTAAGGATCAATGTCTTTAAAATAGCTTATGATATAAATCAGTGTGTGGGGCGAGCTATCGCCATTTGTAAACAGTATAGGGGATGTCGCCGATGGGCTTCGCCAATGACGCTCATTCAATGGGATGGAATTTTGATCATAGCTATCGTGCGTTGCCCTCGGCCTTCTTCTCGGAAGTTTCGCCAAAGCCTGGGCCAGAACCGCGACTAGTCCTTTTCAATCATAAACTCGCGCAAGAACTTGGCCTAACCTTCTCAGCGCACGAGGAGTCCTTCATAGCTGCGACCTTCTGCGGAAATATTTTGCCCGCAAATTCGCAGCCTATTGCTCAAGCTTATGCCGGCCACCAATTCGGTCATTTCACAATGCTCGGGGATGGCCGTGCTATTTTGCTAGGTGAGCATATAACGCCTTCAGGAAAAAGGGTCGATATTCAGCTCAAAGGGGCAGGGCTAACGCCCTATTCGCGTAGAGGCGATGGAAAGGCGGCCATCGGCCCGATGCTACGTGAATATATTATCAGTGAGGCGTTAAGTGCTCTCGACGTTCCGTCGACCCGAAGCTTAGCTGTTGTTACGACAGGAGAGAGTATTTATCGAGAAACTATTTTGAAAGGAGCTATGTTGACGCGTGTAGCTTCAAGCCATATTCGCGTCGGTACTTTCCAGTATGCCGCCGCATTAAGAGATAAGCGCTCTCTAAAAGAATTAGCAGATTACACAATTACACGCCATTATTCTCAATTAATCGGATCAGAAAATCTTTACCGAGATTTTCTGCATGCTGTCATTGAACGTCAGGCCGCTCTTGTTGCTCAGTGGATGCTGATTGGATTCATACATGGCGTCATGAATACAGATAATATGACGCTCAGTGGTGAAAGCATTGACTATGGTCCTTGTGCGTTCTTAGATATTTATCAGCCCAAAACAGTTTATAGTTCTATTGATCAGCATGGACGTTATGCTTATCAAAATCAGCCAGATATCGCTCAATGGAATCTGGCTCGCTTTTCAGAGGCGCTGCTGCCGTTAATTGATGATGATGTTGATAAGGCCATCACTATCGCAGAAGAAGAGATTGGGTGTTTTGCTCTCCTTTTTAGAACTTATTGGCTTGAAGGAATGCGAAAAAAACTTGGGCTTTTCTCACAAGAGGCTGAGGATATAAAACTAAGTTATGCTCTTTTGGAGTGGATGGATCGTTCAAACGCTGACTACACACATACATTTCGCGCGCTGGCCTCAGAAAATGTTCCTCAAGGAGCGATTTATCAAGACAGAATCTTTCAAGACTGGCGCGCCCAATGGGTTGCGCGCCTCGAACGCAATCCGAAGCCTAAAAAATCATCGTTCTGTCTTATGAACGCTAACAATCCAGCAATTATTCCCAGGAATGAACATGTAGAAGCCGCATTAACGGCAGCCAATGATGGATTAGATTTGTCCAAATTACGGCGTTTATTATCGGCCCTAGAAGATCCCTATAGAGATGATCCGAGCTTTGCAGATCTTCAAAATGTAAGCGCCCCTTCAAATGGCTGTTATAAGACATTTTGTGGAACGTAATAAATCAACTTTGAAAACTTTAATTATTTAATCCATCAATTCTTTTAATAAAATTTTAGGATGTTTTTTTATAAAGAAAAATTTTAATGTGCCGCGCTTAAGTGGACAGGACTTGCAGATATTATCCGACATGGCCTAAACTCCTCGATGCGCGTGAAAAAAGATCGTATTATCTTTTTATAAGTCGCTTGTGTGACGCTCTATTCGCACTAACTTAAACCTTGAGTGTTTAAAGAGAGCCGATAATGAGCCAGGAAATGAAACCGCCATCCGTCGCGCTGCAACTAGGATTGGCTGGAGCTATCCCATTCGTTGTAGGAGCTTTGGCTTGCCTTCCTTTAGTAACTACCGTGCATGACTTGGGTTTGTGGCTTTTACTACATTATGGTGCCATCATCCTTTCATTCATGGGCGGCGTACATTGGGGCGCTGCTATGATGAGGAATGATATCAACTTAGGATCGCTTGGACGCAGCGTCCTGCCTTCTCTCTTCGCGCTGCCTGCTGTGTTTCTTGGCGGTGTAAGTGGCTTAATTATACTTATTGTGAGTTTTGCAACGCTTCTGTTCTATGACGAACAAGAAACAAAGGCAGGACGTTTGCCAGCCTGGTATCCTGACTTAAGAAGACGTTTAACGACGATTGTGATTGCTTGCCTAGCGGTTGGCGCGCTTTTTTCGTGATCCCACTTATGGTTTGATTTTTCATTTATCATGAGGTGTGGGGTTTGTAGCTGTAGTTTGGCGTAGAGTTGGCCCTCAATCCTTTTGCACTACTGTTGGGGGATAACAATAAGCACAGACACGTCAAATGCACGGTCAGACTTGATCTGAATATAAACATCCATGTTGTTATCTATTATTATTAAAAAAATGGTAACTACCCAGGTTCTTTTATCCTAAGACAACCTCAGTTCTGCTAGCAAGCTCTCTGGATCTGTCATGAGAGCGTCAATAACACGCCAGCCTTGTTTTTTGGCTGTTGAGATAAAAGACCGGATTTTTGCGAAGTCTTCTGCACCCTCAACTGTTCTGAACCCACCAGAGATTTTCTGTCGCAACTTCATCATGCGAGCGTCGCGCTCTGCCTGATTATTGGTGAATGGGA
>BJGJ01000032.1 GCA_014190435.1 Methylocystaceae bacterium | reverse complement strand
CGGTATTGTGGCGTAAATCCGCAACGGCTCGCCACATTTACGATTAATATAACTTTGCCCTCATAAATACTAAGGGACAGATTTTTCCCGTCGAGAGTCGCTGCTTGGAAACTATATATTTTGGTCAAAATTAGATGGCCTCGTTAGATTAAATTCTGTGTTTCTTATTATTAGGCAACAAGACTATTTCCAGGCGTAAAAATATCCTCGCTTGGTTCATCAATGCCATAATCCTTCAATTTTCGATAGAGTGTTGATCGTCCTATACCCAGACGCCTTGCGATCTCTGACATCTGTCCACGATAATGATAGAGCGCAAAACGAATTGTATTTTCTTCGATATCTGCAAGATTTCTTATCTCGCCGTTTGCCCCAATCAAAGGCAGTACATTAGGATCTCGGATTTCGACTGGCGTGAATTCTTTTTCTTCTGCAGGTTCAAGTTTTATGATTGGAGCGGGAGGAATTTCAATTTCAAATTCCTCAACCCTTGCTGCGATTTGAGGAAATTCTGCGACGTCTAATTCCTCATTTTCTGCAAGGATAACCGCTCGATAGATAGCATTCTCAAGCTGGCGAATGTTGCCAGGCCACTCATATTTCATAAGTAAACTAAGAGCGTGATCGGATATTCTATTTACTTTGCAGCCCTCCTCTGCTGAAAATTTAAACATAAATTTTCTAGCTAGATCTGGAATTTCTTTTTGGCGCGCGCGTAAAGGGGCTAGTGTAATGGGAAATACATTTAGTCGATAAAAGAGATCTTCGCGAAACCGTCCACTCTTAACAAGATCAATAATATTACTTTGAGTTGAGCAGATAAGCCGAATATCGACGCGGGTAGGGCGTCGCGCGCCAATCGGCTCAACGTCGCCCTCCTGAAGAACCCTGAGTAATTTTAATTGTAGATTGAGGGATAATTTACCTATTTCTTCTAAATATAAAGTACTGTTACTTGCCTCTATTAATTTACCTGTATGTTTGTCTACTTTATGATTTTCGGGGTCTTTTTCTCTTCCAAATAGCCTAGTTTCAATCATCTCCTCAGGGAGAGTAGCGCAGTTTAAGGAGACAAAAGCTTTGCTTTTCCGATCAGATGCGTTGTGGATTGCGCGTGCAATTTGTTCTTTGCCCACGCCAGTTTCGCCTTCAATCATCACAGGAATGGTTGAACTGGCGGCACGCTCAGCTAGGCGCAAGGCCCGCGCCATATTTTCACTGCAGGAAACGAGATCTTGAAATCGCAAAGCATTCTTTTGATAACAATAAAGCCGCTGAAACTCTCTAGTTAATGCATGCTGTGCTAAAGCGTTTTTTATGGAAACAAGCAGCCGCTCCGCTGCGACTGGTTTTACAAGAAAATCATGCGCTCCAGCATCAGTTGCTGAAATGACTGCATCCAATTGTCCGTGAGGCGTCGCCACTATGACAGGCGTTAGGTGCGTTAAGGCCAGTATTTTTTTTAGAGTGATCTTTTCTGTCGTAGGCATCGTGAGATCAAGAACTATCAGGGAGATCTGTGGCGCATCATTGCGTTGTAAGCGGATAAGCGCCTGACTCGTTGCCTCTGTAGTTTCAACCTCGTAGCCAAATCCCCGAATGCTCTCAGCAAGTTGTTGACGCTGGCTAGGGTCATGATCAGCAACGAGGATTAGGGGCGGCATTTCATTCCTGAGGTTAGATATTGGCTTCAAGCGATCACATATCCATAATAAGCTGAGTCGTATCATTTCGAAACAGGGTTAATAGCTTCTTAAGCACGCCAAATGTCTCTCTTGTCATTCTGGCGGGTTGATCGAGAAATGTCGCTGTCCATATGGTATTTTGATCTTTTCAAAGGGCTTTTCTCGCTCAAAACCCACAAATAGCTTTAAGGGACGTCCTAAATCATGGAATTTGTTGCTTCGCCACCTCCAACATCAGTCAATTTTGCCGTTTCGGACTCTGACAGTCTTCCTGAATGGAATCTTTCTGATCTCTATGAAGGACCCAGCGCACCTGCGCTGCAGGAGGATTTAACCCGTCTCGTGAGAGAAGTTGATCAATTTAACAAAGAATACCGTGGTCGACTGGACCTCCTAATTAACGAGGCTCAAGCGAGCGCGATGATTGGCGCGGCCTTACAAAGATATGAGGCCTTGCAGGACTTGTTGGGCAGGTTAATGTCTTATGCTGGTCTGCTCTATAGTGCAGACACAACCGACCCTCAGCGGACAAAATTTTACGGAGATATTCAAGAAAAAGTTACGAATGCCTCAGCTCAACTCATATTTTTCCAACTTGAGCTTAATCGACTTGACAACACTAGTTTGATGCAAGCTGCTCAGAAAGCCCCCTTATCTCGTTGGAAACCTTGGCTAGAAGTTATTCGTAAAGAAAAGCCTCATGAACTTGATGAGCGTCTTGAGGAATTATTTCATGAGAAGTATATTTCTGGAGAGGCTGCCTGGAATCGATTATTTGATGAGACAATCGCCTCATTAAGATTCAACATTTCAGGAGCAGAGCTGGCAATAGAACCTGCGCTAAATTTGATGCAGGATCTAAACGAAGATAAGCGCCGTGAAGCAGCCTTAGAGGTTGGAAAAAGGCTCAAAGAAAACATTCGTGTTTTTACTTTAATTACTAACACTCTAGCAAAAGACAAGGAAATTTCAGATCGTTGGCGTGGATTTGAGGATGTTTCAGATGCGCGGCATCTTTCCAACCGCGTAGAACGCAATGTAGTAGAAGCACTTGCTAAAGCAGTAGACGACTATCAACCACGATTATCGCATCGTTATTATAAATTAAAAGCAAAGTGGTTGGGCAAAGATAAGCTTGATTATTGGGACCGAAGTGCACCGTTACCTTTAACCCCAGGCAAAAATTATAGTTGGTCAGAAGCACGAGATCTTGTTTTAGAGGCGTATGACAGTTTTTCGCCACGTATGGCAGAAATCGCGTCAAACTTTTTTGAACGAAAATGGATCGATGCGCCTGTGCGCCCTGGTAAATCTCCTGGCGCATTTTCTCATCCCACAGTTCCTTCTGCGCATCCCTATGTCTTGCTTAATTACCAGGGAAAAACGCGAGATGTAATGACATTGGCGCATGAGCTTGGGCACGGCGTACATCAGGTATTAGCTGCGCGTCAAGGAGCTTTAATGGCCCCAACTCCTTTAACGCTTGCTGAAACCGCTTCCGTCTTTGGAGAAATGCTTACCTTTCGCGTGTTGTTAGCCAAGACCTCGGATAAAACGCAGCGCCGCGCGCTCTTGGCGGCTAAGGTCGAAGATATGTTAAACACGGTTGTGAGGCAGATGGCGTTCTATGCTTTTGAACGTAAAGTTCATAATGAACGCCGTATGGGAGAGCTGACAGCTGACCGGATTTGTGAATTGTGGATGAGTGTGCAGGCTTCAAGTCTTGGACCATCAATAAGACTTGGGCCTGGATATGAAACTTTTTGGACTTATATCCCTCATTTCATCCATTCACCATTCTACGTGTATGCATATGCTTTTGGTGATTGCTTAGTGAATTCTCTTTATGGCGTATACGCTGCTGCGCATAATGGATTTGTCGAGCGATATTTTTCGTTGTTAGAGGCAGGCGGCGCTAAGCCATATAATGAATTGTTGTCGCCCTTTGGGCTGGATGCGCGCGACGCTTCTTTTTGGAGTATTGGCTTAAATATGATTGAAGGATTTATTCTTGAGCTGGAGCAAATGGAAGAAGCTTAAATCTATCAAAAAAAACGCCGGCAGTTTGCCGGCGTTTTCTAGCTAAATTTGAAAATTTATTGTAAGCCGCCGCGAATGGTCATCTTAGTGCCTTCACAAACAGCTTCACCTGTGAAAACTTTACCCCCAAGGCCTTCTGCGGCTTTTCCAGTCCAAACACAATTCTTTTTGCTATCGTCGCGTCCGACAAGATTAACAGTGTAGACGCCTCCAGATATTGACCCATCAAGCTTATAACTCAGGACAGCGCCAGTATCGAGCTGTAGATCGGCCTTGCCAGTGACTTTGTCGCCTTCATTGTTGATGTTCCAGGTGCCTGAGGCATATTTTATTCCTGCCGCGGACTGTTCTGTGACGCTCCAAGTTGCGGCTAAAGCGCTGGAGGTCATCAGCGCGGCTGCTAGGGCCGTCGTCATTGCAAGCTTGATCATCTATTGTGCTCCCTTAATGTTTTACTATGATGAGCAGCATTCTTGGCCGCAGCACTGCCTGAGGCTTATGTAATGCGGCAAATCAAGCCGTGTAGAGTCTCTATCCAATTTATTGGATTAGGACCAAGCCAGATCACATAGAAACGCCTTCCGGGTCAATGTTTTTTGGAATCTCTTTTAGAATTGCCGATAAATCAGGGGGCTTGCAATGACGGAGGCGGCATGGAGCTTCGTCGACGACTTCATCACTGAAAAGTTGATGTCTCCTCAAGGGGCTCAACAAGAGACTTTGCGCCTTAATCAACAAGCCGGTCTGCCAGCTATTGATGTTTCTCCCCCCCTAGGGAAATTACTTTATTTACTGGCTTGTCTGGGCGGCGCTCAACAAATCTTAGAGATTGGTACATTGGGAGGGTATTCAACTATCTGGCTGGCCAGAGCGTTAGGCCCACAAGGCAAAGTTGTGTCTATAGACGTTGATAGAAAGCATTTATCTGTCGCACGTGAGAATCTGGTGCGGGAAGGGTTGAATGAACGCGTCGAACTGCGTTTAGGACGGGGCCGTGAAGTTCTTGACAAGCTTAAAGAGGAGGATTGCAGTCCTTTTGATTTTAGTTTTATCGATGCAGATAAGGAAAACAACGCTTATTATTTTAACTGCGCGGTTGAGCTTTCACGACCGGGGGCGTTAATCTTTGTAGATAATGTTATACGCGCTGGCGGTGTCACGGATCCTGAGAGCGCTGATGAGGGCGCTCAGGGGGCGCGTCGACTGTTCGATGTTATCTCAGCCGATTCGCGGGTTGAAGCTACGGCGCTCCAGACTGTTGGTTCGAAGGGCTGGGACGGATTTCTTATTGCGCGCGTAAATGCAAAATAAATTGATCCTTTGAGTGCAATTTTAACAGTAACTTTCTTGTCTTGCTCTTCTTTCACGTTATTTCAGATTTGTCCTCTCTGATTGATCATATATTGGCGCGCCGTCAGGATCATTTAGAACACCTTTAATTTGTTGTCCTTTGTCATTATAGCGCCAGAAAATTCGCGTAGTGCCAAGATCTATGCAAATCATTGGCTTCTCGTCAGCCTTACAATATTCTCCCTCGATCTGATTTCCGTGGGAGTCATAATGACGCTCTACGCGCGCTACTTTGATATCTTTTCGTTGTATTGGTTTTCCTGTTGAGACAAAATAGGTTGCAACTATTTCTACCCAGACTTTTTTTAGTTTTCTTCTTAATCCTATACTTTCTTCCAGTATTCCATTTATCTTTGGCTAGTAAGTTGGCTGGATTCATTGGCTTATCTTTAGAGCTTCGGCGGCTCATGCGAGAGGATTGATAATTTAATTGACATCTATGTAGCATAACGAAGACTCGTTCTTTTGATCCAATCCAATAACTTCTCAAGAGGAGCCAAGTTATAAAAATTCTCGTGAATTGCCTGACTCATTGAAGGTACGGCATTCGACGGATGAATGGAATGAAACGACGGATTTTCGGAGTGATTACCATCACACGGCAGCTTCAAGCCGTAATTCTCCAGTGGAAATCAGGTTAATCTCGGCGGTGCGAGCGAACTCAATTGAGGGATTACCCTGTGAGCCTTAGCAAAAGAATTAGGGCTGTTACGACTTGTTTCTCAGCAGCACAAAGCGTTTGCAGAATTTTAGCTAAAAAAGGACTGGACGCGATAGCTTCGCCAGAGGCCAGGTTATGGCATATACAGCTGTTTTCCTGCGAAGAATGTCTCTTAGGCGCTCCTGGCTATTTTGTGTAATAGAGGTTTGAGCCCTCTTTCTAATAGATGTTATTGCTTAAGAAGGCGCATGCCTGCTCTATGGCGTTAGGACTAGTAAAGACCCCTTGAGGAACAAGTGCATAAATAACTACCAATTATAGTGCCGTGGGTCCACTCAGCCATGTGTCTATACGATCGCGCCTAAGCATGTCGGTAATGAGAAAGTGATCGTAGTCGACAGAGTCAATGGCCTTGATAGCCTTTAAGGATATTCATTTTTTTAAGGGTGCCACGCTTCTGGTGAGGCCGAGATGTTATCCTTCGCGTTGGCAGTCTCGATAATCTTGCCAAGCGCTCTTAAGGCTTCAGTCACGCCCTCACCGCTAGCAGCAGAGAGCAGGAGCAACGAGTTTTGCTTTTCCTCGCGGTCAGCATGCGCAGCGGTGAGCGCGCGATTTAGCCTTTCTCGCTGTTTTTTGAGATGGTCAGAGTCGACTGCATCGATTTTTGATAAGGCAACAATTTCTAATTTTTTTGTTAAATCAGAACCATAGGCCTGAAGCTCAGAGCGAACAGTATTATAATCGCGTCCAGCATGCTCGCCCGTTGCGTCGATGAGATGGAGTAAGACCCGGCAGCGTTCGATGTGACCTAAGAAACGATCGCCGAGACCGTGGCCTTCGTGTGCGCCTTCAATCAAACCAGGTATATCGGCAAGAATAAATTCTCGGTCATCGCGGCGAACAACGCCAAGTCCAGGATATAGGGTAGTAAATGGGTAGTCTGCGATCTTAGGTTTTGCAGCCGTAACGCGAGCAAGGAATGTTGATTTACCAGCATTTGGCAAACCGATTAAACCAGCGTCAGCGATCAGCTTTAATCTTAAAATTATAGTTCGTTCTTCTCCAGATAAGCCCGGATTGGCGCGTCTTGGGGCACGATTTGTCGAGGTTGTAAAATAAGCGTTGCCAAATCCGCCATTACCGCCCTTGCAAATAATCACACGTTGATTGATCTCAGTAAGGTCTGCGATCAGCGTTTCGCCATCTTCTTCGAAAATCTGCGTGCCAACCGGGACATGCAATATTGCATCTGAGCCGCGTCCACCTGCGCGATTTTTGCCCATCCCGTGCATGCCTGTTTTGGCTTTGAAATGTTGCTGGTAACGGAAATCGATTAATGTGTTTAGACCCTCCATGCATGCAGCAACTACATCCCCGCCACGCCCTCCGTCGCCTCCATCTGGCCCGCCGAATTCAATGAATTTTTCCCTTCGAAAGGAAACGCATCCTGCCCCGCCATCTCCGGAGCGAACATAAATCTTCGCTTGATCAAGAAATTTCATTATTATCTCTTTATATGGGTCGGCTTGGCTAGGTGCGTGTCCAAAATTATGTTTACGACCCTGCGATTGAGAGAGTTTTTGACCCTAACTATCTGACTAGACTATTCATAAAATGATAGAGGCTCAATTATTTCATTAATATTCTCGTTTTTTAAATTCTTAGATCAGCTCACTTTTTTAGGATTACAGCAGCCATAATCCGCGCCAGTGAGGATATATTGAAATGAGCTTAATGAGAATGGCTCAATTTTAGTCCCTGAGACTTGCAAGACTATAGAGGTTAGCAAGAAAAAGACGACAGTCATCAAGTTGTAAAACTACCCCTGATGACGCAGGCGCGCCTCCACTCCACTTCGCGTTTGATTAGACGCAAGAGTAAGTAGCCGTTTAAAGCGGCGCGCACTCAACAATCGAATAAATCTTTGCGCAACTCAATCTTTGTGGGCTCTATGAATATTCGAGACCAAATTAGTGTTATCGGGGTGAGAGTTTACGTCGACATAACGCGTATCTTTAAAGAGGTGTTACATTAGCTTTTTAAGATTTTTTATGGTTTGGAACAGTCGTCATGTGCGGATGAAAAAAACAGCGCAGGCCACGGTGACACCATGTAGTAAAGAATGAGAGGAAAAAGGAGAGCGGCGGCGCCTATCCCTCAAGATCTAGTCGGGATCGATTGAGACAAAAATCATGCAGAATAACAGCTCTTATATGCCTAACAGCAGCCATCGAGGATTTCCCTGATGGCAACGCTGTCTCGCATTAGACGTTTACTCGGCGGCGGCTGTCGTGGGTACGACTGAGACGCTAGAACGCCCCCCGCTTGCCTTAAATTCCACAACGCCGTTAATTAGAGCAAAAAGCGTATGATCTTTACCTATGCCGACATTACGGCCGGGATGCCATTTTGTGCCGCGTTGTCGAACAATGATGTTGCCGCCAACAACATTTTCGCCACCAAATTTTTTTACGCCAAGACGGCGGCCTTCTGAGTCGCGACCATTGCGGGATGAGCCGCCTGCTTTTTTGTGAGCCATTGTTTCGCTCCGAACCTATTTAATGATGCGTCGCCAGTCGACACTATGAAATTCGTTGTAAGTCTTAGCCTTCGACCGCAGTGATTTTCACGCGTGTCAAATCTTGACGATGACCGCGCTTGCGCTTGGAGTTTTGGCGTCGTCGCTTTTTAAAGGCAATTGTTTTGGGACTGCGTGTCTGTTCCGCAATCTCGCCCTTCACTGAAGCGCCCTGAACGATTGGCGCGCCAATTCTAGCATTGCCCTCCCCAGCTAGCATCAAGACTTCACTGAAAGTGATTACATCTCCTGGTGCGCCATCAAGGGCCATGACTGTGATGATATCTCCGGCGGTCACACTGTATTGCTTACCGCCGGTTTTAATGACTGCGAACATCGTTTCTTCCTGTGTTCTAATCCAGATCTGACGTTGCCGTCGATCGGCTTCTTGGCAGTTAACCGGATAAGCTTTATCTTTCAGCAAGTTATGCAAAAGAAAAACGCGGCGAGAACGCCGCGATAAAGCATGGCGCTATTAGCCTTAGCTTACGGTTTTTGTCAATGTCTTAGATTATTTTACCAACCAGCCACGCGTTTGCAGGAGGCAGGACCATTGCCGAATTCATAATGATCGCCACAAGCGAAGGCTACTGGGGGCTCCCCGTTTTGCTCAAACAAATCATAGCCTTGTTTAAGGTTACGCCAGAAATTATTCCATTGAGTATAATTTGGTCCGCCAACGAACGCCAGCCAACCCCCGCCGGTCTCTTTAACGATGTTTGCTTCAGTCATCCGAAAAGGAAAAATGTGTACAGAAATATCTCGTTGGCCTGCGCGCAGGGCACCCTCTACAAAACCATAAATTTCCTCAATGCCCCGATCTGTCATTGCAAAACAGCCAACGGATTTGCAGGCCCCGTGCACCATTACAAGCCCACCCGTTCTGCCATTTTGTTTGTCAAAGGCGTTTGGGTATCCAACATTGAAGGCTCGGTGATAATTAGAATGGGGATTAAGCTGCCTGGCTGAGACGCTGTAGAAACCCTCTGGCGATTGATAATCTGCTTCTTTTTCTTTTGGTCCCAGGCGTCCAGACCATTTGCAGATAGGGAAGGTTTTATAAAGAAAGTATTTGCCATTCTTTTTTAACCAAAGCTCCAATTGTCCTTCCTGTTTGAAAATTCGAACGAAAACTGGATCGCCCATGCCGAGTTTTGGCGGGGGTTGTTGAAAGCTCTCTTCTTGAGTGGGCTGCAGTGTTGTGTCGGGGGCTCGTGCGCCAGGAGTCAGAGAACTCGCTGCTTGAGTTGCGGAATCGAGCAGACCTTGTGTGGTTGGCGCCTCTGCTCCAGACAAATCTCGAGGTCTTGGCGGCGGCATTGGCGCATCGATGCTCTGCACGGGGATCGCTAGACCTGAGGCAAGGGTTGGTAAGACTTCGGTTGAGGGGGCAGAAGCGTCGGGCGCGTTAAGACCGTTGGCTTGGGCGATGACGTCTAAATCATTTGGTCGTTTAGGCGGTATAGGCGGTGGTGCGGCACCGCTCGCTGAAGGCGAAGGTGAAATGGCCGAAATGTTTCCCTCCACCAAGGTATCGTCGACTTGTGCTGCGGGGGGTGAGGGAATTGCTGTCGAGGGGCTGATAATCGTTTGTGCAAAAAGTACAGGAACTGATGCGCCACTCGGGGTTTGAGAGAGAACTTTTGACGAAGAAATAGCGTTGTTTGTTAGGGCTACAAAGGAGGGTAATGCTCCCCTTAAACCCAGCAGCGACGGCCGGATAACGGTAGTCGACGCATTTTTTGGCGCAGAAATTTTTGCTACTGCTGCGGGCTTTTTGGCGATTATTAAAGCCGATTTTTGGGGTGCCTGGCCCGGTTTGCTGGACAGGGAAGCTAGAATGCCTGCTGCGCTTGCCAATGTAATAAGGGCCGCGCCAGCAATCAGCAGATGTGTTTTATCTAGCTTCATTCAGATATTTCAGAGCTTTCCCGCAAAATTCAGGGATGAATGGATCGATAAGTAAAGTTACATCGTGGCAAACAAATGGTATTGGGTTGCCTAAGTTGCAGATTTTAATGCCCGGGAAAGCTAACTAGACAGTAAGTCGGCACGCCTAGGGCTTCAATTTTTTTTGCTCCGCCTAGGTCAGGCAGATCGACAACAAAACAGGCCGCTGCAACTTCGGCCCCCATTTTTTTCAGTAAGCGAATAGCGCCTTCAGCAGTGCCGCCTGTCGCAATTAAGTCATCGACGAGGATTACTTTTTCGCCTGGTTGAACCGCATCCTCATGCATTTCCATCTCATCGAGGCCGTATTCTAAAGCATAGGCGGTCGATATGGTCTTAAAGGGGAGTTTGCCTTTTTTCCTGATCGGGACAAAACCTGAGGATAATTGGTGCGCGACAGCGCCTCCAAATATAAAGCCGCGGGCTTCCATACCTGCGACCTTATCAATTTTTTTCCCCGCCCAAGGTTGTGTTAGCTCATCCACCGCTTTGCGGAAAGCATGGGCGTCTCCTAACAGTGTAGTGATGTCGCGAAATAGAATGCCCTTTTTGGGATGATCAGGAATTGTCCGAATAGCCTTAGCTAGCGTCATGACGAGCCTTCAATTGTCGGTTGGTATGCGTGGCGCAATAATCACTAGGACAGCCGCAGCTAAAAACAAAATCGCTCTTGGTGGATAGCGTCCCTTGAGCGTTTGAAGTTAGGTGTTCTTAAGTGAGGAGTCGCGACATGACCGCATCAAGCTTGCTCAACAGAGCAGGATCCCGAGAGTCTGCCGCAGTTAGGATTGCATTGTCTAAGGCGCGGTCGGAGCCAATCGGGCAAGGTGGATGTTCTTTTGGAAAATCGCGAAGAACCCGGGCGATCAGTCGGGAGACGGTTGTTGCGTTTTGTTTTACAATATTGATCACGCTTGCAACGTCGACATTGTCATGCTCTGGATGCCAACAATCAAAATCTGTCACCATAGCAATTGTTGCGTAAGATATTTCAGCTTCGCGTGCGAGCTTTGCCTCAGGCAGGGCGGTCATGCCGATTACATCAAATTCACTTGCTTTGAAGTTTAAAGATTCCGCGTAAGAAGAAAATTGTGGGCCCTCAATACATAGATAGGTGCCCCCGACATGTAGTGGGATGTTTTCGTTTTTCGCTGCTTGCGATATTTGCGCAATTAAATTTGGCGCTGCGGGGTGAGCCATCGAGACATGCGCTACGCAGCCGTCGCCAAAAAAAGAAGTTTGTCTCGCATAAGTCCGATCAACAAACTGATCTATTAGGACAAAAAGACCTGGAAAATAATGAGAGCGGAAGGAGCCGCAGGCGGAGACGGAAATTAAGTCGGTGACGCCAACGCGTTTAAGGGCGTCGATATTGGCGCGATAATTAATTCCTGTGGGAGAGAGGCGGTGACCTCTACCATGTCTGGGAAGGAAAACAGCCTGGGTTTGTCCAATTTCACCAAAAAGGAATTCATCAGAGGGAGTGCCCCAAGGTGTCGCAATTCGTTCGCGTCGGGTATTTTTGAGGCCGGGCAAGTCATAAACGCCTGAGCCGCCAATAATTCCCAAAATCGCCTGTGCCATAGTCTTTATCTCCTCAGTCGCCACTCTCGCTAATTTTTGTGTCGACCTGTCTTCTGTAGTCAGGGTTGCGCCGCAAAATCGCCTGTGTTAGGGACCATCGCCTTGGGACTAGGCCTTTCTGGCTCTCGTCCCTTGTCCCTACAGCATCCGTCGCTCGAAGCTAACCGCTTTCTTTCGCGTGCGCATGATTTATGCCGCCGCCGGCGCTTCGAACGGTAAGAATTTGACAGGCGCACCAAGTGACTCATAAAGTAGTATCGCTCTTTGGCGTCGCCGGAAGATATGCTACCGCCCTCTTTGAATTGGCGAGCGAGAAAAGTGCAACAGAGGATGTCGCAAAGTCTCTGGCCTCTTTCCAAGCTATGATCGACGAGTGTCCGGAATTATTACGTTTAGTCAAAAGTCCCGTGTTTACTGTTGACGAACAGCAGAAGGCGCTCAGGGCGATTTTCACCAAGACAAAGATGTCGGGCATTGCGACAAATTTCATCCAACTTGTTGCAGCTAAGCGGCGTCTGTTTGTAATTTCAGATATGATTGAGGCCTATCGTCGCCTCAATGATCAGGCAAAAGGCATTGTGGCCGCCGAAGTTACCGTGGCGGCACCGCTTCGTCCAGACCATGCATCGGCTTTGCGCCAGGCGCTTGCTAGCGTTTCAGGTGGCAAGTTTGTCAATCTCGATGTAAAGACTGACCCATCAATTATTGACGGGGTCATAGTCAAACTTGGTTCCCGCATGGTCGACGCTTCTGTTCGCACCAAGCTCAACGCAATCCGCACACGCATGAAAGAGGTCGGCTGATGGATATCCGCGCCGCAGAAATTTCTTCGATTCTTAAGAACGAGATCGCAAATTTTGGCAATGAAGCTCAAGTCACAGAAGTAGGTCAGGTGCTTTCCGTGGGCGACGGTATCGCTCGTGTCTATGGGCTAGATAACGTTCAAGCAGGCGAAACGGTTGAATTCGAGAATGGCGTGCGCGGCATGGCCTTAAATCTTGAAAGCGACAATGTCGGTATTGTTATCTTTGGTTCTGATCGCGATATCGCTGAAGGGCAGATAGTTAAACGTACGGGCGCTATTGTTGATGTTCCTGTTGGTAAAGAGCTGCTGGGCCGCGTCGTTGACGCCCTAGGCAATCCGATTGATGGAAAGGGGCCAATCAACGCAGCCAAGCGCGCGCGTGTTGACGTCAAGGCTCCAGGCATCATCCCACGCAAATCAGTGCATGAACCAATGGCGACGGGGCTAAAAGCCGTCGATGCGCTCATTCCTATCGGACGTGGTCAGCGCGAATTGATAATTGGCGATCGCCAAACAGGCAAAACGGCAATCGCTCTGGACACGATTCTTAATCAGAAGTCTCTTAACAGCGGGGATGATGAGAAAGCAAAGTTATATTGCGTTTATGTTGCGATCGGCCAAAAACGCTCGACAGTTGCGCAATTTGTTAAGGTGTTGGAAGAGCGGGGCGCGCTGGAATATTCAATTATTGTCGCTGCCACCGCATCAGATGCCGCGCCTATGCAATTCCTCGCGCCTTTCGCAGGCTGTGCGATGGGTGAGTATTTTCGTGATAATGGCATGCATGCGGTTATCATTTATGATGACCTTTCCAAACAAGCTGTCGCTTATCGGCAAATGTCGTTGCTTTTGCGTCGTCCGCCTGGACGTGAAGCTTATCCTGGCGACGTTTTCTATCTTCACTCGCGTCTGCTTGAACGCGCGGCAAAACTCAGTGATGAGCGTGGAGCGGGATCTCTGACCGCTTTGCCTGTAATCGAAACTCAGGCTAATGACGTTTCAGCCTATATTCCAACCAACGTTATTTCGATCACAGACGGACAGATCTTCCTCGAAACGGATCTTTTTTATCAAGGCATTCGACCGGCGGTAAATGTTGGCTTGTCTGTTTCCCGTGTTGGTTCATCTGCACAAACGAAGGCTACCAAGAAAGTTGCGGGTAAAATCAAGGGTGAGTTGGCCCAATATCGCGAAATGGCGGCATTCGCTCAGTTTGGCTCTGATTTGGACGCAGTAACTCAGAGATTACTCAATCGTGGCGCTCGATTAACTGAGCTGCTTAAGCAGCCTCAGTTCTCTCCGTTGAAAATGGAAGAGCAAACTTGCGTAATTTATGCCGGGGTTAATGGTTATCTTGATCCCTTGCCCGTTAATCGCGTCCGTGCTTTCGAAGATGGCCTGTTAGCGCAGCTGCGATCACATCATGGCGACATTCTTGAGAGTATTCGTGCTTCAAAGGATCTGTCTGATGAAGTGGCGGTAAAACTAAAAACGGTCGTTGAGAATTTCGCTAAATCATTCGCTTGATTTATGCGCAGTCTTTTTATGCACCGACCATGATGCGTAAAAGATTCAAAACAAGAAGACACATATGCCCTCGTTGAAGGATCTTCGAAATCGTATCTCCTCCGTCAAGGCGACGCAGAAGATTACCAAGGCTATGCAGATGGTTGCGGCGGCAAAACTACGCCGCGCGCAAGTTGCAGCCGAGGCGGCGCGACCCTATGCTGAGCGTATGGAAGGCGTTCTTGCCAATCTAGCTGCCGGTGTATCCACCGGCGGACCACAATTATTAGCAGGCAATGGTAGAGATAATATACATCTTCTAATTGTTGCGACCGCGGAGCGTGGCCTTTGTGGGGCTTTCAACTCTTCAATCGTGCGCCTGGCTAAAGAGCATATATTGCGCCTGCAAACACAGGGTAAAACAGTCAAAATTATCTGTGTCGGTAAAAAGGGCTATGATCAGCTTCGGCGACAATTTGAAAAAGAAATCATAGAGTTGATTGAGTTACGGGGTTTGCGTCAAATTGGTTTTAATAATGCCGATGAGATTGGCAAAAAGATCATTGATTTATTCGAGACTGAGCAATTTGATGTCGCCACGCTCTTTTTCTCTAAATTTAAGTCTGTGATATTACAGATCCCTACAGCTCAGCAGCTCATCCCAGCGCAAATAGCCGCGAATGAAAATGCTCCAGTGATGGAAGGGCCGCAGGCTTGTTACGAATATGAGCCTGGCCAAGATGAGATTCTCTCAACTTTGCTGCCAAGAAACATTTCCGTGCAAGTTTTTCGTGCGTTGCTAGAAAATGCGGCATCTGAGCAAGGAGCGCGTATGAGCGCTATGGACAGCGCGACACGTAACGCCGGTGATATGATCCGCAAGCAGACGACGCTCTACAATCGCTCGCGGCAAGCAATGATCACCAAAGAACTAATCGAAATCATTTCGGGCGCAGAAGCGCTCTGACCGTTCAAAAAAGACGAGGACAAAACATGTCTGCCAATAATCCTACGGGCCGTATCACTCAGGTCATCGGCGCTGTCGTCGACGTAAAGTTTGACGGGAATTTGCCAAAGATCCTGAATGCGCTGGAGACTACAAATCAAGGTAGTCGCCTTGTGCTTGAGGTTGCGCAGCATCTTGGTGAAAACACAGTGCGCACCATCGCGATGGATACATCTGAGGGACTGACGCGGGGGCAAGCTGTTGTTGACACCGGGGCTCCAATTTCCGTGCCCGTCGGCGAAGAGACTTTAGGGCGAATCATAAATGTGATTGGCGAACCTGTTGATGAGGCCGGCCCATTGGTTACGAAGGGCACACGCGCCATTCACCAACCTGCGCCATCATATTCAGAGCAGGCTACAGAGGCCCAGATCCTGGAAACCGGCATTAAAGTCGTCGATCTTTTGGCACCCTATGCGAAAGGCGGAAAAATTGGCCTTTTCGGGGGTGCGGGCGTTGGAAAGACAGTGTTGATTATGGAGTTGATCAACAACGTCGCTAAGGCCCATGGTGGTTATTCAGTTTTTGCGGGCGTGGGCGAACGCACCCGCGAAGGCAACGATCTATACCATGAGATGATCGAGGGCGGCGTCAATAAAAAGGGCGGTGGCGCAGGATCCAAATGCGCGCTTGTTTATGGTCAGATGAATGAGCCGCCAGGAGCCCGCGCGCGCGTTGCTCTGACAGGTTTGACGGTTGCCGAAGAGTTCCGCGATAAAGGCCAAGACGTGCTGTTCTTCGTGGACAATATTTTCCGGTTTACGCAGGCTGGTTCTGAAGTTTCTGCGCTTTTAGGCCGTATTCCTTCCGCTGTTGGCTATCAGCCAACGCTTGCTACAGATATGGGCGCTCTTCAAGAGCGGATCACCACGACAACAAAGGGATCTATTACCTCTGTGCAGGCCATTTACGTACCTGCTGACGATTTGACCGATCCTGCGCCAGCGACCTCATTCGCTCATTTGGATGCAACGACAGTTTTATCGCGCTCCATCGCGGAAAAGGGAATTTATCCTGCGGTTGATCCTCTTGATTCTACCTCACGCATGTTATCGCCTGCGGTTGTCGGAGAAGAGCATTATGACATCGCTCGAAAAGTACAGTCTACTTTGCAGCGCTATAAGTCGCTGCAAGATATTATCGCGATTTTAGGTATGGACGAGCTTTCAGAAGAGGATAAGCTCGTTGTCGCCCGCGCACGTAAAATTGAGCGGTTCTTGTCTCAGCCTTTCCATGTCGCTGAGGTATTTACTGGGTCTCCAGGTAAATTAGTTTCGCTAGCGGACACTATTAAAGGGTTTAAAGGGCTCGTTAATGGGGATTATGATCATCTGCCTGAAGCTGCATTCTACATGGTTGGAGCCATAGAAGAAGCAGTCGAAAAAGCTGCCAAGCTCGCGAAAGAGGCTGCCTAGGTTTAATTTCCTGTTAGGATGCAGGAATATAAATCAGCTGCTGGCGCGTAGGTTAACGCACTCGCAAATCAATAAACGGCGTCGTTGGAGACAGGCATGGCTGCATTCCATTTTGAACTCGTCTCTCCTGAGAAATTGTTGTTTTCGGGAGAGGTAGAATCTGTGGTAGCGCCAGGAGCTGAAGGCGAATTTACCGTTTTGAAAGATCATGCACCGGTTATGACAACTCTAAAATCTGGCGTTGTGACGGTAGCTGACGAAACTGGGAAAATACAAAAGCTTTTTGTACGCGGCGGATTTGCTGATGTGAATGCTGCTGGCTTTACTATTCTTGCTCAACAGGCAACGCCATTGGCTGAACTAGATTTAGCAAAAATAGACGCTGAATTGAAAGAGGCTCAGGAAGATTTCTCTGACGCCAAGACAGAAGAAGCGCGACAGTCAGCCAATGAGAGAATTCAACAATTACAAGAAATGCGC
>BJGJ01000031.1:7188-17989 GCA_014190435.1 Methylocystaceae bacterium | reverse complement strand
GAGTTCGTCGAAGTAACGCCAAAGTCTATTCGCTTGCGCAAAGCGTTCCTTGATCCAAATGAACGCAAGAAATTTGGTAAAGGAAAAGCGTCTTTAGTAGCGTAATTTTAACCCGTAGATAAAGTCTTGGATCAAAAAATTCAGGCGCTCGACTGCATTGTCTCGAGCGATTTTTTTAATGCGACAAGATCCTGAGGCAGCTCGCTCTCAAAGATCATTTCTTCCCCTGTTACAGGATGCAGAAAGCCAAGTGTTGCCGCATGAAGGGCTTGTCGCCCTAAGTGCAAAACGGCGGCCCGCGCCTTCTCAGGAAGTTTGCTAATTTTTGTTTTGAAGCCAGCGCCATAGGTGGCGTCACCAATTAATGGATGGCCGATATGCGCCATATGAACGCGTATCTGATGTGTGCGTCCCGTTTCTAATTGGCAGGCAATAAGGGAAGCGATGCCATAGTCCGCTCTTTTTTCCCAATGTGTAATGGCTTCTCGGCCGCGTTCGTGTGAGACGACAGCCATTTTTTCTCTTTGGATTGCGTGGCGTCCAATCGCCGTTTCTATTGTTCCTTGGACGCGATCCGGCGCGCCCCAAACAAAGGCGAGATATTCCCTCGTGAGCGGCAGATTCCGGCCGTGATCAGCAAAAAGTTGTGTGAGGCCATGGTGGGCTGCATCTGTCTTGGCAATCACCAGAAGTCCGGTCGTATCCTTATCAATGCGGTGCACGATGCCAGGTTTTTTAACGCCGCCAACACCTGAGAGGCTATCGCCACAATGGGCGATGAGGGCGTTAACCAACGTTCCACTTTCATGCCCGCTTGCTGGATGAACAACGAGCCCGGCAGGTTTGTTGATGACGATTAAAGCCTCATCTTCATAGACGATATTTAGTGCTATATTTTCACCTTGTGGTTTCGCTGGTTCAGGCGGGGGAAGGTAAAGCGTGATAATAGTATCAGCTGATAGACGATGCGCAGGCGTTTTGAGAGGCTGACCAGAAAGTGTAACGCAAGCGGTTTCAATGAGGCTTTTTAAGCGCGTGCGTGAAAGATGCGCCTCAAGAATTTCCGGTTGCTCAGCAAGAAAGCGGTCAAGCCTTACGCCAGTCGATTCTGGACCGACACAAAAGCTAAAGTGACAGCCCTCTTTTTCTTCGCTGCTTTCCTTATCCTTCATGCATGTCTTCTTTAGTCCAGCCAAGCGATATGCTAGCGTTGATTGTCTCGCGTAATCTATCATATTAATTCACTTTATCTTTATCTCTTGTCAGACATCTTCAATAAATTCACATCATTTTGGGAGCTGTGAGCATCGCACACACTAAAAAGCCTTTCTGCGCAGTGATTGGCGCGGGGCCAGCAGGGCTCTTTGCAGCTGAAAGATTAGCGCGCGCCGGCGCGGATGTGAGTGTCTATGACCATAAGCCAAGTCCCGCGCGTAAATTTTTAATGGCGGGACGCGGCGGACTTAATATCACGCATAGTGAAGATCTCGAGACTTTTCTAGCGCGTTACGGCGCTGCCTCAGCTCCACTTGAGCCTTTGATAAGAGCTTGGCCACCGCAAGCTTTACGTGAGTTTTGCACTGATTTGGGGGAACCGACGTTTATTGGCAGTAGTGGGCGTATTTTTCCCTCAAGTTTTAAGGCTTCTCCCTTATTGCGCGCCTGGCTTTTACGGCTCACACAGCTTGGCGTAACTTTAGCGATGCGACATAAGTTTCTTGGGTTTTCTGCAGAAGGTTTGCTTCAGTTCCGGCGTGATGACCAAGAAGATCTCTATCTCAAAGCTGACGCTGTAGTTTTGGCATTGGGAGGGGCTTCTTGGCCAAAGCTTGGATCAGATGGCGCTTGGACAAAGCTTCTAGAACATTATGGTTTGCGTCTTGCGCCTTTGCATGCAGCAAATTGCGGCGCGTTGATTGAATGGAGGGCGCTTTTTCGACAGGCCTATGAAGCAAAGCCAATTAAAAATGTTCGCGTATCGTGTGAGGGAGCAAGCGGACGCGGAGATATTATTATCACCCAAACGGGACTTGAAGGTGGACCAATATATGCGCTTTCCTCACATTTGCGGCGTCAGATTGAGGCGGAAACACAAGCACATCTGACGATTGATTTAAGACCCGACACATCATTAGAAAACTTGATGCAAAAAATCGCCAAGCGTGCGCCAAAACAATCTCAATCAACTTATTTAAAGCGCGCAGGATTTCATGGTCCAGAAATTGCGCTGCTGCGAGAGGCTTATCCTTTGCCTCTCCCGAAAGAGGCAGCGTCCCTGGCCCAGCTAATCAAAAATCTTGAGCTTAAAGTTTCCGGCCTAGCTGATCTTACGCGCGCCATTTCTACATCAGGGGGCGTGATATTTGAGGAGGTGAGTGCAGAATTAATGCTTAAGAAACTTCCCGGGGTTTTCGTAGCGGGAGAGATGCTTGATTTTGACGCTCCGACTGGCGGCTATTTGTTACAGGCAGCATTTTCAACGGGCTTTGCCGCCGGGACGGGCGCAGCGCGCTACCTTGGGCTTCATGTTTAAACAGCTTAGGCAGACACTTCAGGCTGGTTTGTCTCCTTGCCACTTTCCAAGAGGTCGCGCGCCAGCAGGGTCGAATGAATAAAGCGTATAGACTTCCGGCGCGCCCATCTCCATGCCAGGTGAACCTGAGGGCATGCCTGGTGCGGCGATACCGCTTACTTTAGGGCGTTCTTGCAACAGTTGCTTTATTGCCTGCGCAGGCACATGGCCCTCGATAATATAGCCTGCTATTTCGCTTGTATGACAAGATTGCATTTTCTCGCTAACGCCCAAGCGAGATTTAATCGCTTGCATATCTGCTTCTATGATTTCTTCAACGATAAAGCCGGCCTCTCGCATTCTTAGCGCCCATTTTCCGCAGCAACCACAGGTTGCACTTTTATGCATGATGATTGTTTCTAAGCTGGCCGACTGGTTTGCGGCGCTTAAGCGCGACATCGGGACGAGTAAGGCGGTCGTAGCCAATAAGAGTTTGATACTCTGGCGACGGGACAGGCGGTTATCGGACATGGCTGGTCTCCAAGCGGTTTTTATAGATATAAGGGGCTTTGAGACTTAACGCACGTTCCCCTTCAAGAAAATTCTAGATAGAATAGAAAAATGCTTTCTTCGCGCTTCTGGTCAGACCTCTCTCTGCACGATTTTCAATCTGGATCGCTTCCGCAAGCCATTGCGGTATTGCCCATTGCCGCCATAGAGCAGCATGGGCCTCATCTCCCTTTTGGTGTTGATGCGATGATTATGGAGGGCTGTCTTAATCGCGCGCTGATGCAGATGCCGGAAACTCTAGCGACTGTTTTTTTACCAATCCAAAAAATTGGCGTTTCGCTAGAGCACAGAGATTTTGCAGGCTCTTTGAGTTTATCGTCACAGACAGCTGCGCGTATGCTATTTGAAATTTCAGAAAGCGTCGCGCGCACAGGAATAAAAAAACTTATCTTGATGAATTCTCACGGTGGTAACTCTGCTGTTCTTTCTCAGCTTGCATTAGAGCTCCGTGCACACTTCAACTTATTGGCAGTTACCTGTTCCTGGTCGCGATTTGGCTATCCGCAAGGTCTGTTCGATGCGGAAGAAGTCCGGCTTGGGATACATGGCGGTGATATTGAAACTTCTTTGATGCTAGCCCTCAGACCAGAGCTCGTCGACCAGACGAAGGCTAAAAATTTTACCTCTGCCGCTCTAAACTATGAACGTGATTTTATCTGGTTGCGTGCAGATCGGCCCGCAGGTTTTGGATGGATGGCTCAAGACCTTTCGTCAGCTGGGGCCGTTGGCGATGCTTCTAAGGCTTCAGCCGCAAAGGGCGAGGCGGTTATAAATTATTGGGCGAGCGCCTTCATTGAGCTAATCAGAGACGTTGAGCGGTTCGATCTCTCTAATTTACGCAACGCACCTTAAGCTATAGGGGCGTGGACCAGAGGTAGGTCCATGTTTCTGTCAGCGTGCGGTCATTTGCGCGAAGAAATAAGCGTAGATCTGTTGTTTCTCCGGGATTCAAAACAATATCTATCATCGCCCTCAGGCCATCGATATGCGGATTGCTGGTGACATCGGCACGCGCCACACGTCCGCGAGTTGACGAAACGATCGCCTGCACTTGTTTGGGGTCAACTAGATAATATGCAAGATCACCTCCGGCGAAATCAACGAGGAAACGTCGTGCGTTTGGATTGAGGGGTTCCATTGAACCAAGCGCGCGAGCAGGGGCTTCAAACGTATTCACGACACGACCATTGGGCGTGAGGCGGGGCATATCTAGTCCCGCTGTAATACGATAGGCAAAGGAAAAAGCTTTACCTTGTTGAGGAAGGGTATCTGGCGTCCAACTCGCCACGACATTGTCATTGGTTTCGTCCAATGTTGGCAGTTCGATTAATTCAACGCGACCGAGGCCCCAGTCTTTTAGAGGCTCAACAAAATAGCTCGGTCTTTTTTCATAGGCGAGATCGAGATCTTGATAGGATTGAAAGGCTCGATCGCGCTGCAAAAGGCCAAAGCCTCTGGTGTTAGTGTCAAGAAATGAAGAAATCCGCTCATTATGTGGATTGTTGATTGGGCGCCAAAGCCATTCGCCTGTGCTTGTGTGAACCACCAGTCCGTCGGAATCATGTAATTCATTACGAAACCCATCGCGCACACGCCGATCATTTTCTCCGCTCAGAAACATGGAGGTAAGGGGAGCGAACCCAAATTTTATCCCTGAGCGGCGTGGAAACAATGTCGCGTTGATCTCGATGGCGCTCTCAGGGCCGGCAGTTAAACTAAATTTGTAAGCGCCTGTTGTCGCCTCGCTATCTAACAGGGCAAAAATCATAATCTGATTGCCGCCAGGCGCAGGCGTTGTAATCCAAAATTCGCGAAAGAAGGGGAAGCTTTCCTTGCTTGTTCCCGCTTCAACGCACAGGCCTCGTGCGGAGAGGCCATACTGCTGATCGCGCCCAAGAAAACGAAAATAACTCGCGCCAAGAAAAGAGATTGCTTCGTCGTTAACATGCGGATCATTGAGGGGAAATAATAAGCGAAAACCGGCAAAGCCTGTATTCACTGGTAGCGGCTTATCGTTTTTGACGCGGCCGAAATCAAAAAGTCCTGGCGCATAAGGAATAGGCGCTGCAATCCCGTCGCGTATAGTATTGATCGTTACGGGACGCCCGTACAAGAAACCTAGATGAAACGTCTCAAGACGGAAGCCGCCATTAGCCCCGGCCAATAATGCTTGATCACGTTTAAAGCGAATGTCGCGCCAAGCGTCATAATCGAGCGCATCAAAAGGCGCGGGTGGTCTTGGCGCGCTTGCGTCAAAGGGCGCTGCTGATAATTCCTGCGCGCGACGGATTACTTCATCAAATGAAAATGAGGCAATAGGAGCTGGCGTTGATTCGTTTTGCGCCTCTGCAGGCAGGATAAATTGTGTGCTCGCGGCAGCTGCCGCGCCAATGAGCTGGCGACGAGAGAAAGAAGTCATGGTCAGAACAAAACGCCAAGGAGCAAAAGTGGCGGAGGTTTAGCGAGATCAAAGGCGTGAAGCAAGAGCGCATGAATAACGCAACTATTTGCACCTATTGCTCTTCTGGTTTTACCTTGAGGCTGTGACCTTCTCTAGGTCAATGTCGGCGCTTTGATATCGTCTTGAAAAGACCTTGTTATTGTCACAAAAAATTTCTTGTAATCTAAACGAAATAGCGTAAATAACGTCTTGCCCAAATCGCACGTGCCTGTGGTCGTGTGTCGGACGGCGCGGAACCGGACAAGAGGCCGGTGAACCGTCGAAATCATTCCGGCAGCCGGAGGCGAACCGGCGAACTCCGTTCTCTGCGGAGGATCGCGACTTAAAGCAACGACGGACCGGGCTTTTTCGTCTCTGTTGGTCCTCCAAAGACCGACTTACCGAAGAGGCTAGTCTTTCTTGCCGGGCGTGCGGATCGGGGTTCCCCTTTCCAATCGATGGCTGAGTGAACGAAACGACACACGTTTCTTTCGTGTGCTCGTGATCATTCTTCAGCCTACGGCGCATCACCGGATCCTTCGCGTTTACCCGCGATACGATCCTGGATAGCAGCGTTAATTCGTTCTCGCGTCTCCATCGCGTGGGAATGATGGGCGCATGCTATCTCCCGAAGCTTTTGGTTAATGGCGCAACTTTAGTCGCGCCCTTCGAAGGGGATGCCCTAATGACCGACCGTATTTTTGATTTTCTTGCTGAGCGTCGTCGCGAAGGTCGCGATAATGGACCCTGCTTGGTCGTTGATCTAGATGTTGTGCGCGATAATTATCTCGGTTTTGCCCGCGCACTGCCAGACACGCGCGTTTTTTATGCCGTTAAAGCAAACCCTGCGCCTGAAGTTCTGTCGCTTTTGGCTTCTTTAGGCTCTTGCTTCGATACAGCGTCGGTTGTTGAAATTGAACAGGCCCTTGCTGCCGGCGCTTCTGCCGATCGTATCAGCTTTGGTAATACAATTAAGAAGGAACGCGATGTCGCGCGCGCCTTTGAGTTGGGAATTCGTCTTTTTGCTGTCGATAGTGAAGCAGAGGTCGAGAAAATTGCGCGCGTAGCTCCTGGATCAAAGGTCTTCTGCCGTATTCTGTGCGATGGTTCCGGCGCTGAATGGCCGCTGTCTCGTAAATTTGGGTGCGCGCCTGAAATGGCGACAGGCGTGTTGGAGCATGCGCACCGCTTAGGCCTCAATGCTTATGGCATCTCTTTTCATGTCGGATCGCAACAAACCGATCCTCGCAAATGGGATGGCGCGCTTGAGTCTGCGGCGGCAATCTTTCGCGATCTTGCAGAGCGAGGCGTCAATCTCCAGATGGTCAATCTTGGCGGTGGCTTTCCAACGAAATATCTCAAAAATGTTCCCGCTGTTAAATCCTACGGTAACGCAATTTTCCGCGCCCTATCAAAACATTTCGGCAATCGTATTCCAGAAACGATCATCGAGCCTGGCCGCGGTATGGTTGGCAATGCTGGCATGATTGAAGCTGAGGTTGTTCTGATTTCAAAAAAATCAGATTCGGATACGGAAATGCGTTGGGTTTATCTTGATATTGGTAAATTCAATGGCCTTGCGGAGACCATGGATGAAATGATCCGCTATCCAATCCACACTCCAGTTGATGGCAGTCCCGTGGCGCCTTGTGTGATCGCGGGTCCAACATGCGATTCCGTTGACGTTCTTTATGAAAAGCAACCGTATGATTTGCCTGTCTCACTTGAGATTGGCGCAAAGGTGCTCATTGAAGGAACGGGCGCTTATACGACGACCTATTCAGCTGTAGGGTTTAATGGGTTTCCACCGCTAGAGACTTTTGTGATCTAGAAATAGCGCGCGGCCTAAGCGCGCTTTCATCCAATCGAAACTCATTTTTCTGTAAGAGCGTATAGACTCTTAAGCGGATCAGTCTGTCTTCACCTTTTTACGGATAAAGCTAATGACGCGTCACATCACTACGCGCTTTTCTTTTGTATTAGGCGATAATGGCGCTGCGCCGATAGATCTGCGCTTTAAAATAGCGTCGGAAAAAGACGCAGATGTTGCTGCGCGCGAGTTATTGCTCGATCGTGTTTTTGGTCCAGAGCGGTTTCAAAAAACGAGTGAAAAATTGCGTGTTAATCAGGCTCCTGCCCCTGGTCTTGCGCTGGTCGCTAAGACCACGGTGGGAGCGTTAATTGGAACAATTCGGCTTTGGCCTGTATTTGCAGGGCAAAAGCACTGCGCGCTTTTATTGGGTCCGCTTGCCGTTTGTCCAAGCGCTAAAGAAAGTGGCGTTGGCAGCGCGCTGATGCAGCAAGCGTTGGCGCGGGCAAAATTACAAGGTCATGCGTCTGTTTTATTGGTTGGAGATGCCGACTATTATAATCGATTTGGTTTCGAGCAGCGATTTACAGATCGATTGATTATGCCTGGTCCAGTTGATCCAAAGCGTTTTTTGGGTCGCGAATTAATTCCCGGCGCGCTCTCGGGTGCAGCTGGGGCAGTTACGCCTGTAGTAAGGCTTACAAGACATCAGAAGCTATCAGCCCTTGCCGCCTAATCTAATCAGTTAAGTGTTAGAAGCAGTACGGACAATATTCAAATTTTATAGATTTTATTGATCTAAGCGCCTCAGAGTCCTGTCGCGAAGCGCTTCATAAATCGAGGGGAGATGAAAAAGTATAGGCGGCAGCATAGCTGCGAAACAAGCGCATAACATTGGGAGAAGCAAGGAAGTATTGGCTGTCATTTCGGTTACGAGAATAATACCCGTTAAAGGCGCGCGACATGCACCACTAAAAAGTGCTGTCATTCCAACGAGCGCAAAGGCTGTTGGCGATGTGATGACGTTTGGTGCAAGATAGACGCAGCTTGCGTTAAAAATCAGACCAAACTGCGCGCCAAGCGCTAACATTGGCGCAAATATTCCACCCGGTGCGCCAATACTGTAGCAGGCGGCGCCAAGAATGAATCTTAAAAGAAAGATACACAGAACTTCTCTAATTGGACGTGTATTATCCAAGGCCTGTTGGGTTAATTCCTGGCCGCCGCCAACTAATTCTGGAAAGTTCCAAGCTAATATTCCAATTGCTGCGCCAAGAATACTCGCGCGCCAAGGGGGAGAAAGGCAGCTAATTTGAGTTGTATAATTCAGCGTTTGAACAATAGAGAAGTTATAGACGATCGCTAAAAATCCCGATGCAAATCCAAAGAGAAAATATAGCGGTAACTCTTTGGGTGTTGAGAGAATTATAGTTGAGACATGAAACTCTATTTTTCCGCCAACAATGGAGTGCGCAACTGAAATAGCTGCTGCTGAAGCTGCAAGAGCCATAATCGCAATGCGTTGCTCGAATTTTTTTACTAATTCTTCGAGAACAAAGATTGCCCCAGCAATTGGGGCGTCAAAGGCAGTAGCAAGTCCTGCGCCGGCGCCCGCAGCAAGTAAGACGCGAAAATCCTGCCATTTTCGGTTGAAGCATTGGCTCACAAACTGAGCCAGGCTTGCGCCTATTTGAACAGAAGGTCCTTCTCTTCCCAGCATGAGACCGGCGCCAATCGCTAGCACTCCACCAATAAACTTAACCGGCAGCACAGCAAGCGTAGGCATGTCAGTGCGTTCTTCAAGCAAGGTCTCGACATATGGGATGCCGCTGCCCTTTGCAAAAACCGCAAAGTGTTCCACGAGGTAAACAGCGATAAAGACAGCTGCTGCGCAGAGTATGATGAAAAGAATAAAACCAATAAGTGGATCTTGTCGCTCCACAAGGATATAGGAATTTCGCAGTCGATCCGCATAGGCGAGTGTTGTTTTAAAAAGGGCGCCGACCAAGCCAGTTAGGCCGCCAACAAGAAGCGCCAAGAGGGCTAGAATCAAGAGACCTCGCGGCTCTTTTTCTTGCATCGATCTTTTCTCGCCGTCCTTTTCCATCAATACAGCTCCTTAATTGATTTCTTTAGGCGTTTTTTGCTGCGGTTAGCGAGAAGCGATTACCTAATCAATTAAGCGCATGAGTTTTGATAGCCCTGGGTCAAAAAAATCTAAAATGCATTTTGTATGTTTCAAAATAAACGATGCTGTAGGAGACTCATTGGGCTGTGAGCGTAGCCAAAAGGCTAATGTTGGAAAGGCTGTGACAGTCATGATCGCGGCACCAACCAAAGCTGTGGCTGTCTCTTGACGTATTTGCCCCGATTGTGCGCCAAGATATGTAATGGCGACAACAAGGGGCAAGGTCGTAGAACTGAGCAGCCCCTGCGCCAGGACGTCTCTTTGAGGAAGATGGCGCTGATAGAGGCAAAGCGGGGCAAGACGAATGCAAATAAAGATTAGGCAGAATATGAAGAATTGAAAGATGCTTGATGGGCTTGAGACAAGTAAAGCTAAATTGAATGTCACACCACTGACAACGAAGAAGAGCGGTACGAAAAAACCTGAACCGATTGAGCCAAGGCGATCTTCAAGTGTTTCATCCCCAGCTGCTCCAGCAAGCATCGCAATCGCCATACCGGCGGCATAGGCTCCAACAACAGTCTCCATTCCAAAACTATCCGCTAAAGAAACAAATCCAAGCAGGATGAACATGGCGACACGGAAAGGAAGCACTCCTCCGGCTCCAAGCCACTTTGCCATCTGCGCAATATGCGTTTCAGAGCGATATTTGACTAAAAGATAAATAGATCCAGCTGCGATTCCTAAAAACATCAGGCTTAATAGGGCCTGGTGGAAATGATGTTTTTCATGTGCAAGCGCGATGGAAGCTAAGATCAGTGGCGCTAATTCGCCAACAGCTGCGGAGCCTAAAACAAATCGTCCGAGCGCGCTTTCTAAGTCACCGCTTTGTTTAAGAACCGGAATAAGAATGCCAAATGCGGTTGTAGGCAGAATAATCGCGACAAGAAACGGCGCGCCGATCAGACCGCTGGCCCAAAGTAAAGAAGAGAACACCAGGGCGCAGATGAAGGAAATGAGCCAGGCTACTGCGCCAAGACGTAATTCGGGTCTACCAATTTGATAATGTTTAATTTCAAAGCCGGCTTGAAAAAACAGAAATACCAAGCCCAATTCTTTTAAAAAAATAATCGTCTCATCACTTGAGAGCAAATTTGCAAAGCTCGGCCCAATCATTACACCAAGCAAGAGCTCAATGGCGACAATCGGCGTTCGCGCCAACAACGGCCAGCGATTGAGAAAGGGCGCCAATACCGCCGCCAACGAGATAAAGAAAAGCGCTCTAAAATCATGCATGGCGCAATATCTATCATACTAGCATATTTGCAGGGAAGACTTATG
>BJGJ01000031.1:0-6492 GCA_014190435.1 Methylocystaceae bacterium | reverse complement strand
TAGGCGATGTTTCCCAGAAGTCTCAGGCAAAGAAATCTAGCTCAAAAACAAGCAGGATTTGGTATTTTGAAAAGGCGGGCGCAGCAATCGGCCCACACACCGAGGTAGAAATTGAGCAATTTATTAAAGCGCAAGAGATTGGCCGCAAGAGTTTTGTTTTTAATGCACTTGAGGGGGGTGACTGGCGCTTGGTCGAAGAAACAAACTTGGTTGATTTCTTTGATCAATTCTACCCACACGAATACAAGAGATGACTGACTTTTCACTCAGTAAGTTGATCCGCGCAATTTTTATTGGCGCGCAACCAGGAGAGGAGGTTGAGTCTTATACGCGTCAATTGACTGCACTCATTGGCTTATATCTCTGTGGTGTTGCGCTTCTCCTGCTGTGGCTTTTTTTACGCCGCTTAAAAAATAAAACGGTCCTTAAACCCGAAAGCCAGCAATTTTTTATTTGGATGGTGTATGCGGGTTGTTTTTCTATTTTAGCCATAGGGATCGTCTTGGGACAGGTTTTATGGGGGTAGTTGCAGAAGGGTCGAGAAGCGCTCTTTCTTAGCGAGCTCAAATTAGTGGCTTTTTGAAAGACCTCATCTGCCGCTTGACCGCTCGTAAATATGAATTTATTTCTTGGCCTGTTGCAGGGGTAATAGTGTGACGTCATTTTGGTCAAAACAGCAGAAATTTGGGCGCGGAGTATCTTTACTCCTCGGCTTCTTTTTGCTGTTTCAGGTGACGCTGACCGGATTTGCAGCGGCTGCGACGGGTGATAAAAATCAAGAGCTTGGCTTTGGCGTCGTTTGTCAAAACTTAAGCGATGCCGCGGGCAATGACCAGACGGATCATCCTAAGCTTGGTGGCCATCATGGCCTTTGCTGCGTCCTCCATTTTGATAATTTCGCGGCTCCATGTTTTAAAGCCAGTGTAACGCAATCCTATGCTTTTGTTAGCGAAGGACCTTCTTCTGGACGGATTCAACTCGCGTTTGCGCCTCGTTTAGAACCAAGAAGCGCCCCGCAATCTCCTCGAGCGCCGCCAGCCGCTTAGGCTTAATGCTCTTTCTCGCAAAGATGTCGCCTTGTCCTTGGGTTTGTTAGCCTAAGCACATTCACCGATCTCTTGTTTGAGCAATAGAGCAGGGCGAAAGATGCGTCCTATTCTGCGGCGCAGCTGTTCTTCCAAATCAATAAAAATCATTGGCAAGCGCTGTCGAAAGCCTTGCTTTGAGAATGTGCAAATCAAACCATTTGCTGGTTTGAGGGAAGATTTAGGTTTTCATCCCATGGCGATATTTTATCGAGCTGTATTGCTCCTAAGAAAACCATTGTGTTTTCATGACAGGATAACAGTTGTTGGCGTTTCCCTGACCATTCTTGGATGTTTTCTGGTCTTATTCGCAGCGGTAACATCCCAGCATAACGTCTCGCAAAACACTTCTCTTTCCTCAATTTATCTTTGGGTAATAGCGATTGGTGCTGCTTTGTACCTCTTTGAAGAACTTTGCCTAAGCCTTCGGGTTGAGCGGATTGCGGTAAAGCGCGCGCAAAGGAGTGTAATACGCGAAAGTTAAGCCCTCTCGCGTGTTCGCCGGCCGATGTCTTCCCCTAGCAGGCGTCGGTCGTCAGTTTCGCGCAGGAGATCCTGCGCACCGAACTTTACGCAAGTCTTTCATCACTCTCGGCTTGTGTAGAGGATCTCCCTAACTTCCCCACTCGATCAATATCGAGTGGGGCTTTTTGGGAAGAAGCCAGAAGAAGTCGCAATGATATTTGAACCATTTGATAAAAATAAATCATCTGCTTCTTGGTGGATGAAGCGACCGCGGCGTTTGCAAGGCTCTCAGAATGCGAATCGAGCGGTAAAATTAGGTCGAGCCAATCAAGAAGCCAAAAAAAATTCAACAACATATTCCGCCTTCTACCGTATGGTCTGGCGGTGGCATTTTTATGCAGGACTATTTTCTGCACCTTTTATTTTTGTCCTCTCTCTTTCTGGATCAATTTATCTCTTTAAGCCTCAAATCGACGCCTATCTTGATCGACCCTATAATCACCTGAAACTTTCTCAGGCAATCAAATCACTTGATGATCAGGTCGCTGCAGCGGGGCTCTCTCTGCCCGGCGCGCGGTTAAAAAGTCTTGAAATTCGTGATGATCCATCTGATGCAGCGCGCGTTCTATTTCTTAAATCAGACGGGGAGGCGCTACGTGTATTTGTGAAGCCGGATACGCTTGAAATTTTAAAAACCGAAACTGAAAAATCGAGGTTTACATCTATCGTACATGATCTTCATGGCGAATTGCTTATCGGTACCTTTGGGGCAATTCTGGTTGAGCTCGCCGGCGTCTGGGCGATTATCATGATCTTGACGGGCCTCTATTTGTGGTGGCCCACCCCAGAAGATGGTTTTGCAGGTGTTTTATACCCACGGCTTAACGCGAAAGGACGAGTTTTTTTAAAGGATCTACACTCAGTAACTGGTGTATGGATTTCTTTCTTTGCGTTGTTTTTTCTTATTTCGGCTTTACCCTGGACGACGCTATGGGGCGGCGGATTAAAATATCTTCGGAGTTATGGGCAAGCCGCACCAACGAAACAAGAATGGACAACTGGTCCTGCATCTGCAAAAGCGCTGCAACAGGATTTATTCAAGGAGGCGACGCCCTCAACTGCGCTCTCTACTTATGAGCACCAGGAGCATCAGAGCCATCAGATGACTGGCCCTGGGACATCAGAAAGAACCGGTGGCTTTGATAGAATTGCACCGCTTGCCTTGCCATTAAAACTTGAAGTGCCAATTTTTCTCACCCCACCTTCTGCTGCGTCGCCAAATTGGAAATTACAATCTGAAACGCAAAATCGACCTCAGCGGAAAACAATAGAATTTGATCCCAAGACATTTCGACAGATTTCCGAAAAATCATTTTCTGATCATGTTCTTTTAGATCGTATTATCGATGTTGGCATTGCTGCGCACGAAGGGCAGCTTTTTGGTGTCTTTAACCAGATCTTGGGATTGATGACGGCAATTGGTTATCTCGTCCTTGTCATCAGCTCCACATTGATGTGGTGGCGTCGTCGACCGCAAGGCGTATTGGGCGCCCCATCTAAAATAATGCCGGCACGCAGAACCCCGAGAAATTTTATAATCTTTGCGCTTGTACTCGGCGTTTTACTGCCAACCCTTGGCGCTTCACTCCTTCTCATTGTCGTCTTTGAATTTTTTATTCGACGATATTCACCACAAGCTACGCAGTGGCTCGGACTTGAGCCCTTTCTAGGACGTCAAGTATGATGCACAATTTTATATCGAAGCTAAGGATCGTTTTTAAATTGAGAAGAGAGGCTGAGTTATGACAACAGCTTCTTTTAATCAAGATTGGCGCATGGATAGAGATGTTAGAGCGCTAGTTCCAAGTGTTTTACCAAAAGGTTTTAGATCCTTAACAACGCTTATAATTATTCTTTTACATATCTCTGTGTTTGTTGCTTTCATTTTAGCGCCTCAACCTGAAGCCATATCATTGGATTTGGTGGAAATGGAGCTTGTTCAGGATGGGGACTTTATTGACGCGGAAGAGGTCGCTGAGGCTCAGGATAAGCCCTCGCCTGTAGTGGTAGAAGACCCTGAATTTGCGCTGCCACCGCCAGACGTAATGGATCCTGATGCCCTCACATTAAAAGCCAAACAAGAAATTTCCGAGAAGGAAAAAATTAACAAGGAGCAGGAGCAAGCAGAACAGGCGCAGCGAAGTCAGGAGGCGCAGGCACGCAGAAGAGCAGGCGCTCATGACGGAGCAGGTTCTGGCGCATCTCGTGCGGTATGTCTTGCCCATATCGCCACAGATCTACGGTGCCATACGCCTGGAACGACTCACCTTGGATCAGGCAACGCGCATGTAACTTTTCATGTAAATGCGGGCGGCAGTATTTCTGGGATTTCGGTCTCTGCCTCCTCTCCAGGACATGCGGCGCTGGCTAGAAGAATAGTTGCCTCCTCACGCGGGCCAGGTAATTGTGGAGTAGCCTTTGTGGCGCAAAGCTTTGCGTTTCATTAATAAAATATCCAGAGATTAAATCGGAAATAAAGAGAGCATGAACTTCATGCAGAATGTAAATTTACTGTTTATTCAAGCAATTTGCTTGAGTGTTCAAGTCTAGTTGTGGCTCAGTGAAATAACCTACCAGTTAACCCCTCAGTGGAAACTAAATCATCATCAGCACAGTCCTCTCAGGCAGCTGAAAAGATGGGTCGCAAACAAGCCAAACCAAACATAAGCATGGTTTATTATAAAGCTTTTATTGCGAGTTAGATCGTGGCGAAAGTCCGGAGTAAAAACTCCGCTAGTGCGAGAGAAAAGTAGGCGACATTTTGGATTAATGAAGAAGGCAAGATTGCTCCAATCCAGACAAAAAGATCAACCAGCCCAGGGTTTGGAGTTCATGTTAAAAATATTCTTTCTAGCGCTGAAGCACCTCCCGCGCCAGAGGCTGCGATATACCCAGGTCAGTCCTTTAAGTTTAATCAAGATTTCAGCAAATTGGAAACGGGTCATAAATTTTTTTTGCGTTTGAGAGGTGACGGTGTCAGGTAAGCGTTCTAGGGGTATTTCCAATCCGCTTCAAGAATTGGAGAGGTATTATCTATCGCTATTGTTATAAAATTGTGTAACGCAGAGTTGGGATAGATACGGCTCTTTAGAAATTAAAATAGTGAGATCAATATCTGGTTTGTATTTTGCGATCTCCAAATTATTTTGATCCTTAGAATTTTTTCATAGCAAGAAGCGATTCTCCACGGTCATTTTTTTCTGTCCAGATTACAAGCTGACCAGTCTTGGTTGAAATAATCTTTGGGTGCGAAGCGCTATATCCTTGTCTGGATATTCTTTTAATATTTGACCAATCCCTTTTTTTATTTGAGTGACTAAGATAGATACCCATAGAACCATCATTGATTTCAGGATCAATCATATCCCAAACAGCGTAAATTTCACCTGTCCTATCAATGACAATGTCTCCATGTGTTGATGAGTTGTCTCCTAATTTTTCTGGTGCATCCCATTTCCTGCCGCCGTCAGAAGACATCAGATGATAAACACCAGCATTTTCTGATTTTCGAGTTCCAATAATTGCATGTAATTCTTTTTTTGAGCCGTTTTGTTTTATGGCTAAGCCACCGCCAATATGCGGACAACCAGAAAATTCCCAATCAAACTTACCTACCGTAGAAAGCCTCGACCAAGTATGCTTGGAACTGACTACTCCAATCGCCATATCGGATGGCTGCTTATCCCTGTAAAGAACGTATAGATTTCCGTTCTTATCGCCTAAACTCTTCGTCCAGCAGCAAGCGCAGACAACATCGTCTAATGTCATGTTATTAGACCATGTTTTACCCTCGTCCTGCGAGTAGGCATAACGTAGGCCTTGCGCGCCAGGAGTAGAAAGTTGCGGATCGCGCTTATCTAACCAAGTCGCATGCAGTATATTTCTGCTATAGGTTAACGAGAAAAAACCATGCGGACCATTCATCCAGTCGGCAGGACCTTGAACCTGTTCCTATGACTTTCCTTCATCTAGAGATCTCATAGCAACCATTGGGCCGGAGCCAAAACGCGCACCCTCAACATGGCTCATCCAGAGAACAATAATACTTTTGCCCGCTTTTACTATTCTTGCATCCGAGCCTCTAGAAATTGTTGCGCCTGAAGCTGCGGGAATTGGAATTTCCGTTTCTTTGGACCAAAAAGCTGCATTATTATTGGAAATTTGTAGCCAGAGTGATATTTGACCTTTAATATTTTTACCAAGCAGGAGGTAAATTTTATTTTTGCTTGCTGTAACATCAAGACTAATAACGCCTTCGGCCTTATGGCTCATTTTATCAGCGTCTTTTTTCTGATCTTTTGAAGTAGCCTGGTTTAGGCTTTCTAATGTTTTTTTACCGTCTTGGTTATCTGAGATTTTTTCTTCTGCATGCACTGGAAAATTATTAATAAATACTGTTGCTACTACCAAGCTAAATAAATTGGAGAAGCTCTTTCTAGAAGTAGATTTTCCAAGGGATGTCATATTATTCTTCCTCAAATAAACTCGGTTATTAACGAAGAATGTATAGAAAGCCCCCTGGCGTCTCGCAGGCCAGGGGACTGTTGAATGAGAAACTATGTTTCACATCTCTAATTTACCGCTAAGACTAAGTTTTACAGTCTTAGTAAATTAAGTAATCAGTATTTTGCTACAACTGGCGCAGCGCCCCAGTTGAAGTGATAGTTCACGCCGGCGCGAACGGTGTTCCAACGCGTGTGGTTGTTCACGCTGTTGAGGCTGACGCCGAGGTTATTGCCCCAGCCGCTGTTGCCACCGGAAACGTCGGTGTAGAGGTATTCAACCTTAGCCGACCAGTTAGGCATGAACATCCATTCTGCGCCGCCGCCAGCTGTCCAGCCGGTCTGCGTAGCTGAGTTCTGGTTGCCGCCGTTACGCTGAA
>BJGJ01000030.1 GCA_014190435.1 Methylocystaceae bacterium | reverse complement strand
TCATCCGATACCAAGTCTGAAGGGATGCCTCCATCATATTGCGCAATATGATGAAGATGGAAATTTTAGAGGCTATCGGACAGTAAGGGGACCATGTCATTAAAAAATTAGATCATTGCAGTTTTTTCTTTCAAAGTAGTCTATATTTTTATAGGGTAGGTTTATTGAAGGAGCGAATGAGTTTTTTCCCCTGCAGCTTCAAAGAAGAAGCTATGTTTTTTTGAGATATATGACTGCAATGATCTGTTGCTGGATTTTAGATTGTTGGCTCAAAAAGCCTATCAAAATAAGATGCGTTTTAGATCTCAATTTCTTAGTAACATAATAATATGAATATAGGTTTTAAGCTTTACTTTGACTCTACTATGGTTGTCCTATGAGTATAATATCGTGAGTAGCTATGCCTGTAGCTAATTAGCCGTCATCTGCTAGACGCCAGCCCGCAATCACATTTAGAGATATGTTAGCTTTTGTGCTGAGGACAGTAGTATCTCTTAAAAAGACTTTTTAATTTTTGTTCAAGAAACTTAATTTAATTATAATTAAACCGCTCCGGTCTGATGAGAGCGATAGGTGTGTTAGGCACCAATGATATTATAACATTTACGAGCTTGCAGAAAGATTGGGCTGCAGGATCATGCAACCTGAAGCTCCAGCAGATTTTATCTAAGAATTAATGCAGCAACACGGCCGGCGATAAAGCAGGTCAGTAAGAGTGAGCTTAAACCGAAAAATGAAACTGTGATGTTATAACTGAAGTTTTTCATTGGATCCTTCCTTTGAACGTGGCCGTTATCGCAGCAGAATATGGTCGAACTGCGATCTGGGAGATTCGTTCTAAAGTGATTGAAATCTTAAATAGTTAACCGAGTGTTAAAGAGTTCGCGGTGTGAAATGTGACAAAAAATAGGCCAGAAGGAGCTCTGCGTTGACATTGAAGTCGTCTGCATATGACTCCTTCTGCGCTTGCGTCCTTTAAAAGCCTAGCGGAGTTTATCATAGCCTTCGCGCAAACCATTCAATTTGACCAGATGTCTGTTGCCCTCGAAGGGGGAGAGATAAATGACCAATGTTGCAACTTTACCCTTAATTAATTGCTCAATTAATTTTTCATCAAGCGCCGCGTCAGAAAGGCAGCCAGTTGGGAAGCATCTGAAAAAGGCGTTGCGGCCGATATCAAGCTGATCAATTTTCAAACTAACGCCATTGATTAGAAAAACGCTAAGCGGTGCGACGACGCGGAAAATCCCATCCTTAGCGCCTTTAGGCCGTAAGATAACGATCCCAAGGGATGAATTTGCGTGATCTTCCGCCTGTACAGTTTGAGCGAGGAGACATTGTTGGCCTTGTTCGCCAGGTACAGTCTCACAACGATAATCCCAGGAACCAAATTTCTCTTTGACGCTATTTTGTGCTTGTGCCAACGAGAGGGGATAAAAAATAACAGTAACAGTCAAGGCGTATAGAAAAAGCCTGATTAAGTCTGCTAATTTTCTTTTTATTGTTGGCGACATCACAGTCTTTCTCCAAGAACTTGATCTTCTTAGATCTTAATTAGCATAAGCTAGCATTTTTGATAGACTTATTTAAATAGCGATTTCTCTTATACTACTTGCTTTAACTATTCACATTCAATTTGCTATTACTGCGTCCGTAGAAAAAATAGATGAGTAGTCCTAACGCCATCCAGATTAAAAAACGTACCCAAGCGATAAAGGGTAAGCGGGTTAGAAGCCAGAAAGAGAACGCAGCGCCAATGATTGGCGTCAGGGGCATAAAGGGCGTGCGAAAGCCTCGTGTTGCGTCAGGATTGATGCGTCGAAGAACGATCACAGCCAGACAAATTACTACAAATGCGGATAAGGTGCCGATATTAACGAGTTCAGCTACATCCTTAATCGGATATAATCCAGCAATTAGCGCTGTAATTGATCCTGCAATGAGCGTTGGTCGGTAGGGAGAACTAAATCGCGGATGTGTTTTGGCTAGCCAGCTTGGGAGTAAGCCATCCCGGCTCATAGCAAAACAAACGCGCGCACAAGCCATTAGAAAAGCAAGCATGACGCTCGCAATACCAGAAACGGCAGCAATGGAGACGATGAGCGCAACCCAGGGTAGACCAAGTCTGGTGAATGCTTCAGCAACTGGTGCAGGGTTGTTTAACGTCTCATATGGGACAATGCCCGTTAAAACGAGAGACATGACAACGTAGAGTATAAGAGCGATAGTAAGCGAGATTAAAATGGCGCGCGGTATATCTCTTTGCGGATTACGCGACTCCTCGGCGGCTGTCGTCAGCGTATCGTAGCCAAAGACCGCAAAGAAAACGACTGCCGCGCCTTCAGTAACCCCAAGAAATCCAAAGGGCATGAAGGGATGCCAATTTTCTACGCGGATGTAGGGAAGGCCTGCAACAATAACCAGCATTACAGCTGAGATTTTTATTAATACCATGATCATATTAAATCGAGCGCTCCATTCAATTTTTACACTGAGTAAAAATGCAACGCCGAGCGCACCAAGCGCTGCAAAGATATCAATCTCATGCCCAGGCCCAGTACCTGGGGCGCCAGAAGCCCAGTCAGGCAGAGCAAAACCAAGTTGATTTAAGAGAGACTGGAGGTAGGCGGACCAGCCAATTGAGACGACAGCGACGACCAGCGCATATTCAAGTAAGAGATCCCAGCCGATGATCCAGGCCGCCCCTTCGCCCAGAACAGCATAAGCGTAGGTGTAGGCGCTACCGGCAACAGGTATCAGACTTGCAAACTCGGCGTATGAGAGCGCCGCTGCGCCGCTGGCCACTCCAGCAATCATAAAAGATAGGGCAACAGCTGGTCCTGCCTGCGTTGCTGCAACGACGCCAGTAAGAATGAAAATGCCCACACCAATTAGCCCGCCTAACCCAATCCCGACTAATTGCCAAAGTCCCAACACACGCCGAAAGACAACTTGATTTTTGGCTTCTTCTTGCAGCTTTTGAATTGATTTTTTACGTCTCAGTACTGCAAGGATCATGGTAGGTTCTTCTATTTTTGATAATGTATCGTTCCGAACCTTATAGCTATAACGTGTATGTTAGGCGATCAAAATAATCTCAAGATGATAAGTAAATCTCGTATAAGTTCCGATAGTCTTGGCCAGAAAGCTAAGATTATGGGTCTCGTTCCAAGTGTCATGGAATGAAGTAATTTCAAGTCGCCGCTGGCTAAAGATGATCTATTATAAGTGAGGAATACAATGCTCATCGGGGTGCCAAAAGAACTCAAAAGCAACGAGTATCGGGTAGGCCTTACACCAGATGTAACTACCGAATTACGACGTCAGGGTCATCAAGTATTAATCGAAAGCGGTGCAGGTCTAGGCTCTGGATTTTCAGACGACGCTTATGTGAGTGGTGGCGCTCGTCTTGTTGCGACTGCAGCTGAAATTTTTAACGAGGCAGAATTGATTGTGAAGGTGAAAGAACCGCTTGATCTTGAAATCAAGCAGTTACGACCGGGCCAAGTTCTCTTTACCTATCTGCATCTGGCTGCAAATCTTGATTTAACGCGTGGTCTGATGGCAAGTGGCGCACATTGTATTGCTTATGAAACAGTGCGTATGCCAGGTGGGGAGTTACCTCTTCTGGCTCCCATGTCCGAAATTGCTGGACGCCTAGCCCCACAAATGGGCGCACGTTTTCTTGAAAAAGAAAATGGCGGAAGGGGTATTCTTCTTGCAGGCGCGCCCGGTACTCCGCCAGCTCAGGTTTTAGTTTTGGGCTCAGGCAATGTTGGCCTTCAATCTACAGCGATTGCGCTTGGTATGGGTGCGCGCGTCTTAGTAGCGGATCATAATCTTGAGGCTTTACGCCGTGCGGAGTTGCGTTTTGGATTTCGAATCCAGACGCTTTTTGCAACGTATCAGACTATTTCTGAGGCGCTAACAACTACTGATCTTGTTATTTGCGCTGCATTAACTGTTGGCGCAAAAGCTCCAAAGCTCATTACGCGATCCATGCTACAAACTATGCTAGCGGGATCTGTGATCGTAGACGTGGCCATCGACCAGGGTGGATGTTGTGAAACCTCTCACCCAACGAGCCATTCTCAGCCTGTCTATACTGTTGATGGCGTCATTCACTATTGTGTGACGAATATGCCAGGAATCGTGCCGCGAACTTCTACAATTGCGCTGAGTAACGCTACGCTCCCTTTTATTATTGCTCTGGCGAATAAAGGCTGGCGCAAGGCGCTCAGGGAAGATCCCTCCTTATCCAGTGGGTTAGAAATAACGGCAGGTAATTTAATTTCTGCGCCAGTTGCTACGGCCCATGGCTTGCCGTTGAGCAATTTGACACCATTTTGAGGAATCGCTTGGTTCTTAGACAAAAGCGCCTTAGTACGCGACATGATGTCTCGGGGTTCATTTTCCTAAGGCAAGGTCACAAATAGCTCATATTATTCATTGATAGGGTCATCTTCTCCGGTATTAATTTTGCCCGGTATTCTTCGTCTGGGATTAAGAGTAGATTACGAGCAATCTCTCAATTGTTGTTTAGGCGTCGCCTCAGGCGATGACTGGGCTGATACCATCGCTGAGCAGCTGACGCGATAAATAGGAATGAACATGGGTGTGGATCAGGACGCTAAAACGAAAAAAGGAGCTGAGATCAAGAAAAGCTCAGTAAAAAAACTAACCGATGCAGAACGCCCAGCAGTGCGTCAAAGTTTAAAGGAAACATCAAAATTAATCCGCTCAGATACAGAGACAAAGGCATCTTCTTCACAACGCAAGACAAAACCCAAGACAAAACCCAAGACAAAATCAGCGGGGTCCAACTCAGCTCAGACTAAATCTAAAGCGGGAGATAAGAATAAGAAGTCAAAGCAATCGCAAGAGGATTCCCTGCCGGCGTTTGAGCCAATCATGCCAGGCGTAGAGTTTGGTGCCTTAGCGGAAAATATGGCGGATCTTGTCGACCAGGGAAGAAAAGCGCTTACTGCGGCTTTGGGTGGCGTTGATGCAGAAGAAACGCGGAGTGAATTAGCCGCAAGCGTTGCGGATGCAACAAAGGCTCTGGGAGTTGTTGCAGAATATTGGTTGTCAAAACCAGAACGCGCGGCGATGGAGCAGGCTCAACTTTATCGCGGTCTGACGGATATTTGGCAGCAAACATTGATGCGTTACTCAGGAGAGGCAACGCCTCCCGTGGTTGAAGCTGATCCTGCGGATAAGCGTTTTTCATCACCAGAATGGCAGGAGAACCCTTTTTTTGATTGGTTGAGACAATCCTATCTCTATACATCTCGTTGGGCTGGAGATCTCATTGATAAGACGGAGGGCTTGGATTCTCAAACGCGCGTGAAGGCAGCTTTTTACACGCGACTCATTTCAAGCGCTATTTCTCCATCTAATTTTGTGCCTACCAATCCTGAATTATTACGCGCAACAGTTGAGGCAAAAGGTGAAAATCTTGTTCGCGGCTTCAGAATGCTTGTTGAAGATATTTCTGCGGGTCATGGCATATTGAAAATTCGTCAAACAGACGAAGATAAGTTTGTGCTTGGCGTGAATATGGCCAATACGCCCGGAAAAGTCATCTGGCGTAATGATGTGATGGAACTGATACAATATGCGCCAACGACCTCTGAAGTTTATGCGCGTCCGCTTTTGATTACGCCGCCGTGGATTAACAAATTCTATGTACTAGATCTCAATAAAGAGAAAAGCTTTGTACGGTGGGCGGTCGAGCAAGGTCTAACTGTTTTTATAATTTCATGGATTAATCCTGATGAAAGCAAGGCAGAGAAAGGTTTCGAAGCCTATATGCATGAGGGTATTCTGACAGCGCTTGATGTTATTCAGCAAGCGACAGGCGTACATAAAATTGCAGCATCAGGATATTGTGTTGGTGGAACTCTGTTAGCGACCACATTGGCCTATATGGCGGCCACGGGGGACGATCGAATTGACAGCGTCACTTTTTTCGCCACGCAAGTTGATTTTTCTAATGCAGGAGATTTGCAAATTTTCTTTGATGAAGAGCGTCTTGCAGCAATGGATGAGAGCATGGCTAAGACGGGCTATCTTGATGGCGTCAAGATGGCGAATGCTTTTAATATGTTACGGCCTAATGAGCTTATTTGGACATATGTTGTAGATAATTACATGAAAGGGGTTGAGCCAGCCGCTTTTGATTTGCTTGCCTGGAATTCTGATTGCACGCGCATTCCGCGTGCTAATCACTCTTTCTATACGCGCAGTTGTTATGTTGAAAATCTTCTTGCTCGTGGCCTAATGGTCATTGATGGCATTAAATTGAACCTGCATAATGTCAAGGTTCCGATTTATGAACTCGCCACCAGAGAAGATCATATTGCACCTGCACCTTCTGTGTTTCGGGGAGCAAAACTTTATGGCGGCTCGGTAACTTTTGTCCTTGGCGGCGCGGGTCATATTGCTGGGGTGATTAACCCGCCGTCAAAAAATAAATATCAATATTGGACGAACGGCCCAGTTATTGGAAATTATGAGGACTGGGTTGCAACTGCACAGGAAACGAAAGGATCTTGGTGGCCAAATTGGTTAGCCTGGCTTTCAGCGCAAGCGCCACAGCGCGTGCCAGCGCGCACGCCGGGAGATGGAAAGCTTAAGCCGATTTGTGAGGCTCCGGGAGACTATGTGCGCGTGAAAAGCTAACTTCCAGCTCCTGGAAGAAAGCCAATGCGCTCCAATAGCCAGTAGCACCCAAAGAGCCCAATCGCAGCCGAGGTGAGATAAACAAATTTCTCATGACGCGCGCCTTTGGTGTGTCGATCAATGTAAAGCAAGATCGGGACGACAGCCAATACAATTGCGAGCTGTCCAGCCTCTACCCCAATGTTGAAAGCAGCAAGAGCTGGCAAAACAGCACTCTGTGGGACGCCCATTTCAGTCAAAGCGCTGGCGAAGCCAAAGCCATGAATAAAGCCAAAGAAAAATGTCGTTCGCCAACGCTTGTCAATATTATGCGAAAAGAAATTTTCTACAGCAACAAAGATGATTGAGGCGGCGATGAGGGCTTCTGTAATTTGAGAAGGCAGGGTGAAAATATTAAGGGCTGCAAGAGATAAGGTTATTGAGTGAGAAATTGTGAATGCGGTAACAATTTTAACAACAGACCAAACGCCATGCGCCCATAGGATCAAAGCAAAAAGAAAGCATAGATGATCATAGCCAGTTACAATGTGTTCAACGCCTGCTTGTAAGAACTTCCACATCAGCTGCGGCGTTGTTTCCATGGGTTTTGATAAATCAAGCTCAGGATCATTGAGGTAGAGCATGGTCTCGCCGGAATTTGCTGTTCCTGTTAGCGTAACGAGATGCTTGCCTTTAGAGCCTTGGGCAGCAAGGAGTTGGCGTGCGTCATAAAAAATTTGACCCTCAGTAGCGCCGCAATCAAAGCGCAAAACCACCAAAGCGCTATCCTGATTGGTTGGATCTTCACCAGATTTCTCAATAGTAGCAGGGCAGTGTCGATTTGTTTCCCCGCGCATCTTAACGCGCTTCGAAACCAATTTACCTATTTCGGTTTCTAAAACGCCGGGCACCGAGAGGTCTGCGCCAATCCGCTCCGCCATGGTCGCTTGAAATATTTTTTCTAAGTCCGTCGCAAGAAAGCCGATATCGACGACGTAGATGCGGTTTGCTTGCGCTGCAATTTTACCTGTTGAAATATCCGGTGTATGGGCGCGTGCAGGCGTATAAAGGCCCAAAGCGAGCAAAAGGCAGATGAGCGCTCTCTTCCACAACCGGATCATTCCACGTGTCCTCCTTGAACGGCACCAACATGCCAAAGGTGACGACCACCGGCAAGGCCGCTGATAAATTCTGGCGATCCTTAATTATTTAATTTTTGAGTGTGGCGCAGAGGGCGTAATTTATACTCGCTCTGTGCCTGACCAGGACTGTTTTAAGTATGCTAAAGCTGCCAGTTAGTGAGTGCGCTCGTATAGAAACAGATGGCCCGCGGGGCTTTTTTGCGCGCTAAAACCTAGCAAAAATATAGTTTTTAGGGATGAGAAGGGAGGAGTGCATCTTCCCTGGATGGTTTAATTAGCCCAGAGCTGAAATTCGAGATAGAAGGCCAGGGTCGCTCTTTTGATCATTTCCGCTTGTGGATTATGGGCAATCTAGCGCCTAAGACTATGTGTTTGTGAGCGCAAAATGTTAAATTTACGCGTTTTTCCACAGTAGGAATTCTATGCACTTTTCACCCGCTTTCCTTGACGAGATCCGTGCGCGCATACCGGTATCAGAAGTCGTGCGAAAAAAGGTAAAATTATCAAAACAAGGCCGAGAATGGCGGGGATTGTCGCCGTTCAATGCAGAAAAGACGCCTTCGTTCTATGTTAATGATCAGAAAGGCTTTTTTCATGATTTCTCCTCAGGCAAACATGGAGATGGTTTTTCCTTCTTGATGGAAACGGAAGGGTTATCCTTTCCCGAGGCCGTGGAACGACTAGCGACACTTGCTGGCCTTTCCATGCCGGTTGAGACGAAGGAGCAACGCGAGGCGGAGGAAAAGCGCGCGACGCTGACGGATGTGCTGGAATGGGCGGCCGCTTTTTTTCAAAAACAACTCTTGGCGCCTCGTGGCGCGGCAGCGCGTACTTATCTAGATCAACGCCAAATTAGTTCTGCAGCGCGCCATGATTTTCGGGTGGGTTATGCCTCAAGCGAGAGGCACGCGTTACGCGATCATTTAGCGGCTAAGGGCGTTAGTGTTGATACAATGATTGAGGCCGGCTTACTCATTCATGGTAACGATATTGCTGTGCCGTTTGATCGTTTCCGCAATCGTATTATTTTTCCTATATGCGATCTCTCTGGTCGCGTGATTGCGTTTGGCGGCCGCGCGATGGATTCGGATGCGCAAGCAAAATATCTTAACTCGCCCGAAACACCGCTTTTTCATAAGGGAGCGACGTTATATAATTTGCATAATGCGCGCAAATCTGCGCATGAAACAGGAAACATTATCGCAGTTGAGGGTTATGTTGATGTTATTGCCTTAACAACTGCAGGGCTTTCTCATGTTGTGGCGCCGCTTGGCACAGCCTTAACAGCAGAACAATGTCTTTTGCTCTGGCGCATGGCGGATGAACCCATCCTTTGTTTTGATGGCGACAAGGCTGGATTGAAGGCAGCTTATCGGGCTATTGACACGGCATTGCCCCTGCTTGGCGCAGAGCGCAGTCTGCGCTTTGTCTTGTTACCCGAGGGTCTAGATCCAGATGAATTGTTACGCGCGAATGGTCCGGCGGCTGTTGTTTCAGCCTTAAAGGACTCATTGCCGTTGGTTGATATTTTATGGATGCGCGAGGTGGAAGGCGTAACCTTGGATACGCCTGAGCGTCGCGCAGCGCTTGAAAAGCGCTTAAGGGAAGTGGCGGCGCAAATTCCTGACGAGACGCTGCGACGTTATTATCAGCAAGAAATTAGTAGCAGGCTTACAAGCCTCTTCGGTCGGAAGTCGGAACGATTCTTTAGCCGCCGTAATGATCGCGACTTCGGATCTCCGCGCGCTCAGCAGAGTTTCGGCAAGAGGCCAGAGGCGCGTCCTGGGCCTGTCTATGTTGGCAGCGCATTGGCTAATTCGGCCTTATTTCGAGGTGTTAGGCCTGTGATGTCAGCCCGAGAAGGGCTGATTTTGCTTATACTTCTCAATCATCCGGATCTCTTGGCTGGACAGATTGATGAAATCGCCGCTCTTGATTTTGCGGCTTCTGAGGCCTCCGCCCTTAGAGATGCTATGGTGTTGTGGATAGAAATGGGTGGGCCTGACCACGGAGATCTAACTCATTTTATTGAAAGTAAAGGATTTACTTCGACGCTTGGTCGGCTTTCTGGCATGGCGGCGCACGCAACTTTATGGAGCGTGCGTCCTGAAGCGGCCTCGATAGACGCCGCTGAGAGCCTGCGACAGGCTTTAGTCTTGCATCGCCGGGCGTGGGCGTTAAATAGAGAGCTTCGCGAGGTCGAGTCTCGGCTCGCCCAGGAACCGAATGAGCGAGACACCGCGCGCATAAGAGACATTCAAACCCAACTATCCGCGCTGGAGGGCGCAGAAGCTGCTTTGGAGGGCTTTGGCGCTCTTTCTGGTCGTCCGTCGCGTTCCCTGTGAAGTACTATGGGTGCGCAAGCGAGTTAGCGGGACATTAATCTCGCATTGAGATGTTGGGTCGAATCGAAGGCGCGCTGCCAGCGTTTGCCTTCAACATTTTATTCGTGGCGATCACGCGATCCTCACGGGGGCATATACGTTCGTTGGGTGCCAAAATATAGGCGACTAGTGAACTGTTTGGAGTTCTTGATGGCAAAAAAAGACGAAGAAAAGATCGATAATGACGCCGCAGCGACGGTTGAAACCGCTGATGGACCGTTGCTCGATCTCAACGACGCCGCCGTCAAGCGGATGATTAAGCTCGCGAAGAAGCGTGGCTTTGTCACTTATGCTGAACTCAATGCTGTATTACCCTCAGAAGAAGTTTCGTCAGATCAAATAGAAGATGTTTACGCCATGCTCTCGGAAATGGGCATTACGGTTTCTGAAGGAGAAGATCCAGATGAAGCGGATGGCGAAGAGCAAAATGGTGAAGAGGAAGAGTCGGAAGGCGGGGAACTCGTAGAAGGAGCTCGCCCGACTGCGGTCGCAACGCGGACTTCAGAACCAGCAGATCGCACAGATGATCCTGTGCGGATGTATTTGCGCGAAATGGGTTCTGTCGAATTGCTTTCTCGTGAAGGCGAGATTGCAATTGCCAAACGCATTGAAGCTGGTCGAGAGGCGATGATCGCGGGCCTTTGTGAAAGCCCCCTGACATTTCAAGCAATTATCATTTGGCGAGAAGAATTAGAGACGAGCAAAGTTTTGCTGCGAGATATTATCGATCTTGAAGCAACTTATGCTGGTCCTGAGGGTAAAGCGACGGCAAAACCGCTCGAAGGCGCTGAGGGTCTCGTCGCTCCAACCTCATCTGAAATGGCTCCGGCGACCGCGCCGCAGACGCCGCCTGCGGGTTTAGGTGAAGAAGAGCCGCCACCAGAAGAATCCTTTGATGATGATGACGACATGGAAAACTCTGTGTCACTCTCTGCAATGGAAGCAGAGTTAAAGCCAAAGGTATTAGAAACTTTTGCACGTGTTGCTGACGCTTATAAAAAGCTCCGTCGTTTGCAAGATCAAAACGTTGAGAACAAACTTAAAAATGAGAGTCTCACGCCGGCGCAAGAACGCAAATATAAGTCATTAAAAAAAGAAATTGTGACTGATGTTAAGTCTCTCTCTCTCAACCAGAATAGAATTGAAGCATTGGTTGAGCAGCTTTACGATATTAATAAACGACTGATTGGTTATGAGCTGAAACTTCTGCGTTTGGCCGACAGTCATGGTGTTGCTCGCGAAGATTTTATCGATAAATTCCACGGTTCTGAATTGGATCCAAAGTGGGTTATGCGTGTTGCTAAATTGGGATCAAAGGGCTGGAAAGAGTTCGTTTCTGTAGAAAAAGATAATATTCGAGATCTACGCACGGAAATCCACGCGCTCGCGACTGAGACTGGACTCGAAATCTCCGAATTTCGAAAAATTGTGCATATGGTGCAAAAGGGAGAGCGCGAAGCCCGCCAGGCGAAGAAAGAAATGGTTGAGGCCAATCTCCGCCTCGTTATTTCTATTGCGAAGAAATATACTAATCGCGGCTTGCAGTTCCTGGACCTCATTCAGGAAGGAAACATTGGCCTGATGAAGGCCGTTGATAAATTTGAGTATCGTCGCGGCTATAAGTTCTCCACCTATGCAACCTGGTGGATCCGTCAAGCGATTACCCGGTCGATTGCTGATCAGGCGCGCACCATCCGCATCCCTGTTCATATGATCGAAACAATTAATAAAATTGTCCGTACCTCTCGGCAGATGCTTCATGAGATTGGTCGCGAGCCGACGCCAGAAGAGCTTTCAGAAAAGCTCGCTATGCCGCTTGAAAAAGTGCGCAAGGTCCTCAAAATCGCTAAGGAGCCTATTTCTCTTGAAACTCCTATTGGTGATGAAGAAGATTCGCACCTGGGAGATTTTATCGAGGATAAAAACGCTATTTTGCCGATTGAAGCGGCTATTCAATCAAATCTCCGTGAGACAACGACGCGTGTGCTTGCCTCTCTAACGCCGCGCGAAGAGCGGGTCTTGCGCATGCGTTTTGGCATTGGCATGAACACGGATCATACGCTTGAAGAAGTTGGGCAACAGTTCTCGGTTACTCGCGAACGTATTCGACAGATTGAAGCGAAGGCGTTGCGTAAACTTAAGCATCCAAGCCGTAGTCGTAAGCTAAGAAGCTTCTTAGATAATTGATCGGTTCGAGTAGCTCTCCATTTTTGCTGGCTCATAAGCTTGTGGCTATTTTAAAGCTTTTCCCTTTGTCTCTGTCATAGAGACAAAGACGATTAGCGAGATGAAAATAGCCAGGCTTACATAGAAATAAAACCAATCTTCGTGACCGCGCGACTTAAACCATAACGCGACATATTCGGCAGAGCCGCCAAACAGTGAGACGGTTAGCGCATAGGGAAGTGCGATGCCTGTAACGCGGATTGTTGCTGGGAAAAGCTCTGCTTTAACGATAGTGTTAATCGATGTATAGAAACTAATGATCAGCCAGCCGCAGCAGATTAATATAAAAGCCTCTCCAGGATTTGCCGCTTGCTGAATAGCATTGAGAAGTGGCCAGGTCAGGCTTGCCCCGAGCATACCAAAAGCGATCAGCATTGGCCTTCTACCAATTTGATCAGACAATGCGCCATAGAGAGGCTGCAAAATAATTGCAAAGAGCAGAGAGGCTGCAAGAATCCAGCTTGTTTCTTCGTTATTTAACCCTGTAGATAATTTTAGAAATTTCTGCATGTAAGTCGTATAGGTATAAAAAGCGATTGTGCCGCCGAGCGTTAGGCCAATAACAGTCGCTGTTTCTCGCTTATGATGAAAAAGTAGACTGAGGGAGCCGTGACGGCTTTCTTTTGCTGCGTCTTCAAAGGCTTTGGTTTCAACAAGTCCGCGGCGCAACGAAAACGCCGCAATGGCAAGTAGCCCGCCGAAGAAAAAAGGAACTCGCCATCCCCAATTTTTTAACTCTGATGGATCAAGAAACAAGTTTTGCAGAATAATCAAAACGCCCAAAGCGAGAAGCTGACCAGCTAACATGGTGACAGTTTGAAAACTTGAATAAAAGGCCCGTGCGTTTTTTGGCGCGATCTCGGCGAGATAAGCAGCGCTTGATCCATATTCGCCGCCAAGGCTAATGCCTTGAAGCAAGCGGGCAAGGAGGAGAATGCCGGGAGCAGCGATACCGATTGTGGCATAGTTTGGCGTCACAGCAATGAGAAGAGATCCGGAACACATCAATAGGACTGAGAGAGTGAGTGCGCGCCCTCTGCCCGATCTATCGCCAATGCTTCCAAAAATGAGGGCGCCTATGGGTCGCATGAGGAAACCAAGTGCAAATACCCCCGAAGTAGACAGCATTTGCGCAAGCGGATCGTGGTTTGGAAAGAAAGAGTCGGCAAAATATAGAGAAAATGCAGCGTAGACGTAAAAATCATACCATTCGATTAGATTGCCAATTGCTCCAGCGGCGAGGCAGGAGAGTTGACTGAGTTCTACTGGGTTAGAAGTGTTGAGCTGCTTCATCGTTTAGAAAAATTGACTGGCGATATTGACTATTAAGGCTAGGACAAATGCATTAAAGAAGAAGGATAAAATTCCTTGAATGAGAGCAATGCCGCGCATATGCGCTGAGCGTGTTTCAATATCTCCAGTTAGAAATGAAACGCCAATTAAAATGGCAGAATAAAGAAAATCCAAATATTGTGGTTCTGGCGTTCCTGGAAATCTTAAGCCGCCTTTTGGCATATCTTCTTGATTGTCCTCCTCATCATTACTACCATAAAACTCATGGGCATAATGCAAGGAAAAGCTCAGCTTCATTAGAAACCAGGATAAAAAGACTGTTAGCGCTGTCAGTCCAATGATGACTATTTTATCTGGCCCAAATGAGGAATGGAGGTTGCTGCGTTCTGATGTGACTGCCCCAATAAAGGCGCAGCAAGCAAGAACTGTTAGAAATAGAATAATATATTTTCCTTCATCCAGTTCTCTTGCACGGCGTTTTATCTCATGATGAGAGGCTTGATTGATTTGATCAAAAATAAGAAGAAAATAAATAACGATACCGAAATTCCAGCCAGTTAATAGACGCGTGAAAAGACGCAATGTCTCTGGAAGACAAAGAAACACCATAAGACCAAGGACGGCTAAGGAGAGATGCGGCCGCGCCCAGAGAATACGTGCAGGTTTTGGAGCGCGGGTGTGAAGCGGTGCAGCTTGGTTTTGGTTAGATTGCAAAGCCACAGAATAAGCACTTAATTTCTTCGCGCAGCAACAAAACGCGCCGCCTGTTCCAGCGTCTGCGTGGCGGGTTTGAGGCCTGTTTCATGGAGCGCTTGCGTCGCTTCCTCAACAAGCTGATCGCAGCGCTTACGCGCTGCTTCAAGTCCAAGTAAGCTTACAAGTGTGGCCTTCCCGCGTGCTGCGTCTTTACCGGCGCGTTTGCCCAAGGCAATCGTGTCGCCTTCGGCGTCAAGAATATCGTCAGCGATTTGGAAGGCTGCGCCAAGAGCTTTGCCATAGGCCGTTAAGGCACCTGCTTGTTGCGCGGAGGCGCGCCCTAACATTGCGCCAGCGTCAACGGCGAAACGCAGAAGCGCGCCAGTCTTCATGGCCTGCATTTCCAAGATCTCGGCTTGTGTGAGAGGAATGGCGGCAATTTCAGCAGCCAGATCAAGCGCTTGACCGCCGACCATGCCGCCAAGGCCAGAAGCCCGCGCTAGCGCCAAAACCAAATTGGCGCGTAGGGTTGGATCCTCGTGAGTGGCTGGATCTGCGACGACGTCAAAAGCGAAAGTTAGCAGTCCGTCTCCAGCAAGAATTGCTGTGGCTTCATCGAATGCCTTGTGGCATGTGGGCCTGCCCCGACGCAGATCATCGTCATCCATTGCTGGTAGGTCGTCGTGAACGAGCGAATAACAGTGGATCATTTCGAGGGCTGACGCCACGCGCAACACACCAGCTCCTTCAACGCCTAGTAGGCGGGCTGTTTCAATAACAAGAAAAGGGCGCAGACGTTTGCCGCCTCCTAGGGAGGCATAGCGCATTGCTTCTAAAAGGCGGGACGGACGGACGATTTCGTCGGCGAGTTTCTCTGGCAGGAGTAAGCTTGCAAGCGTTACTTCGGTTGCCTCTGCTGCAAAATCAAGGCGGTGTCGAAAGTCTTCATCTGCGCGAGGGGAAACGTTCATCGGTTAGTCCAATTTTTTTGAATCGTTAGGCGAAGTTTGAGTCAGTGGCCGCGGTGCTAGCAAATTTGCACCTAAAACCCAACTCCCCGTCAAAAGACTTAAAGTCAGGCTCATGATTGATGATGATTATATTAATGAGCAATTGGGTGTAATGAGTCTAAAAAAATGATCTATAGGACAAACGCGGGCGCGTTTCAGAAGATGTAATTTTTGCGTAGAAAAGTTTTATGCAATTTTGAGATGTTGGCCGCTACGCGAGGGCCAGAAGCCAAGGCGACGAAGCGAGAGTTCCGCTAGAGTTTTTTCATCTTCAAATACATCCATTTCCTCAATGATTGCATCGAGCAGGGATCTGCCCAGCGCTGTCATATCGAAAATCCTATCGCTTGCTATCGTATATGCTTCAATTGCGCTCCAGGCTTCTTCATAAGAGGCGATGATAAGTTGAGACTGGAATTTTGAGCAGTCGCGGGTTTCCGCAATTAACGCCTGCATCATGGCTGCACCCTCACACTTATACTGTGCCAAAATAGCTTTTATCCTTGGTTAAGATTGCGTTAAATTGTGGTTTTATTGAGAATTTCCTCCTTTTGAGGTCTGGGAGCGTCGCATAAGGCGATCCACTTGGGCAAAAGCGGATAGAGAGAGCAGGCAAACGTCTTGAAAAAGCAATGTTTTGGATTTGAGTATCTTAGATCTGTGGTGGGTTCAATCAATCTCGCCCCCTTAGGGGTAAATTTGCGCGGGGCCTTCTCCGTCCCAGCGACACTGGGTGGCGTCATGAACGACATTCAGAATTGAGACCATTGTGATCACGCCAGATTGCAGTGTTTTTTCATTAAGCTTTTCAACTCGGACATCGCCTGGATCAAACCGTTCTGGTCTACCTGCTTCGCTTGCAGCGCGATTGCAGGCATCCGCAATTTCACTTTTCGCGCGACCTTCTAATAGGTGTACCGTTTTGTTGTCTGGGTTTTCTTTAAAAACGAGAAACCAGGCCCAAAAAGCAATAATTCCTAAAAGAGCAGTAAGAAGAATCGCAAAACGCATATTCTGCCTTATGAACAATAAATATTACGTCCGTATTGGGGCGCGTTCAAAGGCCCCTACAAGAACCTCTAACACATCTGCAGCCGTAATGATGCCAATAAATTCTCCTAGATCATTGTGAACCATGCCCATATGCATAGGAGATTTTTGTAATTTTTTGACAACTTCTAGGGTATCTAAATGAGCCTCTAGGATGACGGCTTCTCGTATTAAAGATTGAAGAGGAAGGTCGTCGTTTGGATCGATGTTAACAAAATCTTTTGCCCAAATCAGTCCCACAACTTTGTTCTTTTCTTCATGATAGACTGGAAAGCATCGAAACGGGCTTTGATCCATAATTGCACGAGCTTCTTGTAAGGGCATAGCGAGAGGAAGCATTGTGACTTTCTCTCTTGGTGTCATTAAATTTTGCACGGATTTATCGCCAAGCTCTAAAACGTGAGAAATAATCGCGCTTTCTCCTGGCTTAATGACACCTGCGCTTTCCGCTTCTTGGGCAAGAGATTTAATCTCATCCTCAGAAATGGGACTTCTATTCTCAGAGGCGAGACCAAGGAAAGACAGGATCACGTCACTTGATCTTTCAAGAAGCGAGACGAGTGGACGCGCAGTAATTGAAAGTTGTGTCATCAGCGGAGCCATGAAGCAGGCAATTGACTCTGGGTTTTTAAGGGCAATGCGTTTTGGAACAAGTTCGCCAATAATGACAGTGAGATAGGTTATGAGAGTTACAACTAGGCCGACGCCAATAAAATGGGCAACGGACGTTGACAGACCGAGATTACTTAGCCAGCCGCTTAAATTCACGCCAATCGTGGCTCCGGAGAAGGCCCCGGATAATACTCCGGCTGTCGTCATGCCTAGCTGCAAGGTGGAGAGAAAGCGACCGGGATCGGTCGCGAGATCGAGTGCTTCAGATGCGCCTTTTTTGTTGTTTGTTTTCAGACTTTGAAGATGTCCAAGGCGCGAGGAAACGACGGCGAATTCGCACATCGCCAGTGCACCATTGAGGAAAGCGAAGCCAAGAAGGAGGCTGAGTTGAAGATAAAATGGCACTATTTTTTCCCTTATGTATTATTTTGGGGTATCTTGAGCGTCCGTCCTGATTTTGGCTCAAACCTTCATAAAGCTCAGAGGTTTTCTTAAATAAATTCTATGCTTTATAAGCTATTGACTATTTGTTGCATGTCTATTTTGAGATAATTTGTAGCTGAAACGTCAGTAAAGGTGGAGTTTATGTCTTGAACGGAAAATATGCGCGCGCAAAATTATTGCAAAGCTTCCTCTTGCTTATAATCACAATTAGTTTCCCAAGTCTTGCTGAGGCTCGGCGTTTGGGGGATCCGACTCCTTGGGATTGGATCTTCGCTAGCGATACGCCACTTGCTGCGCCAGTCCAATTGCCTAAAAAGCCTAAGGCATTTGATGAGGGCTATACGAATGAAACGAGCGGCTGGGATGCAAATGATTTCCCTGGCGCACATATTTGCGATTCGCCATGCGCCGCAATCAGATAGCCTAGGCTTCTCGTGATGAAGCACATTTTACAGGATAAAGTTCAATGAAGTGGATCGGTTTCTTTACATGGTTCAGTGTAATAGCGGGAGCGGCTTTTGCGCAATCCTCTCCAAATTCAGGCGCCTATTTAGAGCCGCTCAGCAACACGCAAATATCCAGCGCAGAAGGATGCGTCATCCAAGGAGATGACGGGCGTATTTTGATCGATAATCAAGTGAAAATTGGCGGCCGGTTGATCCCGGTCCATGTGACAAAGATTACCCGTACCTCTAAATCATGGGAGGGGGACTCTCTGACGATTTTTTTTCAAATAATGACTGGAAGTTTGCGTGAGACACCAGATGGCGACTATCGGGAGGGCAAAAGCCCTTGGGGCGTTATTCGATTAACTTACAATGGGCAACGTGGAGATATGCGCGGACGTGAGCAATGCAATGGTTTATAATCTCGCTTAGTTTAGCGCTTCTTTTTGAATGTGATGTTAATTTCAAAAATATTTCAGCCATGATGGATGGGTGAATAAAATTCTGGGACTTTAATAATGTGTTGTAATCTAGTCCGTAGTCTACTTCTTTCAGGTTTATTGATTTATAATTGTATTATCCCCGCTTGTGCGGAAGATTTAGAGATGATGAATTGTTTCGTTTATTCTTATCAGAGCGGTTTACGTCTCGCTGAATTACAAAATGAAATTAATAAGAAAAATGGCTCTAAAGACGTCCAAGATCTCATTAATGAAATTGGCGGGAGAAGCTTAATTGAACAGGCGGTTTTTGATACGGATACAATCGCAGAATCTTTTTTAAAGATGTTATCAAAAAAAGAATCCATTAAAAGTGGCCAGGTACTCTTTAATAGTCCTCAAGCGCTCTTTAATAGTCCCTCTTTTAAGTTTTCTACCGTACTCTATGACGCGGATAATTCAGGAAAAGGTCTGAAAGAACGTTTTTTAAAAACCTTTGCTGTGATGCAAGCCTGTGTAAATAAATTTATTCTTAAAATTTAAATCGTTTATGTTTTTCAAAGCCTGGCAAAAGATATCAGCAAAAAGCTGTTACAATTAACAGCTAGCCTATCGCAGGGAGCCTCCTTAAGGATGACTCAGTGAAGGCCTGGAAGGGGGGAAATTTAAACTTAAAATAAGGGCGTAAACGACTAAGC